>JAUWPE010000160.1 GCA_030611765.1 Candidatus Cloacimonadota bacterium | reverse complement strand
AAAACTAGCTGGCTGATCCATGTTTCGGCGAAGAATATTGCTGATGAGCTAATCGGTCAGACATGGGGCGGACAGACGAACTTGGAGATATAATGAAACCACGAAAAAACACGAAAGAAAGAGAGGTAAACATGGGAATATTATTATTTATAGCAAGCTGTGCGGTGTTTTTGTTTGCACTGCTCATGTTTGGACTTTGTGCACATTTTTCATTTCTGAAATCATTACTCTGGGCTGTGGTATCGGGAATAATAACCTATATCATTTTTTATTTATTGGCTCGCAGATCTTTCAAAAGGAATTGAGGAAGAAATGAAAATCATAAGTATGCTCGATGAACTTTTTGATGATTTTGATTTCAGAGGATTGCTGTTATTTTCATATCTTTTTTTCCCACTATTAACAACAATGGTGCTTGCTGAGTGGATATTTCCAGGTATTATAACAAGGATACCTGGGATTAGAAAGAGCAAGAAATGAGTAGAATAAAGAGCATTCCCAAGCAGGGGCTTGGGAATGAGGATCGTTTTGGGCTTAGGAATGAGATTTTTGTATTAACAGGTGCATCGGTGTTCTGCGTTACTTTTACCTCCAATAGGTTTTTTAATACGCAGAGCGGGCTTTTCATTCTCGTACTCCTTCCGCCGGTGTACCTATTTTTTATACAGGGCGCATCGCATTTTCTGTGGAATTTTCCCATACAAACATGGAGCTTTTTTCTCCAGGGGATGGTTTTTTTCACAGAGCAGGGTTTTCATCCCTGTCCTCCTTTCACTGGTGCGCCTTTTTTATTAACCACGAAAAGCACGAAAAGACACGAAAAAAGAACCAGATAAAATGAAAAATGGAAAGTGAAGAAAATAACATGAAACTGCTCGATTTATTTTCCGGCATAGGTGGCTTTCATTTAGGTCTTGAAAACGCAGGACTAAAATTTGGTGAAGTATATTATTCCGACATAGATAAATATGCAAATGCGGTATATAAATATATTTTTCCACAAGCGAAAGGATTAGGTGATGTCAAAACAATTAACACTAATGAGCTGCCAAAAGGAAGATGGATCGTTACCTTCGGTTTCCCCTGCCAGGATTTGTCAATCGCTGGAAAACGCAAAGGGTTTGCAGGCAAGCGTTCTTCACTTTTTTATGAAGCAACTCGAATTATCAGGGATTTACAGCCCGATATATTTATCTTTGAAAACGTCAAGGGGCTATTTTCAGCCAATGAAGGAAAAGACTTTATCGAAATTTTGCGAGAGCTTGCCGACATTGGGCTTTATGACTGCGAATGGCAGCTTGTTAATACAAGATGGATATTACCCCAAAATAGAGAGCGGGTTTACTTTATCGGACATCTTAGAGGAAGAGGTGAACCAAAAGTATTTCCTATCAGAGAAAGTAATAGCATCAATGAAACGATACAATCAGAGCAAGGAAGAAAAGAATCAAGGGCATCGTGTTTGGGTACACGATACGGACAACGGTGGGCAGACGAAACCTATATAAAATGTAATCAGATAGGAATTATTGGCAAAGATTCAGAAGCAACGAGGGTTTATTCACCAGAAGGTTGTGCGAGAACCATTAAAGATGGCGGTGGGCTTGGTGCTAAAACCGGCTTGTATGCAATCGATCTTAATACAGCACACGGAAGCAGTAAAACCCGCAGGGGTGGTATCTCTAAAGATAAAACACCGACATTAGACCATAACGGAGCAATCGGGGTTTATGAGAATAGTAAAATCCGCAGACTTACCCCTATCGAATGCGAACGATTACAGGGATTTCCAGATAATTTTACAAAGTATGGTGATTTTGATGGAGAGATAAAAGAAATATCAAATACGCAAAGATATAAAATGTGCGGAAACGCAGTAACTGTCGATATAGTAAAAATGATAGGAGAATGCCTATGAATGAATTATTTTCACAATTCAGGGATTATTTGATCGGGCTTCGGTCGCTTTCGCCATCCACTGCTGATAATTATATCATCAAACTTGGACTGTTGGAGCGAGCTACAGGCACACGAATTCATGATATCACAGAGGATGAATTGCAGCAATATTTCCTTGAGATCAGACCTTTGAAACGTCTCAATACCATTCGGTTAGAGCAGTCCGCAGTTCGGGCATTTTACAAGTGGTATGAGCAAAGAACCGGCAAACCGAATCCTACGAAAAACCTCAAAATAGGGCACGAAGAATATACATCCCCAGACCTTTTCACACCCGAAGAGTTCCAGAAAATGATGTTTGCCTGTGGAGATTGCAACTGGGTTGCGATGAGGAACAGAGCAATGCTTGCACTCCTTGCAGATACCGGGATCCGGTTGGGCGAATTAGTGCAGCTCAAGGTTGGCAATATCCATCTCGATGAAGTGGCGAAAGGGAATAAACGGTTTATTATTAATATCGTTGGCAGCACAAAGTCATATAGGCAGCGGAGTTTCCCTTTTTGCGAGATAATTGAGAGAGGGATCATTGCCGAGAATTGGTGTATGTATTGGGGCGCGATCACCGATGTGAAAAACTGGCACACCGAATCCCCACTGTTCCAGCATCACAAATATTGGGAAGCGGGTGACGGACCTCCACTCAGCAGAGCTTCCGTGCAGAGCACGATAAAGAGGATCGCTAAAAGGGCAGGTATTGAGAAGAATATTCATGTGCATACATTCCGGCACGTATATGCGACCTATTGCAAGGCGAACGAATTGGATGATCGGATCATTCAGTACCGGCTCGGACATGCGACTCCGACGAGCACATTCAAATATATTCATCTTGCAGATAAGGTGAGGAGCGATTCGCTGAGTAAGAATCCATACCAGCATACCCGCACCAGCTTATCGGGATTCGCCAAAGCAATGAAAAATATAAAGTGAAAAGTGCAAAGTGAAGAAAATGCAACCACGAAATACACCCCGATACAGTCGTCCCTCCTTACAGGGCAGGCGAAAAACACGAAAACGGAGATGAAGAAAATGGAAATGAAGAAAATGGAAAAAGATCAATTTACAAGAAATTGGATAATTGAAAATTCTATAGACGAAATTCAAAATTACCAAAAAGGTGTTTTGACTCTCAGGGCATTACACTATAGATTGGTAAGTCGTGGAATGACCAATACGATACGACATTACAAGCGTGTTGTATCTGCTATGATAAAAGCAAGATGGGATGGATATGTTTCCTTTGACACGTTTTCAGACCATGACCGTGAAGTATTAGGCATCACAGATTATGAGGAAACTACGGTTGAACAAGAACAAAATAGAGCAGAGCAACAAATCAAACTATGGATGGAATCATATCGCAAGAACATGTGGGAAAATCAAGACACCTATATTGAAATATGGATAGAGAAGAAGGCATTGCAGGGAATATTTGAGCCAATCTGTAGTAAGTATAATGTTGCCTTAGCTCCGTGCAAGGGCTATCCGTCATTAACTTTTTTAAACGAAGCTAAATATAGATTCGAGGAAGCTCAAAATACTCACGAAATAGTAATTGTATATTTTGGAGATTATGATCCGTCAGGAGAAGATATTCCACGATCCATTGGAGATAATTTATTTAGACTTGGCGTTGACGTTACGGTTGATAGGAGATTGCTTTTAGAACATCAAGTAATTGAATGGAATCTTCCCCCTGCTCCAATAAAAATGGGTGACTCTAGATCTGCTAAATGGAATGGATTGGGTCAAGTAGAGTTAGATGCAGTTGAACCTAAGAAACTACAAAACTACATTGAAAAATCAATTCTGGACTATCGGAACGAAACTAAATATGATGATTTATTAGAACTCGAAGGAAATGAAAGAGCAATCTTCATAGACAATTTAAAAGAATTCGTGAGGTCGCTATAATGCCGGTGCGTCACACGGAGTTAGATGAAAAATAGAAAATGAAAAAGGAATACTATTTCAGGAAGTGCGGGTTCATCTGGCACAGGACGGACATGAGCAATAATACGCATTTGGAAAATCTGCGGTATGTGCTATGGCTTATCGATCAGCAGCCAATGAAGAGGAGCAGAGGACAATTCT
>JAUWPE010000054.1 GCA_030611765.1 Candidatus Cloacimonadota bacterium | reverse complement strand
TCTGCACAGCGATACTGATTAAGACTGAAATAAATGGAATTACTGTTTATGAATGCCCAATTTGTGGGCAACTGCATAATCAAGATGGAGAGATAATTGAATAATTTTTGTTATATGTAAAATAATTGCTTGATAGTGTAGTCATAATATCAAATTAAGATACTAAATAAATATATATCAGAAATTGTTTGACATTTAATATTTAATATCAACTTTTGATACTAAATTTGTATAAAAGGGCAATTATCATGAGTAAATTAAATTTGAATATTAATTCCGATAAGCCAGTTCATTTTCCTAAAACCACAGGAAAATTATATCGGACATTGCAGCATAAAAGAATCGTTCACCGAAACGAAGTAATCCAATTTTATAAAGGGAATGTCCCTATTGCCAATTTAAATATTCAGCGCCTATTGAAAAGTAAAAGAGCAATTCGTATAAAGACAGGGGTTTACTATTTCAGGAAGCCTGATGAATTTTATGATGATCTTACTTTGATAGACCCATTATTAGTTGCCGGAAAGGTTCAGGTAAATGCAGTTGTTGTATATCATTCAGCCTTGCAAATAAAAGGAGTTGCTCATAGTTTGGGTGATGTTTATCAAATAGGTGTTTCAAAATCATTAAAGCATAAACCTTCCTCTTTTGATTTTCAAAATGCTCATTATCAATTCTATCGCGTTGATGTATCTTTTGGTATAGAAAAGAAAATAATAGATGATATAAAAGTAAATACTTTTTCAAAAGAGAGAATAATATTAGAAGGATTAATGCATCCAGATCACTTTTGGGGAATACCAGAATTTTTAAAAAGTATAGAAGGATTTAAGTGGTTAAATTTTGATAAATTAATGGAAATACTACAATATTATCCAATAAAAACTGTTTCTATGCGTTTAGGTTGGTTATTAGAACGCTTTCAGAAATTTTGGTATATTCCTGATAAGATACTTACAACCTTAGAAAAGAACAGAACTATCACCCGTTTATTTTTGATACCAAGTAAACGGAAAGGCAATAAACTTGTTTCCAGATGGAACCTAATGGTTCCAAAACAGTTAGATTATTTGGATGAATATTAATGCTTAATTTATCAGCGAAAGAACTTCAACGAAAATCTGTTGAGACAGGATTTCTGGAAAACATTTTGGAAAAAGCATATCGGATAGTTGATATTTTAGATATTCTTAATGAGAATGCTGTTACAAAAGATAAATTTGTATTGAAAGGTGGTACTGCTCTAAATCTATTCAAATTTGATGTTCCACGATTATCCATTGATATTGACCTGAATTATATTGCCGCACTATCTAAAGCAAAGATGCAGGAAGAAAGGTTATTAATAACTACAGAAATAAAGAAGATATTTTCCGATGAATATAATATTTTAATAGCCAAAGATGTTCATGCTCTAACACAGTTTGCTTTTCATTATCGGGGTATATCCCGTTCAAATGATATGATAAAGTTAGATATAAATTATTTATTACGACAGCCTTTTGTTTCACCAACACTGGAAAATTGTAAATTGACAGATACAGATTTAAGCTATTTATGCTTATCATTTGAAGAACTGTTGGCAGGAAAAATTATTGCACTTCTAAGTCGTTATACTCCCAAGGATTTATTTGATATATATCACACCTCATGCTCAATTCCCGACTTAATCGGGGACAATTTGCGAATCATAAAGCCGTTAATTCTTTGTTATGGTTTAATTGCTAAACCATCTATTTTTGAATTGATTCAATTAAAATTTGAAAATATGACACAGTCAGATATTAATAAAAGCTTAATACCAATGTTGCCACACAGAACATTTTTGAAAATTGAAAATTTAAAAGAAGGTGTTATTAATTTTTTAGAACCTCTTATAAACCTCTCCGATAAAGAAAAAGTAATTATTCAAAATTTTTATGATATTGGCGAGTTAGATATTAATAAAATTTTTTCTAATAGGGATATAGGAGAAAACATATTAAAATCTCCCGCATTTTTATGGAAAAAACAAAATATTCTCCGAAGGATCTGACTTAGGCATGAAAAAACATTTTAATATCCATTAATTAAGGGTACAAGAAATGAAAAGCCAATTAACCTGCCAAGTCTGCACAGCGATACTGATAAAAACGGAAATTAATGGAAATATAGTTTGTGAATGCCCAATTTGTGGTCAAATGCATAAGCAAGATGGTGAGATGATTGAATACAAGGATTTATATGCGGAAGACAAAATTGAGTGAACACTTCCCATTAATATTCCCTCTTCGTTGTCATTCCCAACTTGATTGGGAATCCAGATATGGGATATAATAAATCTAATTATATGGTTTGGAAAGACTTATCCGAAGAATGGTTTGATGAATAGAATTTCAAATAATACAAAACGGAGGTATAAATACTAACTGATTTTTTATTGCTTCTACAATTCAAGGTCAGTAGAATACTGGATTCCCGATCAGGTCGGGAATGACACTGCTTTTTTTATGTGTTCAATATTCTTAAAGAAAAGCCAAAGCAAAAGTTGGTATAAGTATGCTTAAAAGTTACCATTATTATTCACCTAATTTAGTTCCATATCTATAATGAAATTGTATGAACTCATAGAAAATCGATTTGTTATTCACCCCAAAATGCCCTCTCTCCCCCACTGTCATTCCTCCCGATGTATCGGGAATTGGGAATCCAGAAATGTTATATAGTTAGTTTAATCATATGGATAAAAATTACTTCGTGTACATACTTGCAAGCAAACGAAACGGCACGCTCTACATTGGAGTCACAAATAATTTAGAGAACAGAATGTACCAGCATAAGAATAAACTCATTGATGGTTTTACAAAAAAATATGGTGTTGATAAACTTGTTCACTATGAAATGACAAATGATATTATGAGCGCTATTCAAAGAGAGAAACGACTGAAGAAATGGAATAGAAAATGGAAACTTGAACTAATTGAGAAAGAAAATCCTGAATGGAAAGACCTTTCAGAAGAATGGTTTGAAGAATGAAACTGAAAGCCATATTATGCATATAAAATGCTCATTGCATCAGTATCTAAAGAAAGAATACTGGATTCCCGTTTTCACGGGAATGACATCCGTTCTTGGTAGATTCAACATGTTAACAGGAAAAGCTAAAACAGTGATAAATACTATTCTGCATTTACCCGTTCCATTATTTTTTATTGCGAGGAATTGTTAAATTCTTTATGATAAGAAAAATAAATAAGACAATATTCTGTATTATCATTTTAAGTGTATCTCTTTTATTTTTCAAATCCCTCATGTTAGCAAACGAATTAACCATTAAAACAATCGAGATCTCCGGCAATTCCCACTTCACCAATGCTGAGATCATACAAGCCCTTGCCCTTAAAACTGGAGAAGAATTCTCGTATGACAAACTGAATGAAAATATTGAGAACGTGCTTCAGCTCTATTTCTCCAGAGGATTTTACCTCACAAAAATTCCACCTCCTAAAGTAGAACCATCCAACGACGGAAAAGGTGTCTCGATAACTATCACTATCGATGAAGGGCAAAGACTTCTCGTTGCAGACATCACGTTCAAGGGCAATAAATATTTCTCACAGAAAAAATTGAAAAGCTTTCTTTCGATGCATAAGAATTCTCCATTCTCCATTCAAAAAGCCAATTATGACATGAGAGCCATCGCTGAAATTTATTCCGAAAAGGGCTACCCATTCTGCAAGATCACTCTCGACAGCATGAGGATTGTAGAGGATTCACTCTTTCTCAATTATAATGTTCATGAAAACGAGTTAGTGCGTATTTCGGATATTATCTTTATAGGAAATACGGTTACAAAAGAAAAAACACTCGAACTTCTTCTGAACTTTCAACAGAATGAGATATATGATTCCAGAAAGATAGAGCGGGCAAAGCAGAATTTGCTTCATAAAAAATATATCGAATCGGTTGAAATGGTACCTTTGAATAACTGGCAGATAATGATCATCATAAAAGAGAAAAGCATGAATCATTTCCAGGGTGTGCTCGGGCTGGCTTCTTCAAAAGAGGATATCACATTTGCAGAACGCCTTACCGGTTTTATCGATTTTTCCTTTCTTAATATTATCGGGACTGACAGAGAAGTGCAGCTCAAGTGGAATAAGCTTACTTCCAAATCATCAGAATTTTATATATCCTACCGCGAGCCCTTTATTTTTGCTCAACAGATTTCAGCTGAAGCATCTCTGCGAAGAAGAACTGTGGATACAACATACGTTAATACCGACCTTCAGATCGCATCCTTCTTCACTATGAAAAATTACACCAAAATAGGACTCCAATACACCTACAGCAGCTCGCTTGAAGATACTGTCAGCATTGACAGAAATGGAGTAGGAGCAATTGCTGAGATCAATAAACTCGACTATCCTATCAATCCGAGAAAAGGTTATAAAAATACGACTAATTACACGATCCGCTGGCGCTCGAAAAAATCCTATGATCAGCTCATTTCTGAGGAAGTGGAAGTGCTCATACCGATAAATTATTATAATGTCTTTTATATGAAAGGACTCACCAAACTCATCTTTACCAAAAATGACACCCTCTCAATCTATGATAAGTTTTCCTTTGGCGGGTATGAGAGCTTAAGAGGATTTGTTGACAACCAATTTACTGCTTCAAAATTCGGTATCATCAGTTTTGAATACAGATACCTGCTATCACGGGATTCACGTGCTTTTGCATTTGTGGATTATGGCTATTGTGAAGAATATAAAAGTCTGATCGGTGTTGGTTTGGGTGTTCGTCTCAAAAGCAAAATCGGTATTATCAAAATAGATTACGGAATCGGCTATCAGGACGGCACTTGGACAAATCCCCTGCAGGGCACGGTGCATTTTGGATTGGAAACAGGATTTTAAACTTTTTATAAGGAGTTTCATTGAAATTGTCTCAACTTGAAATTGTCGGTTTCAAATCATTTGGCGAACCAATTAAACTTAGTTTTGCTAGGGGACTGACCGGCATTGTTGGACCCAATGGTTGCGGAAAATCAAATATTTCTGATGCGATTCACTGGGTTCTGGGCGAGCAGAATGCGCACAGACTTCGCGGCGGAACCATGCGCGATGTTATTTTTAAAGGTACAAGAAAGCGAAGTGCCCACAGTTTCACAGAAGTCTCTATCATTATTGAAAATGACAAGAAGATCCTGCCTGTTGAATATGAAGAGGTTAAGGTTACGCGAAAACTCTATGCTGATGGCAAGAGTGAGTATATGATCAATGGACAGGCCTGCCGCCTGAAAGACATTCTCAATCTCTTTTATGACACTGGTATGGGACGCAGAGCATATTCCTTCATAGAACAGAAAATGATCGATGATCTGCTCAACAGCTCGGATGAGGACAAGCGCTATCTGTTTGAAGAAGCTGCCGGCATAATGAAGTATAACCAGAGCCAGCGTACATGTGAGAACAAGCTTAATTCCGTGGAAAATGACCTTATCCGGCTCGATGATATTATTTCTGAAGTCAAATACCAGGTTGGCTCACTTCGACATCAGGTTGGAAAAGCAAAACGGTATCAAAATCTTAACAACAAGATAAACACAATTAAGATTCAATTGGCTGGAATCGAATTCTTCAAAATGCACAAACAAGTCGCTCCAATGAATGAGAAATTTCTCGCTCTGGAGCAGAAGATCACACAAAACAACAAAGGACTCACTGAATGCGATACTGAATTTACTAAAAAAGAACAAGCACTTCTTGCAATCGAGGATAAGCTCAAAAAGGAGCAGGCAAAGCAGCGTGAGATCGAAGACGCGATCAATTCCTTTGAAAAGCAGATACTTCTGAACAAGCAACAAATTACAAATAATAAAATTAAACTCGAAGATACTCACGAACGAATCAAAGCGATCAAACTGCAAAAAGAATCCGGCTCAGATGTTCTTGAAAAAGAATACAAAAAACTCGAAGAGACAAAAGAATCTCTTACTCTCCAAAAAGAGCAAACTGAAAAATACGAGAAAAAACTCGCAGAGATCAAAGAAAATGTTCATAATCTAAACAAAGAAAATGATGAAATCTATCATAAAATAAATGAATTCCAGTCCAAAAAACAAAAAATACTTAATAAAAAAAATGAGCTGGAAATCAGGCAGCGCTTTATTTCTGAACAGCTTAACAGGATCAAAGTTAAAATTGATGATTACGGCACAAAATATGAGAAATTTTGCGAGCTCGTAACAGAGCATGAAGAAAAGCAAAAGCAAAGCACACAATCGCTTCATGCACTTCGTGAAAAGAAGCTCTCTCACGAGAAAAATATGGAAGAGATCAAAGCGAAAGAGCAACAACTGGTTGATGAATCTCATGATATTCTTCTGCGTATAAAAGCTTTTGAGAATGAAAAACAGCAGCTCAAAGAATGGGAGAAAAATTTTGCAGGATATTCTGACGGTACGAAAGCGCTTTTAGAAAATTTCAGTAATAAAAACATTACTACTCTCGCAGAAAATATTTCAGTGAAGGATGAGTTTATCGGTCTCGTTGAACAGACACTAAGAAATATCCTTCTTTCTGCAATCTGTGAAGAGCAGGATATTCGGGAGATCATCTCCTTTTTGCAAGAGAAAAAGCTAACCTCTCAGCTCATCATAAAGTATTCAAATCATAAAAAAAATAATGCGATCATAAAGATCAAAAATGCCGTTCCTCTTGCAGAAATAATTATTTTAAAGAACGAGATCGTGCATCCGAAACTGCTTGAAAATTACTACATTGTTGAGAACCGGGATATCGCCCTCTCACTTGTTTCTCAGTATCAAAATGATGATAATATTTTCTATTTTATCACTAAGGATGGCGAGATATACTCCAATCGCGGAGTGGTAACTACTCACTGGATCGACGCCTCTTCAAAGGGTCTTCTCAGCCGCAAAGCAGAATTACAAAATATTGATAAAAATATAGCCACCTTGCAAAAGGAACATTCTCAACTTTCAGACTCGATCGAGGATATTTCCAAGAAAAAATCGGAGCTTACAAAGAAAATTCAGTTCGTAACAAAAGATATTGCTGTTACATCTGAACTTCTCGAAAAAGAACAGAAACAGCTCATTAATATCACTATTCAAAAAGATAATTTCCAAGAGCTGGTGAAAGATAATAAGCAGCAATTTACAGAAATGGATACCCAGCAAACTGAGATCTTTAAAGGTTTGAAATCAGTTGAGGTGAAGCTCAATGAAATCCCTGAACATGAGGAAAAAGCCCTTCAACAAAAACTGGAATCTGTTCAGGCAACACTAAAGACAACCCGCAGAGAGCAGTATCGTTATGAAGGATTGGTGAATGATCAGAAAATTGAAGTCACCAAACTCGAAAAAGATATGGCATATATCAAACAGAACATTATTAGAATAAAGGAAACTGCACTTGCAAATGAACAGGAGTTCGAGAAATTGCAGAATTCGATCGAACCTTTGAAAGATGAGATTGAAAATCTGCAGAAAGAAACCGAGAAATTTGAGGTCTCTTTTAAAGAAAAAGTGGATGAACTGAGTACTTTCAAAAATAAAAATGTATCCATTGAAAACGAATTCCACGAATTAAGAAAAGAACTCAATACGCTTAAAATGAAACTTCATGACCTCGAATTCAAGAAAGAAGTTTTTTCCCGAGATAAGAACGAGGTCGAGCTTAAAATCCAGGAGACAAAGCTGAAGATCGAGCATTTGAAAGAAGATGTTATTCAGCATTATCATCATGATATATCACATGATAAAACCGAAGATTATGAAGAGCTTGATCCGGCTGAGCTGCGAACAGATAGAGAAAAACAAGAAAAGCGTCTTGAAAATCTGGGACCCATAAACCTTGCTGCGATCAATGATTATGAAACTCAGAAAAAACGTTTGGAATTCCTTAATGAGCAGAAAAAAGACCTGGTTGATTCCAAAACCAATCTTCAGGAAGCGATCTCTCAACTCAATGAAACTGCAGAAAAGATGTTCATGAAAACCTTCACAATCATTCAGAAAAATTTTGATACGATCTACAAAGAAGTTTTTGATGGCGGCAAGGGCGTGCTCAAGCTGGAAAATCCGTCAGATCCACTTAATTCCAAAATTGAGATATATTCAAATCCCAAAGGAAAAAAGATCACGAATATTAACTTACTTTCAAGTGGAGAAAAAGCACTTACTGCGATAGCGTTGCTGTTCTCGATATATCTTGTTAAACCAAGTCCCTTCTGTATTCTCGATGAGATCGATGCGCCCCTTGATGACTCCAATATAGGCAAATTTCTTAAGCTGTTGAATAAGTTTTCGACTGATACGCAGTTCCTTATCATAACACACAACAAGCGGACTATCGAAGCGGTCGACTACCTTTATGGCATCACAATGGAAGAAGAAGGCGTGTCCAAGATAGTCTCTGTGAAGCTTGAATAGATTCATGAAAAAAAACATATTCCTTCTGCTCTTGCTCATAATTGCAACATGCCTTCATGCTCAGTATGAGTCAACTCCTATTGTTGATGAAGATACACAAGCCCACGATTCAGTGCTCGTGTTCTTTTCAGGAAAATTACATTTTGATAATGAACTTTATGATCAAGCAATTCAGGATTTAGAAAATTATGTTCAGGGCAATCCGGATGGGCTATTTGCTGCTGAAGCAATGTACTTTGCAGGCAAATCCTATGTTGCTTTGGATAGCACAAACACTGCGATATCAGTATTTGATAAAAATTATGAAGATTATCCTTTTGATGACTACGGAATACTGTCTCTGAGGGAGATAGGAAATATTTATTTTTCTCTAATGGATTATGAAAAAGCAAAATTATATTACACACATTTTATATATTTTAACAGCTCCTTAAAAGACAAGGATCATGCATTCCTTCAGATCGAAAAATGTAATTATTATCTCGGATTTTATGAGAATCCAACCGAGATATATACCCAGTTTATAAAAAAATATCCAAAAAGTTCAAAGGTGCCAAAGCTTCATTTCGAGCTTGCAAACTATTATGTAACAATACAAAACTATGACGAAGCAATAAAGGAATATACCTCATTAATTGAAACCTACCCTCACAGCACGTGGCTGGATTCTGTATATTATAATCTTTCAATTGTATATAAAACACAGAACAAATGGGATAAGACAGTCGAGACCACCATCGCCCTTCTCAACCGTTTTCCTGATTCAGATTTGAAATCAAATTCCTATGAGATGTTTATCGACGGACTTGTAGCGAATCAGCAATTTCTTTATGCCATTGACACACTTAATTATATTATTGAAGTTGCCCCACAAGAAGAGAAAAATGAATACTACCAGCTCTTAGCTCAGATATATGAAGAGCTAGGTTTAAACAAGGAGCTTGTCTATATATATCAGATAATGATCCAGAATGAAACCGATGCAGAAACCGCTGCATTATTGCGACTAAAACTTGAATTGATAAAAGCAAAAACGGGCACTGATGAAGATACCTTGAAACCAATCGACCACGAACTGGATAGATAGAAAAAATTTGACATCAATTATGCTCATCTTAGCTTTTAGCCATTGCCGAAGTGGCGAAATTGGTAGACGCACTGGACTCAAAATCCAGCGAACCTTGGTTCGTGCCGGTTCGAGTCCGGCCTTCGGCACCAGATAAAAAATTATTAGGAGTGACATATATTGTTATTTGTTAGGTCATAACATAACTCGTGAACCTCACACGGATGTAAGGCATTTTGAGGTATTTTCCCATGAAATATAAAATTATAAAAAGGAGTTTTTATCATGAAAATAAAAAATAAACTCGGCATATCGCTTCTTTTAATCGTTCTTTTTACTGTAACTTTTACACAGTTCGCTTTTGCAGGTTCAGAAGCAACATGTATTTTCCTTCTTATTGACCCCGGCTCACGCCCAAACGGTTTGGGACAATCCTATGTTGCTATTGCTGAAGGAGGTTTTGCATCCTGGTGGAATCCGGGCGGACTTGCCTTTCAGGATAATTCTGAACTCGGTCTTATGCACTCAAACTGGTTTGGTGACGTCCTCGATGACATGTACTATGAATATCTTGGATACGCACAATACTTCGAAGGAATTGGTACAATCGGATTGAACATAACCTACATGACCTATGGCGAACAGGAAGCCCGTGACACTGACGGAGTGTATCGTGGAAGCTTTAATAGTTATGAAATTGCTGCGGCCGGTTCTTATGGAACGAAGCTGAATGACGAACTTGGTGTTGGTATCAACCTCAAGGGTATTATCAGTGATCTGGCACCACTTATCGAAGGAGTTGGTATGACTGCAGCAGGAATAGGTTACACCTTTGTCGTTGACCTTGGACTTCTCAAGAAGAATTTCTTTATTCCCAGACTCGACTTTGGTGTAAATATTCAGAATTTCGGTCCGGATATGAGCTACCAAAACACAGAATCGAAACAGCCCATGCCTCTTAACCTTAAGCTGGGTCTTTCCTATAGAATCTTCGACGATAAATACAATAAGCTCACTGTAACCGGTGATATCAATAAAATGATGGTCAATAATGACCCACTCTGGAAACGTATCTTCACCTCCTGGGGTGATGACAACTTCCAACAAGAGCTCGATGCTATGATCGAGAATATTGGTGTCGAGTATAAATACTACAACCTTATCTCTCTTCGTGTCGGGTATGTGAACGACGTTGCGGGTCATATTCAAGGTATCTCTTTCGGCGGGGGTATCAGTTACGAATTCTCAAAAGGAAAAGATCTCTATTTTGACTTTGCTCTTCAACCTGCCGGTGAGCTGACTACTAATAATAAGACCTTCTCATTAGGTGTTACATTCTAAACTAAGTATAAACTACATAAAAAATAAATTGATTCTACATCACAGAGTAGAAATAATAGTGGAACGTTACGTATGAAAATTACAAGAACTCTCATATACACATTGCTCTTTCTCTCTATCCCTCTGTTTCTTTTTGCCAAGGCTCCGTCTTATACATTCAAACGGTTACAGGCTCAGGAAATGCAGAACAGATAAGACAAATTAAAAAAACTTCCTTATGAAGTACATCAAAAAATTTATACTACCCAGGGATTATCTAAAAAACTCTCCAGTTTAACAAAAGATGGTTTTGAAGGGGTGGATTTGCTGGTCATACTCGTGGATTTCATTCCTGATGATAACCCTAAGACAACAGGAAACGGCAAATTCGATTTTGGACATTGGGACTACTTTGAAGTTAATGGTGTAAAGGATTCGATAAGTACTATCGGTTCTCCACCTCATGACTCAACCTTCTTCCATCAGACTGTTAAGGCAATGCAGTACTATTACCAGACTGCAAGTCTCGGTGAGCTGAACACTTTTAATCCTCTTCAGGAGAAAAACTTCCATTTTAAGATATTCCCTCATCAAGCTGACACTGCATATCAAATGCCTCAGCAGATGGCATATTACTGGCCTGACACTGAAGATTGGGATCTAAAATCTGACCGACTAATCCAGTATTTCAAGGATGCTATTACAACTGCGGACACAACGGAATTCGAACATACTCCTGACATCATATTTTCAGAATATAATCACATTATGATCATCCATGCCGGCTCAGACTGGCAGCACGATGTTTTCTGGGATACTCCCTGTGATATTCCTGCCTGCTATTTCCATCTAAGAGATGATTCTATTGCAGTCAATGACAGCACTTTTTTCGTAAAAGCAGGTGGCAATTCTCCCGAAACCATTTCTCAGGATTTTTATAAAAGCAGACATTTCATCTATGGATTTGGTTCTATTAATGCGGAATTTTTTCATGAATTCGGTCACGGACTTGGCTTTGTTGATTTGTATAATACATCCAATATGTTTCCCGCAGTTGGTTATTGGGATATTATGGACAGCGGTGGTTTTGGTTCCGCAGTTCTAATAGACACCATGCAAACTCCACCTGATTCTCTCGTCATCGAAGCAGTGCTCCCGACCCTTCCATCTGCGTGGTCACGTATTTTGATCTGGGGAAACGAGTTTGAAGCTTCAGGAAAATTTATCATAGTAGATTCGCCTTCGGATATCACTGTTTCTGCTGCAGAACTCCCGGATGCTGTCCATCCTCAATTTGTAAAAATTCCCATCAATAATAAAGAATATTTTCTTATTGAGAACCGCGAAGTCGAGCTGGACAATCAGGGTGCGCCGGTCATTAAATTAGATGAAACCGGACGAGTACCCCTTTATCCGATGAATCCTGTAACTGAACTAATTAATTACGAATTTGATTATTTCCTTCCAACTTATGATATTCATCTCGAAGCAGAAACAAATGGCGGATTGTGCATCTGGCACATAGACGATTATGTTATTTATGATGAGCTTGTCGAAGTCGATGATGGGTGGTATAATCGCTTTGATGCAAATATGGTAAATGCCAAATCTTCCCGTCGCGGTGTAAAGCTCATCGAGGCAGATGGTATTGAAGACCTTGGAAATCCCTATTCCTATTTCCCCTACGGCACCTGTTACGAGCCATTTTTCCAAACCAAACCCGGCACATGGACACCAAGTGATACGAACCGATATCACAACTATAAACTCTCACCAAAAACAAGACCGAATTCCTTCAGCAACGAAGGTATAAATTCTCTGCTCGAAATCACAAACATAAGCAATTACGGTGTGGAAATGTCCTTCACATTACAATATCAGACCTATGACGAGATCACATCCTACAAACCGGCTCAGAAATTCAATCCTGCTCACGAGCTTATACATTATTCACGACATTATAAAAATGATATATTCGATACTCATGTCCTTGCAATTGCTTCAGATTCTTTGTTAGTATTTTATGAAGAAGAACTATTTGGAGATACCACTATACCTTTTTCTAAACCGATCACCCAACCTCTCTCTCTCGGAGAATTTGAACAAAAGAAATATGTAATCCTGTCACTCGAAGATTCTCTTGCTTTTATACGATATGACATTATGAGCTATCCACCTATAACAGCTTACGGCATCAAGCT
>JAUWPE010000067.1 GCA_030611765.1 Candidatus Cloacimonadota bacterium | reverse complement strand
AGAATGTAGTTTCATAGGAGTTCACCGCTATCAACAAGCTGATAGTTCAATTAAGGTGAAACTATGACAAATAATGCAGTACTCTTGTATCCAAGCCCCTGCTTGGATACACATTGATTACCAATAAGATGAAAAAGATTACCACGCTGGGTAGCTGTGTTAAAACACTAAAAAATGATAAATTGTCATTCTGAGCGTTAGCGAAGAATCTCATAACTGACTTTATGTTGTGAAATTAGAGATCCTTCACGGAGTTTATCCTGAGCGCAGTCGAAGGGTTCAGAATGACAATGAATTTGCATTTTCACACAGGCTGTGGGGCTTGGTAACCAGAATATTATTATGAAGAAGTTAGAATGTAGTTTCATATGAGCTTACTATACATCTCATAAAAAAGCGAAATGGGGAATCCCATCACATTAAAATAGCATCCCTCAATTTTGTCTATGAATTGACTGCCATATCCCTGAATGCCGTATGCGCCGGCTTTATCCATCGGTTCGCCGGTCGAAATGTATTCTTTTATATCCTCATCAGAAATCAGTTTGAAAAATACTTTTGTCTTTGCAATGTCAGAAAGCTGCGAGTCATGAAAGAGAATGGAAACGCCGGTTAATACTTCGTGGCATTTGCCTGAGAGTTTTTTTAAGATTTGAAATGCTTCCTCATCATTTTGAGGTTTACCAATGATCTCATTGTTCAATACAACGATCGTATCTGCGCCGATAATAAGTGAATCAGGATGCGATTTTTGAACTTCTTCAGCTTTTTTCCGGGAATAATAGAGTACAAATTCTTCAGGCAGCATTCCGTTGAAATTTTCTTCAATATGCGATGGGATTTGTTCAAAGTGCAAGCCCACCTGCTCCAGCAAAAACGCCCTCCGTGGAGAGCGAGATGCAAGAATAATATGCTTATCCTTTAATAAACTATGTAACATTTTTATCTATTTCTTCGTATAATGTGTCTATCAAGGAAGAAATTTTATTTAAGATATCATCAAAGGCACAGGTTGTTTTTTCGCCAGTTTTGCGAATTTTTATCTCTACCATTTCATTCTCGAAATTCTTTTTTCCCACAATGATATGAATCGGAATTCCTATCAGATCTGCATCTTTGAATTTGAATCCGGCTTTCTCATCCCTGTCGTCGTAGAGCACATCAATGAACTCATCTTGCAGAAGTTCATACACATTATCGCAAAATTCAGTAATATCTTCATCTGAAGGTGACAGATTGATCAGTTCTACATCATAAGGAGAAATTGAGATAGGCCAGATAATACCGTCTTTATCATGAAATTGCTCGATAGACGCAGCCATTGTTCGTGTAATGCCAATGCCATAGCAGCCCATTTGATAGGGAACAGCAGAGCCATTTTCTGCATCGTAGGTAGCTTCCATAGCTGTGCTGTATTTGTCGCCAAGCTGGAATATCTGTCCTACTTCTATACCTCTGAATGAGGACATTGCTTTGCCGCATCTGGGACATTTGTCGCCATTCTCTGCCTGAATGAAATCCTGCCATGCATCGATGTGTACATCCCGTTCCAGATTAACATTTCTATAATGATAATCCTTTTCATCAACTCCGGTGATCATATTTTTCGTGCCCTTCAAATTGAGGTCTGCATATATCTTTATGTTCTTCTTTCCGACAGGTCCTACAAAGCCGGCAGTCGATTTTGTAAACTCGGCAATCTCATCTTCAGTTGCGAATTCAAGATTTACACATTGAAGGAAATTTGCTACCTTAACAGGATTTATTTCTCGGTCGCCTCGTATAAGTATGGCGACAAAATTATCACCAGCTTTATATACGATCGTTTTGATAAGTTTTTTTGGAAGCACACCAAGAAAAGCGCTCACTTCTTCGACGGATTTTCTGTCAGGAGTAGATACTTTTTCGAGCTGTTTCATTTCTTCATGCTCATTACAGTCCAGAGCAGTGATCTTTGCATTTTCTAAGTTGGCAGCATATCCGCATTTGCAATGCAGCACTTCGGATTCACCTGTTTCCGCAAGCACCATAAATTCATGTGATGATGAACCGCCGATAGCACCCACATCTGCCTCTACGGCGACGCTTTTCAATCCACATCGCGCAAAAATGCGGGAATATGCCTTGTACATATCGTCATAGGTTTTTTTGAGACTTTTCTTGTCTTTATGAAAGCTGTAAGCATCTTTCATAATAAACTCACGAGAACGCATGACACCAAAACGGGGACGTATCTCATCGCGGAATTTCGTCTGTATCTGATACAGATTTATCGGAAGCTGTTTGTAGGATTTTATATCATATTTTGCAATAAGTGTAATGACTTCTTCGTGCGTAGGTCCGAGTGCAAATTCTCTATCATGACGGTCTGTGAGACGCATGAGTTCTGGTCCATATACATTCCATCTGCCGGACATCTCCCATAGTTCGCGTGGATGAAGCACAGGCATAAGAATTTCCTGACAACCGATCGCATTGAGTTCTTCTCGAACGATGGTTTCAATATAATTAATAACTTTCTTTGCCAATGGCAGATATGAATAAATACCCGAACCGAGTTTGCGAAGCATTCCCGAGCGTATCATCAAGGTATGGCTGGGAATCTCTGCTTCTGCAGGTTTTTCCTTAAGAGTAGGAATAAATGCCTGAGAAAATCGCATGAGTGCCTCCAGATAGAATTTGCATTCAACTTTTTTTTGTGGAGTGTTGGTGTCAAGAAAAGCATATGAAAGAGATAATCGGAATAAATAAGTGTCTGTTAATGAAAGATTAGTAAATTAAGATTTTATTTTACTCAACTTCTCAAATCTAAAATCGTTGATCATCATTCATCATTTAATAATAAATTACTCGAGCAGCGATATCTTTCAGTTTGAATTTTAACTTTATTGAATACCTCATCTTAACCTTCTCCTAGCCGAGGAGAAAGAAAAAGGAATGTTAAAATTCAAGTCCTTCAAAATTTAATAAATGACATTATTAAGTGAGAGCACTGCTTAATTGATTTATGGACATCGAACACCGATTGAAGATTTTTGATTTACATTTAATCTTTCTCTGTGCTCTCTGTGGTGAGTTTTCTAACTTCTGTTTATCCAACTTAAAGAAAATTGTATAACTACTTGACAACTATTTCATACGAAATTACGAAACATTTAAGCATCATGGAGGTGTGAAATGAGTAGTAAGAAATATGTTTTAGTCGCGTTTGCTGTTGTTTTTTTCGCATCAAATGTTTATGGGTACGACAGAAACAATGATTTACCAGCGCCAAATAACTTTCATGCAGACATAGGACAGTACGGTGTTGAACTTACATGGGAGGACCCCGATTCCAGTAGTAACACATTATTAGGTTATTATCTTTATAGGTTAGATATAGGAAAATTGTCTTTTTTTGAAAATATTCCTATAATGCCTTATTTCGATTTTATGGTTAATCGACTAGAATATTACACTTACTATGCTACAGCATTATATGAAGAAGGTGAATCAGCCCCTTCAATCACAGATTCATCTTATGCAAATATCCCTTATGGTTGGTATCATGAATTGTTTTATATTGACTGGAATAGTGCAGGATGGCATCAAGAACCACCAGATGGAAATTGGAGGTGGTCACCTGGATATGCATATCTAAATTGGTCTCCAATAGTATTAAATTATGACATGGCGTTATTTTCACCTGAGTTTGGTTCAGGAAGTTGGTTTTATGATAAAATAATATTTAACATGTATATTGATGATTATAGTACTGATACTGGCGAGATGATGGAGATTTGGGTTATGCATGACGATGAAGAAGACATGATATTTCAATGGGATCTCGATGAGCATGATGATTGGGGAGTATCCGGTGGAAGTTATTTTGAATTTGATGAAATGGAACAGTTCAACGATCAAAATGTGAGTTTAAAGTTTAGAAGCTATGGCAGTACAACATTCAATTTTAATTATTGGTATATTTATGATATACTTTTTGGAATATATCCGGGATTTGGGAAATTAGAAGGATATGTTTTTGATGATAACGGAGAACCTATTCAAGAAGCACGTGTGAGTGCTGAGCAAAAATACCCTTATAGTAAATATTATAATGTTTTAACAAGCAGTGATGGAAGCTATTATATTGAACCAATGCTTCGAGGACATTATGATCTTAAATTCTATGCACCCGGTTATTCTTCTGTATATTTAGAGGATGTAAAAATCGAGAATGATAGCACTTCATATTATACCGTATATCTGGGTGTTCCAACAATGAGTATCTCACCTTCGGAAATTAATGATTCAATTCAAATTGGAGCAATAGATTCAACTATGATTTCAATAGAAAATACCGGTACTGGTGCTTTAGAGTGGAGTGCATCTTTTCAAAACTTTTCTCCTTCAGATGACACAACATGGATTGCACTTAGTGATTCACAGGGAATTGTACCTTCAGAAGATATTGAAGATATTTATATTACCTTTGACGCGACCGATGATTCTGTGAACCAAGTACATACATGTGATTTAATATTCGAATCTTATCCTGATATTGGGACTATTCAAATTCCAGTAACATTAACTGTAACTGGATATTCTGTAGATGATGAATATGAAGAATCTATATACTTATTAAGCACTCATCCAAATCCTTTCAGCAATTCAACCACAATTTCATACAATAAAACCATGAGCTCAATAGAATTAGCGCAAATTAGAATTTATAATATAAAGGGACAGCTCGTAAGAGAATTAAAAATTCAGAATTTAAAATTAAAAATTAATGAAGCGGTTTGGGATGGAAGAGATGAAAATGGAAGTGATGTTGCACAGGGAATATATTTCTATACAATTTATTCGGGCGATAGAGTTTTGGCTACACAAAAATGTTTATTGTTAAGGTAAGAGAATATCGAATGATGATTAACGATTTAAGATTTTCGAAGATGACCAGATCTAAAATCTTCAATCGGTGTTCGTTGTTCTTAAATCAAAAAAGGTAATTTATGTTCATTGATTATGCAAGAATTCATGTTCGTGGGGGGAATGGGGGAAATGGCTGTTTGAGTTTCCGCAGAGAAAAATTCATTCCAAAGGGCGGACCGGACGGCGGAAATGGCGGCAAGGGGGGAGATGTTATTGCTATTGCATCTTCCGAACTGAATACGTTACTCAATTTCCGTTATAAAAAGCAATTCTTTGCAGAAAAAGGGCAGCACGGCATGGGAGCGAACAAGACCGGTCATGATGGTGAAATAATCATACTGAAAGTACCTCTTGGAACTGAAATTTACGAACTCGATGAACAGAACAACAGGAAGTTCAAAATCGCTGATCTCGCTGAAGAGAATGAGGATGTCATACTTGCAAAAGGTGGAAAGGGCGGAAGAGGAAATGCTACGTTTAAATCATCGACAAATCAAACGCCGCGTAAAATAACTCCCGGCAAAGAGGGCGAAGAGAAATATTATGAACTGGAGCTCAAACTTATGGCAGATGTTGGGTTGGTTGGATTTCCAAATGCAGGCAAATCCACTTTGATAAGCCATTTGTCTTCGGCACATCCTAAAATTGCAGATTATGAATTTACAACCCTTGAGCCATGCCTGGGAGTAGTAAAAGTAGATGAATACAAAACATTTGTCATTGCTGATATTCCCGGAATTATAGAAGATGCACACGAAGGTAAAGGACTGGGACTACGCTTCCTGCGACACATAGAGCGGACAAAAGTATTGCTCTTTCTTATTGATATCACTTCGGACAATATTTCAAATAAGTATGAAATTCTAAATAATGAGCTTCATTCCTATAATACTGAACTAGACAGGCGTCAGAAATTGATAGTGCTCAACAAAATCGATCTTCTTGCACATGATGAAAAGGATGATCTCATTCAGCACATCATAAATAAGTTAGCTGGGATATGTGATTGTCAGATAGTAGCAGTATCAGCTGTTACCGGCGAAAATCTTGATAAACTGAAATATACTATCAAAGATATTTTGGATCTATAGCGAGAAAGAATTATTATGCATCGTAATAGCGAGAAGAGAGTTTATGGTGATCATATTTATTTTATTACATGCAATGTGGAAGGAGTATATCCGTTTTTCGAGCATGAAATATTATGTAATTTATGGATTCATGAATTGAGATTTACAAAGAAAATTTCACAGATGGAACTATTTGCATTTTGTTTGAATTATAATCATTTCCATTTATTGATTAAACCGCATAATGTCACCGCAAATTATTCCAAAATTATGCAATTTTTGAAACGGAATTCATCCCAAAATATAAATAAAATATTGGGTTATACATATTTCAAAACCAATCCATCAACCACAACACATGAAGGCGATAATGTGCATTATCGCCTTCGGAATGAATTGAATAAATTCGATGAGTATGTTTTAAAATTGCGTGAATCATTTAAACGAGAATATGGTGAAAATCACGATATTCCAAAATTCAAATGGCAAAAATCATTTTATGATCATGTCATTCGAAATAAACAGGATTTTGAAAAACATTACCAATACACAATGTACAATTATAAAAAACACGAATTACCAGAAGAATGGAAATATATGGGATTGAGATTTCGAGAAGTAATTGATGATTTTATTGAGTAATTTAAAATAAATAAAATAATTAAAAGAGAATGATGATCAACGATTTGAGATTTAAGAAAATGGATGAGGAATATGATGGATAAATCAAATTATTATGCATGGCTGCGGCTTGTTTCTGTAAAGGGACTCGGTCCTGAAACCATTCAAAAATTACTGACAAAATATTCAAAACCAGGTAGGATTTTCAAGACATCAAAAGAAGAGCTTACAGAGCTTTCCTATATTTCCTACAAGCTCGCGGGTAATATTCTGGAAAATCAAAAAGAAGAATTTATTGAGAACCAACTTGCTTTGCTTGAAAAGCACAATGTCCGACTGCTCTCAATCCTTGATGATGAATATCCGAGATTGCTCAAATACAGTTACAATCCACCAATTGTGCTTTATATCAAGGGTGAATTATTGCTTGATGACGATCTGGTTTTTGCAGTAGTCGGCACACGTAAGCCAACACAATACGGCAAGATCGCAGTTCGAAGGATTGTTCCAAAACTTTCACTTGCAGGTTTCACAATAGTAAGTGGACTCGCCTATGGTATCGATGGCGCAGCTCATCATGAAGCGCTGAATGCTGGCGGAAGGACAGTAGCAGTATTTGGCACCGGATTGGATACTGTTTATCCATCTGCGAACAGAAAGTTGGCTGAAAGAGTTCTGACAAACGGTGCTCTAATCTCCGAACTACCTCTTGGTAGCAAAATCGAAGCATGGAATTTTGCAAACCGCAACAGGATCATCAGCGGCATGAGCAAGGGTACGCTTATAGTTGAAGGAGCAAAGACCAGCGGCGCACTGCTCACCGCAAAATATGCGCTTGAACAGAATCGGGATATCTATGCAATCCCAGGGAATATTAATTCTCCTCAAAGTGAAGGTCCGAATTATCTCATAAAACTCGGTGCAAAGATCGTAAGAAATCCTGATGATATCCTTGAAGAATATCAACTCAAACTAAACCTTGTAAATAATACTGCGTCTGCCGATGCCAAACCAAAAGTAAAACTTTCGGACAGCGAGGAAAAAATATATAAACTTCTTATGAATTATGAAAAAAATCTTAGCATGGACAAAATGGTAGAATTGACTGATGAGAGTCCCGCGACTCTTTCAAGTGTTTTGTTGCAAATGGAGTTTAAGGGATTGATAAAAAGGGGAGCCCAAAACCGCTACTGGCTTATATAAAAAAGACCCTTGAAGCGCTATGCCGCAAAGGTCTTATAAATCAATGAGCAAACTTATTCGATAATTCCTAAAATATCGCATTTCTGTACGATGAGATATTTTTTCCCTTCAAGTTCTATCTCTGTGCCGCCATATTTCGCATACACAACTTTATCACCCTTTTTCACAATTTTCTGTAGATCTTCGTCATTTCCAACTGCAATGATCTTGCCGATCTGTGGTTTTTCTTTTGCGGTATCGGGAATAATAATATTGCCGACTTTTTTCTCATATGACTCCAATGTCTCAAGAAGAACTCGATCATCAATAGGTTTAATTTTCATTATACCTCCGTATTATTTTTTCTATTTAATTTATAGAAGAATGTAAAGCTATAAAGGATTGCCGTCAAGATTTTTTTTGAAAGATCATAAAATATTAGCAGAAAGAGAAGAAGATTGCTAAAATATCATATTCGTATTATTTGATAGCGTTGTTGCTAGATGCATTTCTTTTAATGATAAGTCAATTGTAAAATGACGTAAATTGACTTTTAAAAAAATTTGAAACCTCAAATATAAGGAATGTCAAAATTAAATTACCACTTCCAATCGAAGTTTGGCTTGACACTAGTTTTACTTGACTGAAAGGTCAATCATTTCTTACCCTGTACTTTGACGTTTGTTAGTCTTTCTTTTTTTTATCTTGATACTTTCATAAATATCCGACTAATAGATGCCATTCCGTTTAATTTATAACAAAAATTCAAGAGAGACGTAATTGATTTATGAAATTATTATTCGGCTTAATTAATAAATGATAAGCTAAAAGGAGATAAGATGCCGGGCTTTGAAATATTTGGAGAAGAAGAAAAAAAAGAAGTTTTGGATGTTCTTGAAACCGGAGTTTTGTTCAGATACGGATTTGACAATGCAAGAAACGGCCATTGGAAAGCACAATCTTTTGAGAAGGAATTATGCGACCTAACAGGAGCAGGATTCAGCCACTTATGCTCGAGTGGTACAGCCGCTCTTTGTGTTGCTATGGTATCCTGTGGAATCGGAGCAGGTGACGAGGTTATCGTTCCGCCGTTTACTTTTGTAGCAACATTTGAATCGGTTTTGAATATAGGCGCCATTCCTGTTTTTGCAGAAATTGATGATACTTTGTGTCTTGACCCGGAGAAGCTCGAGGATTTTATTACAGAAAAAACAAAAGCTGTCATACCTGTTCACATGTGCGGCAGTATGGCAAAAATAGACAGGATCAAAGAAGTGTGTGATAAAAATAATATCGTTCTCATTGAAGATGCCTGCCAATCCATTGGAGGAACATTTCACGGAACAGCACTTGGAAGATTCGGAAAAGCAGGATGTTATTCATTCGATGCAGTTAAAACAGTAACCTGCGGCGAAGGCGGCGGCATAATAACCGACGAGAAAAATATCTATGACAACATACATATGTATGCAGACCACGGTCATGACCATATCGGTAATGACAGGGGGCTTGAAAACCATCCGTTTCTTGGCATGAATTATCGGATCAGCGAATTGAATGCAGCGGTCGGTCTTGCTCAGCTTAGAAAATTGCCTGAAATGATAAAAACTCAGAAAAGAAATAAAAAAATGATCAAGGATGCACTGAAAGAAATTAATGAAGTAAGTTTCAGAAATATCCCGGATGAGGATGGAGACACTGCAACCTTCCTTTCTGTTTTTCTTCCTGATGAAAAAAGAGCAAGAGATATAGCAGGCAAATTGGCAAAAGCAGGCGTCACCGGCTGTCCATACTGGTATGATAACAAATGGCATTATATCAAAAAATGGGATCATTTAATAAATCTTTCAGCACCCACAAAATTGCCGATCCATAAATATGAAAACCATCCGGATTATAGAAACATAAAACTTCCACAATCAGATAATATCATGAAAAAAACAATTTCGATGCAAATTATGCTAAACTGGACAGAAAGTGAAATTGAAGAAAGAATTGATAAAATACTCGGAGTATTCAAATAGATGATTAAAAATATCAAATTAGTACCAAACATAATATTCGGAAGAGGTTCTTTTAACAATCTGGGTGAGATATTAAATCCAATCTATGGGGAAAATGATTCGTACATAGTTTTTGTGTTTGATGATGTATTTAAGGGAAAAAATCTTGAAAAAAGAATACCAGTAAAGAAAAATGACCTGCTCATTCCTGTGGATGTTACAGATGAACCCAAAACCACTCAAATAGACTCCCTCGTTCAAAAAATAAAAGATTATGATACAAAAACACCTGCAGGAATTATCGGTATCGGCGGTGGAAGCACAATGGACATTGCAAAAGCAATATCCCTGATGTTGACTAATCCCGGATCATCTGCCGATTATCAGGGCTGGGATCTCATAAAAAATCCTGCTATATTCCATGTAGGCATTCCGACTCTTTCAGGAACAGGAGCAGAAGCATCGAGAACGGCAATTCTCACAGGTCCCGTGAGAAAATTAGGTATCAATTCAGATTATACAGTATTTGACCAGATCGTTCTCGATCCCGAACTTATAAGCGAAGTGCCGAAAGATCAGTGGTTTTATACGGGGATGGACTGTTACATTCATTGTATCGAATCGCTAAATGGAACTTATATCAATGAATTCAGCAAAGCATACGGAGAAAAAGCATTACAATTATGCAGAGAAGTATTCATCGACGATCATCCTGATAAGGACGATAAACTGATGATGGCTTCATATTTCGGAGGTATGAGTATTGCCTATTCGCAGGTCGGTGCATGCCACGCTCTTTCTTATGGACTTTCGTATGTGCTGGGAATTCATCACGGAATCGGCTGTTGTATTACATTTGATTATCTTGAAGAATTTTATCCTGAAGGAGTTAAAGAATTCAGGAAGATGATGAAAAAGCATGAAATAACTTTGCCAA
>JAUWPE010000032.1 GCA_030611765.1 Candidatus Cloacimonadota bacterium | reverse complement strand
CCTGCAGCATACATTTTTTCAACGAAATCGACCATGAGGGGGAAGTAATCAATTCCCTCTCTTCTTGTTTTGGAAGCTGTGGCAGTAACAAGAACAACCGTACCTCCGTATTGCACAAGCACTGAACCGCCCGCCTGTTTCGCCATTCTGCCAGTTTCAAGCGTCAGCGTTCTGCCGGCAAATTCTGTTTCCATCCTAATTATGTTACTATCCATGTAGCTCCTGTCTGAACAAAAGTATTAAAATTACCATGTTCAATCTACTCTTACTTTCTGATCTTAAGAGTTTTAATTAACTTTCTGTAGCGAGTAATATCTTTATTTTTGATATAATCCAAAAGTCTTCGTCTCTGCCCGACAAGCATGAGAAGCCCGCGTCGGGTATGATGATCTTTTTTATGAACTTTCAGATGTTCTGTAATACTCGCAATTCTCTGAGTGAGGAGTGCAATCTGTACTTCAGGTGATCCTGTATCAGATTCATGTAAACCAAACTCTTCGACTATTATACGTTTCGCATCTTTTTCCAAAGCCACTCGTCCTCCTAAATAAGACTATTTTATAAATTTTTCAAGCACTTCTGTAAGTGTAGGTTGTCCAATTTCCTGCAATTCATAAGATACTCTTACTGCAGGTTTATTAATTTTTATTATTCTTCGCAAATCAATAGGAGTTCCAATTACGACAACATCACAATCAACAGCATTTATTGATTTCTCGAGGTCCTTCATCTGCTGCTCGCCGTAACCCATTGCAGGAAGAAGAGTGCCGATCTCAGGATATTTTTTATAGGTTTCCTCAATTGTACCAACAGCCCAGGGACGTGGATCAACCATTTCTGCTGCGCCGCAACGCTCTGCTGCAACAATGCCTGCGCCGTATTTCATTCCACCATGAGTGAGTGTTGGACCGTCTTCTACAACGAGTACTCGAGCTCCCTCGATAACTTTCGGATCATCTACAAATACCGGTGATGCAGCATCAATAATGATCGCATTTCTATTCACAGAACGGATGTTATCACGAACTTCGAGCACATCTTCAGGATTTGCAGAATCGATCTTATTGATAACAACAACATTTGCAAGACGAAGATTTGTTTCACCCGGATAATAGTACAGTTCATGTCCGGGTCGATGAGGATCGGCAACCACAATATTCAACATATTATCGGATTTATAAAAGGAAGTATCATTATTTCCACCATCCCAGATAATGACATCAGCTTCTTTTTCAGCTTCTGCAAGAATTGCGCCATAATCGACACCGGCATAAATAATGCTTCCTATCTCGATATGTGGTTCGTACTCTTCCATCTCCTCAATAGTACATTCATGCTTTTTCAGATCTTCGATCTTGGCAAAGCGTTGCACTTTTTGCTGCACAAGGTCTCCATACGGCATAGGATGACGTATCGAAGCAACTCTCAAACTTTTTTCTTTCAGGAACCTTACAACTGCACGGGAGGTCTGGCTTTTTCCACAACCTGTTCGCACGGCACAAACTGTTATCAAAGGTTTTGTAGTTTTGATCATTGTTTCGGTTGCACTCAGGAGCACAAAATCGGCTCCCGCTGCATTCACGATCGAAGCTTTATGCATAATGTATTCGTAATTTACGTCACTGTAGGCAAATACTACCATGTCAATATTGTGTACTTTTATCAGATTTATCAGTTCTGATTCAGCATGAATTGGAATACCTTCTGGATAGAGTTTTCCTGCTAATTCTGCAGGATATTTTCGCCCGTCAATATCCGGAATTTGTGTCGCGGTGAAAGCAACTATTTCATAGTCAGAATTATCACGATAGATCACATTGAAATTATGAAAATCTCTTCCAGCAGCACCCATAATAATGACTCTTCGCTTCATGTTTTTAGTCCTTTCCAGGTTCATTTTTGTCGATATAACTTTGGGGGTATAATAATGTGTCAAGTTTCACGACCCTATCCCATATTATGCTAATAACTTAATTTCATTAAATATAAGTCAAAATAAAAAATTGTGTTTTTATCTGTAAAGAAACGCTATAAAATTAGAAAATTGAAATCCTGAAAATTTACCACAGAGGACACAGAGAAAACTGAAAAAAATAGTTAAAATCTCATAACAATCAATGAATACGGATGAACAATGCGTAACAGTCTGTAACTCAACATTCCGACCTGTCTGGGCGTAGTGAAACGGAGACTGATGTTGAGTATGTGCAGGGTACGCAAGATTGGAATCTTGCGTTACTCACTCTATCTCTTTCCTACCTGAAATTCCCCTTCTCTTTCGCAGGAGAAGGGGTCAGGTTTACCACGTGAAATCTTTTTTTTTATTTCACTGTGGGGATTAGGTTTAAAATTAGTCAAATCCCTGCACCAATGGTAACATCCATCTTCCATAATAAGATTTGAAATTATTCCACTGTGCGGATACAACGAACAGATAAACCATATTTCTTATTGTAATTGCCACGGTATACTTCTGAATAATCGTTATACAACCTCCTATTCCAGGCAGAGTTACTATTGTCCTCACTCGAAGACCAAAAGTACGCGTGGCTACCAATATTGCTGAAATTACCAAAATAGTAGTCACGGTAACCACCAGGCAACGCTGTGAACCCACTCTCGTTTGTGGCTCCTGTATTGGGACTATTCCAATGAGTAGTGCCTGTTTCTTTCATTTTTCCACCCGCAACACTACTTCCACCAAGATAATCAACCAATATTTGCAAATCATCATCAGTGGGAACATGCCATCCTTCGGGGGCTATTATACGGCTATCATTTACAGTATACCAATTATATAAATGACCATATATAGCGCCGTTTCCCGCATCATTGTTATTGTTACACCACGCACCCGTGCTTAAGCCAGCCCAAGTACTATTATCAGTCACTTCGGGAATAGGTTCACCATTTATGTAATGGGTCACTTTCAGATTCTCCATCATCCATTCCTGGTCACCAATCTTAACTATGTGGTATACATTACCATCATAATCTGTGACTGTATTTGTAAGTGTTACATTAATTGTACTAGATGTTCCACTATTGTCATTATCATCCCAGGCTTTTGCATAGATAGTATGAGTTGTGTCCTTGGTTGTACCTGTATCCCATACATATTCATAGGGAGCAGCATCATCTGTTGCAACATTTGCATTATCGATATAGAACTTCACTTCCTTTATGCCACTTGCATCGTCTGCAGTTACCTCAATTGTGATTACGGTTCCTTGTGTAAACTCAGAATTATTCGCTGGATATGTTATGGATACTGTTGGTGCTTCGGTGTCATTTTCTGTTGTTTTGTCACAAGAAAATATTAATAAGGACAGAAAAATTACCACTAATACTGTTACTGTTTTTTTCATTGTTTCTCCAATTATTTTTATTTTTTTTATTAGCAGCTTTTTTAATTCACTTCCATTGTTTGTCAAATTTTTTAGGACATTTCTAGCAAAATTCTCCTCTAAAAAGAGGAGTACGGCTTTAGCCGGGAGGTGTGTTTTTCTTCAAATTAAAGGTGTATTCCCGTTCTCAAATCCGAAAGCTGACATATGGCATTAAGATAATGCGAAAATACTGGATTCACGATCCCCAATCCGTCAGCTGACGGAGGACGCTCGGGAATGACATTTTTTTTGTTAGGACATTAATGAAATTAAATAAATAATTTGTAGCACAACATTCCGACTTGTCAAATTGTAATGAAACGAAGACTGATTAGCCACAAAATTACACAAAATTACACAAAAATTATTTTTGTTACTTTTCATATTAATAGGTAATATTTTTTTCGCCTGCCCTATAAGGAGGTTTACCCTGTGAAATGCTTGCCCTGTGTAATCCACGAAGTGGTGCAAAGCAATTACACAGGGCGGGCAATATTTAACAGGGAACGACTGTATCAGGGTGTGCTTTTGCCTGCCTCGGCGTAATGCAATGGAGACGGGTGTGTTTTCGTGGCTCATACATGTAACGGCGTAATGTAATGAAGACGGAAGGCGTTGAGTCAAGAACGATCAGAACGGCAGTTCAATCCTTACAAGTCTCCGCCGGCGGAGAAGGAGGTGTATTTTTCATTCATAATAATACTGGATTCCCTCTTGCGAGGGAATGACATCGCTTTTTTGTTAGAACACTGATGAAATTAAATGAATAATTGTAACTCAACATTCCGACCTGTCTGGGCGTAGTGAAACGGAGACTGATGTTGAGTATGCGCAAGATCGGAATCTTGCGTTACTTTATTCCCCTCCTCTTTACCAATTCATACACTCCACACTCTTTTGGCTTTACCAAGCAAAGGGCTTGGTAAAGAGAGAATAGTGTGACAATTGGGTAACGTCTCAAAAGTTGGTGTAAAATAGAAAGGCTTGCAAAAGAAGTTGAAACATGAGTATAAATTTCCATTGTTTTACTTATTCCTTTTCTGCTTCTCTTAAATAATCCATACATCAAATCCTTATTTATTGCAAAAAAAATGCACTCAAAATTTACCTGTCAATGAAAAAATATTTACTAATAAACACTTGGGAATGAGCAACTAATGTTCAATCTCATGCACCACCCATACATTGGGTTCAGTATATTCACCAAGATTGGACTCTACGTCAATATGAATTTGACTTAAAGCTCCCGGTACAGTATATTCTCCGGATTCAATAAAAGTGAGACCAGTCCATTCTTCCCATTCTTTGATAGTGCCGGGAATATACATTGCTTTATGACAGGGCTTGATAATTTTCCCTCCGCCTTTCACATGAACCCGAAGCCAGGGATCAAAAGGAAGCCCATCCCCTCTTTGCCATGTGATATACTCATCGATCGAAGTTAGAGGGTATTTGCTTTTCAAGCTGGGACGTACAGGGATCGCAAGAAATGAAAAATTATTTATCCTCGAAATTCTTATCAGTTCGTTTACAATTATAGAACTAAATCCCTTTCCCTGAAAATCCTTCTTAACTGCGATCTGCAAGCCATTTAAGGCATTGGGTTTGATATTGTTTTTGTAATCTTCAATACCCTTATTAAGCACCCAGTCCCAACCCTCGTCAGGTAGTTTATTAACAGCTTTATCCCAGTAAAAAGGAATACAGTTCGCAATCCCAACGATTTCATTATCGATGACCAAGGAAATCTGGAAATCGGGAAAAAATTCAAAAAGGGATTTCCAGTATTTATTTGCAACCGGATCGTGCATCATGAATTCTGGCCAGAGATTTATTGTTACATCGTTCTGTATCTGCAAGTGATTTGGTATATTGCTGATGAATGAGTATTTTTTCACAGGTTTAGATCCTACTTTCATGTAAAGCTTCAATAGGAAATGGTAATTAAATTTTAACTTTCCATATTGCGATGAGGTTTCAAATATGGTTAAAATTCAGTAAACGTCATTTCACAATTGACTTATCCTACATACTATGAATCGACATCTTCTCAAGGTCTTCAATGGATTCTGCAACAGCTTCGGAAAGTGTGGGATGCGCAAAAACGATCTTGAGGGCTTCATCAAGTTTCATTCCGGACTGAATAATGATACCGCCTTCTGCGATGAGCTCTGTTGCCTGAGGTCCAATAATGTGCATGCCAAGGATTTTATTACTTTTTTTATCTGCAATAGTCTTAACGAATCCGAAGACATTTCCCAGACCAAGAGCTTTACCATTCGCAGAGAAAGGGAATTTTCCAACTAATATTTCATCGTATTGTTTTTTTGCCTGAGATTCAGTGAGACCGATTGAGCCGATCTCAGGATTTGTAAAGGTGCATCGAGGAATATTTTCGTAGCGAAGCTCTTCAATCCTGGATTCAGTGCCCACGATTCTGTTTTTGATGATCTCTGCTGTAAGAAGTCCTTGCTTACTCGCTGTATGAGCAAGCAACATTTTTGCAGTTACATCCCCTATCGCAAAAAGATTGGGCTGACTGGTTTCAAAATTATTATTTATCGTGATCGCATCTTTTTCTATATTGATTTCAAAGTTCTTACACTCAATCTCGAATACAGGAGCTCTTCCGACACTGAGAAGTATTTTATCCGTCGTGATTTCCTTGCCATTTGAGAGTGATATCTGCAGTTCGCTGTTTGCAGATTTCCAACTTTCTACCGCAGTGTTTAGATGAATTTTGATTCCGGTCTTTTTCAAAGCCATTGCCAATCGTTTAGATATTTCCTCATCTTCTGTACTTATGAGTTGTGGAAGAAATTCAATAATTTGAATTTCAACACCCAATTGAGCAAAGATTGATGCAAACTCACAGCCGATCACACCACCCCCGACCACAACCAAACGTTCAGGGAGTTCCTGCAATCTCAATATATCTCTTGAGGAGAGGATATTCTCACCATCGATCTTAAATGTAGGAAGCTCCTTTGGCTTGGAACCGGTTGCTATTATTACGTAAGATGCTTGTATTGTTGAGGTTTCTGTTGAGATAAGATAGGAGTCACCATGCTTCTCGAATGCCTTCACTGCTTTTTTTATGACTGGAATTTGGCGTTTTTTGAATACAAACTCTAATCCTGAAACAAGTTTTTCAACTACCTGATTTTTTCTTTCATATATCTTTGCGTAATCGTATTTCGGATTTTCAATGGAGAGTCCGAATTCTTCAACATGATGCAACTCCGAGAAAAGATCAGCAACTTTAACGAGTGCTTTTGTAGGAATGCATCCCCAATTAAGACATACGCCGCCAAGACGTTCCTTTTCAAAAACCACTGTGTCGATCCCGTATTGCTGAAGACGTATCGCTGTAACATATCCTCCTGGTCCCCCGCCGATTATTGCTACTGTATGTTGTTCCATAAGTCTCACCTATCCTTCATATAATTCTGTGCATATTTGACGTAATGCTTTGCAGAAATAAGAATTTTTTCGAATTGCTCTTCAGGCACATCTCTTTTTATTTTTGCAGGAGCTCCAAGAATGAGTGAACGGGAAGGTGCCTTGAAATTGGCAAGAATGATGGCTCCTGCACCTACAATAGAGCCCTTTCCAATTATAGCTCCGTCCCAAATAATAGCACCACTTCCGATCAGACAATTATCTTCGATAGTACACCCGTGAAGAATGACATTGTGACCAACCGTAACATTTTTTCCTATGTTAAGGGGTGCAGTAGCTGTTGTAACATGCAGAACGGAATTATCCTGTATGTTAGAGTTTTCTCCGATCTTAATATAATTTACATCGCCCCGTACAACAGAATTGAACCATACACTCACATGATCTCCTAGAGTAACATCTCCAATTACCTTTGCCCCTTCTGCGATGAATACTTCTTTTCCAATTTTGGGCTCTTTCCCTAAATATTGTAGGATCATAAATGCTCCGTTAATCCGGTTCCTTTTATTTTTAAGTGGGTTGATATACTTAAAATCTGAATATCCAATTAATCTTTTATATAGCCAAAGGCATAACCACCTTTGTGAATCAATTCAATAAATTTTTCATCCATTATAGGAATTGCTAAAAGCTGTTCAATATCTTCATCATCATTTTGCCATGAGTACTTAACCTCGCCGACGAAGATCGTGTGATCTCCACTGCGAACCTGCGTGATCGTTTTGCATTCAAAATTGGCAACTGCATCCGTAAGTATCGGTATTAATGTGAGTTTACCTCTATTAGTTTTTATTCCGAATTCTGTAATTTTATCAACATTTCTTCCTGATTGCATTCCACATTGCATAGTCTGTTCGGCTATATTTACAGAAGGAATTGCAATTACAAAATTACGATTTTCTGATAATATTTCATGAGAATAGCGGGTCAAGCCGACAGAAATTGCGAACATGGGCGGCTTGATAGAAGTCCTCATAAACCATCCTAGCGTGATAATGTTTGCAGGTCCGTCTTTTGGCTTTGAAATAGCCAGCGCAAGTCTGGATGGTCTGTTCATACGCTTTACTGCATCAGCATAATTACATTGTCTCATAACAATCCTTTCTTTTTTCTGAGGAAAAGTTCTGTTGCGATCAGAAGTATCGCAATAACTGCGAGATACCACTTTTTCCACAACTCAATATCTCGAAAGATTTTTATAATTTTGAACTCCCGCTGAACTCTCAGCACTTTTTCAAAATCCATTGGAGAGATGAGCATATCTCCATTTGTCTTTGAAGCAATATATTGCAAGTATGCTTTTTGAATTCCGTGTGTACTTTGCTCCAAGGTGAGTTTTTCAATAAGAACTTCTCCTTCATCATTATAAATATTTTTTCCAAGAGTCGTTTCTGCAGAATAAGTATATTTTCCAGATTTGAGATCCTCTATATATGCTTTGTAGGAATTATCTTTCTCAAGAAAGAATTTTTCTGCAACAAGAGAATCATTTTGAAGGATAGTTAATTTGATATCCTGCCCATTCACAAGATTCATTTTTTCATCAAAAAGATGAGCGGAAAATTCGATAGTTTCTCCTTCAAGATAATGCATTTTATCAGATGAACATAAAAATCTTTGTGAGATATCAGCATTCAGTAACCATTGAGCAATATTTATAATAAAGGTATCGAACCATGGCTCATCCGGTTTTTCCCACATTTTCCATCTGAAGAAATCATAACCTGACCACTGCAGAATATGACCTTGCAGATATGATGAAAAAGCTATGACCGGATTTTCAGAAAGGATGTCTGCTTGAGCGATAACCTCTGTTTGCGGTTTTTTTTCATAAAAATAGGTGATGATCGGAGGGAGCGCATTCCAGAATGATGCAAGAGCTTCATCACGATTGACTAAAAAAGTTTGATAATTTCCCATTGCTGTTGTCGGGATGATGGTCGTTTGAACTATTTCTCGGAATCTAGTAGTTTGCAAAGGTAGAATGCTGCCAAGTTCAGGATCGATCTTACCAAGATATAGAATATTGCCACCACGAGAAACAAAATTCTCAATAGCCAGAATGGATTCTTTATCAAAATTGAATGTATCCGAGTTGTGCAGAATGAGCACATCTGCTTCACTAAGTTTTTCAAGCGGAGAAGTGAGCTTATTGTCCTGAAAATATCCTTCTTTTCTTTGCTCGAGCAGTGAGGTTTCAAAACGCTCGTTTTTCATCAAAGCCCTGTGAATAAAAGTTATATCCCAATTTGCTGAAGATGTTATCAATGTGAATTGTGCTTTATCCTTTACCACACTTACAAGAAATTCTCTTATGTTATTATCAAGAGTAGATTCCTGTCCGTCTTGCAATTGTACCTCTGCAAACAGCTTTTGGTATCCCAGTACAGAAGGAGTGAATGAAAGGGAGAATTGCCTTTGATTATCACTTTTGGGGATCTGTTCTTCTTCAAGCAATCTGTCATTTTCGTCGTAAATGGATAATGTAAATGGAATTTCATCAGGAATTCCTGAAATTCGGTATGATACCTCGGTTTCCGTATTCAGATATACCGGATTATTTACCAGAACTTCATCAAGTGAAATATCGATCATTTCATCATCTTCTCCTAAAAGAATAGAGAAAACTGGAAATTGGAGTTCATCAATGTAAGGATATGAATTGTTATTATGCTGGAGTCCATCAGAAATGAGGATCACATCAGAAATATTTGCAAATTTGGAACATTCATTGAGTTCCTTTAATGCCAGGAAAATATCAGTAGTTGTAGAATCCTGTTGTAATCCATTACTAAAGGAAATTCTTTCATGAAGAATATTCTGCTCATCAAGATAGGAATTAAGTTCTTGCTCCCAATGAGTTGCTGCAAGAGATTTACTTTCATCAGAATTCAGGGGTTGAAGCATACTCATACTGGAGTCAACCATAATGATTGTGGTTGGAGGAACTTTTTTTGAGCGGGAAAAGTGGAGTGTTGGATTAAAAATGAGCATGATAACAATCGCAAAAAATAAGAATCTTAATATGCCGAGAATAAATTTAAGATTGTTGCTTATCGGTGGATTTGTGAATCTATAATAAAAAAAGATGATGATTCCGGAAAGAATGATGAGAAGTAATGCCAGGAGGTTCATTTGTTCAGTTTATTTTGAAATTTCTTAAGAAGATTGCGTGCCGCTTTTTGTTCAGCAGCTTTTTTGGATTTTCCACTACCCCTCGATGAGTATTTGTTGCCGATTGAGACCTTTGCGTAAAATTTCTTTTGATGCTCGGGTCCGGCTTCTTTAATTATTTTATAGACTGGATTTTCTGCGAATTTTGTATGGGAGAATTCCTGCAAGTTGCTTTTATAATTCTGAAGATCTGTATGAGAGATAAGTTCATCAAAATTTGAAAGAATGAGATTTTGTATTATGTATTTTGCTTCTTGATAAGAGCTATCCAGAAATATTGCGCCAAAGAGTGATTCCATCGTATCAGCAGTAAGTGATGAACTCTTTTGGCGAGTAAGATTGATTTCATCCTCCTTTACAAGGATATATTTTACCAGCCCAATCTCACCGGCTTTTTTGTTCAAATAAACCCTACTGATTATTTTCGAGCGCTTTTTTGTAAGGAATCCTTCATCTTTATCATGAAAGGTTTTGAATAGATATTCTGTGATAGATAATTCAAGAACGGAGTCTCCGAGAAATTCCAGTCTTTCGGCAATCGAATGTTCGTTTTCTTGATTATAGATGGATTTGTGAGTTAGCGCTGCTTCTAAAAGGACAGTATTTTTAAAAAAATAGTTCAGTTTTTCTTCTAATTGGGGAAGTGATTTCCTCCACTTTTCGATTTTTATGGGATCAGCTTGAGGATGAAGAACAATTGTATCATACTCAATCATCATATCGCTTGAAAACCAGTGTCGCGTTGTGTCCACCGAATCCAAATGAGTTTGAGATACTATACTCGATCGTCAAAGGAATGGTTCCTTCAGGATTATAATCAAGGTCACATTCAGGATCAGGAGTAGTGAGATTTATGGTGGGATGGATCTTTTGATCTTGAATAGATTTCACAACAATAATTGATTCCAATGCACCTGCAGCTCCAAGTCCGTGACCGAGCATTGATTTGCTTGAATTTATTTTTAATTTGTAAGCATGATTTCCAAAAACAGTTTTAATTGCCTGGGTTTCACTCTTATCATTAAGCGGAGTTGAGGTGCCATGGGTATTGATGTACTGCACATCCTCAGGAGAAATTCTTGCATCCTTAATAGCATTCTGCATTGCATGAGCACCGCCTTCTCCGCCGGAAGCGGGCATAGTGATGTGGTAGGCATCGCAGGTCGCACCATAGCCGACAAGTTCACCAAAGATCGTGGCGCCTCTGGCTTTTGCGTGTTCATATTCTTCCAGTACAAGAGCTGCTGCTCCTTCAGCAAGGACAAATCCGTCACGCTCTTTATCAAAGGGTCTGCTGGCTTTTTCAGGTGAATCATTCCGTGTGGAAAGAGCTCGCATCACAGAAAAACCGGAAAGGGTTAATCTCGTTACAGCAGCTTCAGAACCGACTGCTATCACAGCATCAGCATTGCCATATTTGATTCCTCTATATGCCTCTCCAATGGCGTGTGCACTTGATGCACAGGCAGAAATTATACTGAAATTGATACCACGAGCGTTATATTGTATGGCGATTCTTCCTGCTGCAATGTTAGCGATCATCATAGGTATGAAGAAAGGGCTGACCCTTTTGGGTCCACGCGTAAGAAAGACTTCAGCTTGATGCTCAAATGTTCGGATTCCTCCAATACCTGTTCCAGTGATGACACCCAATTTATCCGGATCGATCTCTCCCTCGAGTCCGGAGTTTTCCATCGCCTGTGTGGCTGAAGCAATTGCAAAATGGCAAAAGCGATCCGTCCTTTTTACTTCTTTTGCGTCAATGTAATCATGAGGATCAAAATTTTTTACCCTACCCGCTATCTTGGAAGCAATATTCTCGAGATCCATATCTGTAATCAGTTCAATACCGGATTTTCCCTCACAGAGTTTTTTCCATGTGTCTTCGACGTTTAAACCAAGCGGATTAACTGTACCAAGACCAGTTACAACTACTCTTTTTAATTTCATAGAATGGTGTCCTTTCCGCCAGCTGGCTGATGGAATACACCCCACAGGCTGTTTTACCAGCATGTGGGGTTATGGATTATTTGTTTAATTTTTTGTTGAGATATTCGATAGCAGTGCCAACTGTAGTAAGTTTTTCTGCATCTTCATCCGGAATTTCAATATCGAATTCCTCTTCAAATTGCATGATTAACTCGACTGTATCAAGAGAATCTGCGCCGAGATCTTCAATAAAGCGTGCTTCTACAGTTATTTCAGCTTCAGTCGCGCCCAATTGTGTTGCTATGATTCCTTTGACTTTTTCTTTGATGCTTTCGTCCATTGTTTTCTCCTTTAGTTTAAGGTTTCTGTTATATCATTCCACCATCTATTATTATTGTTTGACCTGTTATATAATCTGCATCTTCGCTACTGAGGAAGAGTACGAGTTTGCCCACATCCTCTGGCGTACCGAAACGTTTCATTGAAATGTTTTCAAGATATTTTTGTTGAATCTTTTCGGGAAGAGCATCTGTCATAGCTGTACGGATAAAGCCGGGAGCTACTGCATTCACATTGATATTTCTGGATGCAAGCTCCTTTGCCACAGATTTTGTAAAAGCAATGATTCCACCCTTTGTAGCAGCATAGTTTGCCTGACCAGCATTCCCGATAAAACCGATCACCGAGGAAACATTCACGATCTTTCCATAACGTTGCTTCATCATATATTTTGCAACTTTTTGTGTACAGATGAAGGTGCCTGTCAGATTTACGTTCAAAACTTTATCCCAATCATCTTTTTTCATGCGAATGAGCAGATTGTCCGCGGTAATACCTGCATTATTTACCAGAATATCAATTGAGCCAAACTGCTCAAAGATACCTCTCATGAAATTTTCAACTTCTTCTTCAGAAGTAATATTGCACTGTGAACCGACAGCTTTCAAACCCTTCGAAGTAAATTCGTGCACAGTTGCATCAATTTCCTCTTGAAGTATGTCGGCAATCACGACCTGCGCACCTTGCTCGGCAAAGAGACGTGCAATGCTCTTTCCAATACCACGAGCGCTTCCGGTAATGAGTGCAACTTCCCCATCAAATCTATTCATGCGTTTTTCCTAAATATTTTTGAATGCATTGATGACTTTCTCTGCATCCTCAAGGGTGTTGATCGTGTATCTGTTGGTGTCTCTATTTATAGCTTTGATCATGCCTGACACAACACGTCCCGGACCGAATTCAATAAAAGTATCGATACCATTTCCACACATATATTCAACTGACCTCACCCATTGGATAGGAGAAATAATTTGTTGTGTTAAATTGTCAATTATTTCATTTTTATGTTTTTCTGGTTTTGCCGTATAATTGGAAATGACCGAAATATCTGCATCTGAAAAATTGCATTTTTTCATCTCATCAAGGAGCCATTCGGCTGATTTATGAATAAGTGGCGAATGAAATGCACCGCCAACAACCAGTTCAACTACTCTTCTCGCACCAGCTTCAGTACATTTGTCCATTATTTCAGACACCGCTTTGTTTTCTCCGCTGATCACGGTCTGAACGGGTGTGTTGAAATTTGCTGCAACTACAACTCCAGTGCTTTTGTTACAAAAATCAATAATGATTTCTGCATCAAGTCCAAGGATAGCTGCCATTTTAAAAGGTATTCCACTGCCCGCTTCGATCATGAAATCACCACGCTTATGCACCAGATAAAGTGCATCGAGCCAATCGAGAGAGCCAGCCGCGACGAGTGCGGAAAATTCTCCTAATGAGTGCCCAGCAGTAAAAGCAGGGATAATATCTACATGATCTTTGAAATAATTATAAGCAACCACACTATGAAGCAGAATTGCCGGCTGAGTATTGTGAGTTTTCTTTAACTCATCCTCAGGACCTTCAAACATTATATTTGTGAGATCATACCCTAGCCGTTCGTTAGCTTCTTTAAAAAAATGATTATATTCAGGAAGCTCGAAGAATTCTTTAGCCATTCCAACATACTGAGCGCCTTGGCCGGGAAAAACAACAGCAAAATTTTTCTTGATCATTAATACCTTAATAGCACACTTCCCCATGTAAGTCCAGCTCCAAAAGCATCGAGCACAATAAGATCACCACGGCGAATACGTCCGTCTTCTATTGCTTCTGCAAAGGCAATTGGAATGCTTGCAGAGGATGTATTGCCATATTTTTCTATATTTATGATGACCTTCTGAGGAAGAAGATGGATTCGTTTTGCAGTTGCATCAATGATGCGCAGATTTGCCTGATGAGGAATAAGCCAATCTACATCTTCGCCGGTGAATCCATTTCTTTCAAGTATCCTTACAGCCGCATCCCCCATGGATTTGACTGCGATCTTGAAAATCTTATTTCCCTCCATATACACAGTGTGCATATTCTGTTCTACAGTTTCTATTGATGCTGGATTGCGAGAACCTCCACCTTGCTGAATGAGTAGGTCACCGTAACGTCCATCTGAAGAAATATACGTATCGATGATCTCCGAGATTTCGCCTTTATGTGCTTGAGTAAGTAGCGCAGCGCCGGCTCCGTCTCCAAAAAGTACGCAGGTGTTTCTATCTGTCCAATCCGTGATCTTTGTAAGCAATTCTACTCCAACAATAAGTGCATTTGTTGCTGATCCATTCTCGATGAACTGCTTTGCGACAGTTAAGGCATAAATAAATCCAGTACATCCTGCGGAAATATCAAAAGCAGGACAATGAGGAATGCCCAGTTTGGTTTGTAATATGCACGCTGTAGATGGAAATGCATGATCAGGAGTTATAGTCGCAACAATTATAAGGTCAATATCTTTTGTCCGAAGAGAAGATTGTTTAAAAAGTTTTTCACAGGCTTTGAGTGCAACATCAGAAGCGGCAGTATGCTCATCAGATATTCTGCGTTCAACCATCCCTGTACGCGTGCGGATCCATTCGTCAGAGGTGTCAACAATTTTTTCTAAGTCCTTATTTGTAAGGACTTTATCAGGAGCAGCCATAGCAACTCCATCAATTTTAACTCTGATATCACTCACTTTTGTTCTCCATCTTTTGTCGGTAGTATTCTTTAATGTGACTTAAAAACTTAGATTTTTTAGAAAAACTGGCAAATTTGATAGCATTGGAAATTGCTTTTGCATTGGAGCGTCCATGAGCAATAATTGAAATTTCATTTACACCAAGTAGGAACCCACCCCCATACTCAGAGTAATCCAATTTTTTCTTAAAATGTCTGTATGCAGGATAAGATAATACTGCACCGATCTTTGCGACCCAGTCATCCTCGAATTCCTGCTTGAGTATTTCGAAAAGAGAAAATGCAACACCTTCGACAGTTTTCAGCATAATATTTCCGATGAAACCATCGGAGATAATAACGTCTGCTGTTCCTTTTAGAATATCTTTACCCTCAATATTGCCAATAAAATTTATGGAATTGAGATTTTGCAGTTTGGCATATGCTTCAACAGTTACTTCATTACCTTTTTTACTCTCTTCACCAATATTGATGAGAGCAACACGGGGTTGTTTTTTCATTTGAAAGTATGCTGAGTAGATGCTTCCCATTTCTGCGAATTGCACGAGATTGTCTGCATTGCAGTCAACATTTGCACCGACATCCAGCAATATTTCTGGTTCTTTTATAGTTGGAAGAGAGATTGCAAGGGCTGGTCTTAAAACTCCCTTTATCCTTCCAAAATAAAGTAGGGATGCAGCCATAACTGCACCTGTAGAACCAGCACTCACCAGAGCATCAGCTTGACCTTCTTTAACGAGATTCAGCGCTTTCATCAATGATGAATTTGTTTTTTTTCGAAGCTCTGCCACTGGTTTTTCAGAAGGGTCAATTACCTCGGCAGCATCAATAACTTTGATTGCTTGTTTAGGATAATAATATTTATCCAGAGCTTTGGTAAGAGTTTCTTTCTTTCCAACCAGAAAAATTTGGGAGCAGCATTTATTATTGATCGCTGATACTGATCCTTCGACTTCTGGGAATGGAGCTTTATCGCTTCCGAATGCATCAACTGCAATTCTCATAAAATTTATTCTGAAACGGTTATAACTTTCTTGCCTCTGTAAAATCCACAGTGAGGGCATGCGTAATGAGGACGCATGGTTTCTCCGCAATTGCTGCATTTGATCATCGGTTCTGCAGCTGCTTTATAATGCGTTCTTCGTTTACGGCTTTTGGACTTCGACCTTTTCTGCTTTGGCACTGGCATCGAATACCTCCGAGAATAATTATAAATATACTTTCATAACTATTTTTTATTTATTGAATAATCGAATTTTTTGGGGTGGAATATTGTGTCAAGTTTAATAGAGTTTACTTGGCATACAACCAAAATTTTTCATATTCATGACACTTTAAGGAAAACTTATTGAATATCATTCGTATAAATAGTAAAGACACCTCAATAAATCTACTTCGAATCCTAACATGTCGGGGCGTAACGAAGTGAAGACTGAAGCGCAGCGAGGATTCGAGGTATTGTTTCACTTCAACCTCGACTCCTCGTCGCTTCGCTTCTTAGGAGTCGAAATTGACAGGGTGACAACAGCAAGGATAGATACAAATTAACAGTTTTTCTAAAAGTAATTTTCCGCAATAAATCCCGCTTCGTCATAATTATTTAAATGAACCTAATAACCTGCTCGATGTAGTAATTTTATCCTCAGAATATTCAAAGCAATTTTTAATTTCTTTTGCAGTTTTATTCCCTTGATCATTATCATAATAGAGTTCAGCGATTGGTTCGCCCTTTGTGACTTCATCTCCAACCTTTTTTAACAACTTCAATCCAGCAGCATGGTCGATTGTGTCTTTTGTCTGCTTTCTGCCGGCTTTTACCTCGATAAGCGCATAACCTATATTTTTGCTGTTGATGTTCTTTATATATCCTGTTTGTTTGGCATAAATTTCTATTACATGTTTTGGTTGAGGAAATAGTGCGTAATCATCAATCACTTGGGGATTTCCGTGCTGGAGTTCAATGCCTCTTCTGAAGCGTTCAGGTGCTTTCCCACTCTCAATTGTTTGATCTATCATAATCTCAGCTTCATTAAAATTTTCCGAAATTCCAGCTAAAATGAGCATGTCAGCAACAAGTTTATACGTTACTTCCTTAAGGTCGGGTTCCATATTTCCTTTTAGAAATTCAATGGCTTCAATAACCTCGATAGCATTACCGATATATCTTCCAAGAGGGGCATTCATATCAGTAAAATTAATGGTGATTTTTTTATCGAATTCCTTCGCTATCTTACTCATGGATTCTGCAAGCTGATGAGCATTTTCCATTGTTCCGATAAATGCGCCGTTCCCTACTTTTAGATCAATAACAAGTCCGTCAATGCCGGAAGCTATCTTTTTGCTCATAATACTTGCCGTAATAAGAGGAATGCTCTCAACAGTACCTGTCACATCACGAAGAGCATATATCTTTCTATCTGCCGGTACTATCTTATCTGATTGACCAATGATAGCAAAATTGTTTTCACGAACGATCTCTTGAAATCTATCAAGCGGGATTTGGGTCTGGAAACCGGGGATCGATTCAAGCTTATCCAGTGTGCCGCCTGTATGACCGAGTCCTCTTCCTGAAATCATTGGAACCATGACACCGCATTCTGCTGCAAGCGGACCGATCATGAGTGATAATTTATCCCCCACTCCGCCTGTGCTGTGTTTATCAATACATCTTCCCTGAAATTCGGGGAAATTCAAGGTTACACCGGAATCAATATATTCATTTGTAAGCCAGAATATTTCTTTTTCATTCATACCGTTAAGAAGTATTGCCATGAGCATTGCGGACATCTGGTAATCTTCAATATCGCCTTTTACAAAAGACGAAATGAAATATCTGATCTCCTCCTGTGAGAGGGAGTGTCGATCTCGTTTTTTGATAATTATCTGCGATGGATTCATAAGTTATTTTGTGATGACAAATTCCATAACATCATCGTTATAGTATATCTTGAAAAGTGCTTGTTTTTTAAATTCCAGCCGCTCAAAGAAAAGATAGCCACTTTCCTGCGCTTGTGGACGTATTGGGTCAAACTGGAAAGATTTCATCATTATATTTCGTATGCCATCCAGCCGGGTTTGGTATTCCTCTTTCAAGTCCTCATGATCTTCATCATCAAAGTTCATGAAATAGTTTAGATCAAAATACTGATTATCTCCATACATGATCTGCACGATCTGTTGAGGACCGAAAATTGAATACTGCTCACCCTTGTCATCAATCATCACAAAGGCATCTTTATCGATATGCATTTTCTGATTTGTTTTATTACGAAGGATCACATAGAAAACCATAAAATAGTTTTCCAGATTTGAGGGTGGATCATTCCAGCTTGAGGGCTCAATTGCAATGTTATAATCCTTGTGAGTGATCACCGCATAATTTTCCTGAATTTTCACATTATGAGAGCGAACGGGAAGGATCTTCGTCGCACAGGCAGTTAACAACAACAATAGGATTAGTGAAGTAATGATGTTTTTTTTCATGATCTATTCTTCGATATTTTCATTTTCTGTATGTTTTCTTTTTTTAAGTGGGTAGATATCCTTAAAATCTGAATATCCAATATCCAACACGGAATATCCAATATCCATTTATCACGGCGTAGCGCAGTGAAGACGGAAGTATTTTTGTTGCTATCGATCATTTTTCTTTTTTGCTGTATCAATGCTCTTAAAAAGTATTGAGATCAACTCGTCTGTCTCCTGCAATAAAGGGGACAATTTTGTTGAAGGTTGAATTAATTTTGCTCTATTATCTTCAGCTACACCTCGGTTTCTCTCAACTCTTTTAAAGCCACTTTCAATTTATTCACCCCGTTAGATATTTCGTTTAAAATATTGTTTTCTATTAAGTTATTAATTATCTAACGGGGTAAATAAAATCAGCCTTATTCTTTTCTTTTTCTCTCATTAATTTTTCCTTCACACTTGGATATTCCGTGTTGGATATTGGATATTATTTTCAACTTACCCACTTAATTCTTCAAAGAGCCAGTTTTTCTATTATATTTGGAAATCAGGGAAGATTATCTCGATTTCCGTTTTTGCATGTTCCACAGAATCTGAGGCGTGTACAGCGTTTTTGGTAATAGATTCTCCATA
>JAUWPE010000113.1 GCA_030611765.1 Candidatus Cloacimonadota bacterium | reverse complement strand
TTTCAATGGGTTGTATAAGACATTATCTTTTTCAAGAGAATAATAATCTTTGTATCGACCATCCGTCCATGAACCTGTTGTATTGAGGTAGAAGGTGAACTTATCTCTCTGGTGTTGGGAACCTGAAGGAATAATGGGTCCGCCAAGTGCGAATTTGACCTGGTCTTCATTGTTTCCTTCATCAAAAATGTGGTCTGAGCTTACTTGAAATTTACCCGAGTATTCAGGACCACCGGACTTGGTAATAAGATTAATAATAGCCGATTGTGCATTACCGAATTCTGCGGTAAAGCCACCTGTCTGAACCGACATGTCTCCCACGGCATCCATATCGAGCTGCATTCCAAACCCATGATCGACAGGATTTGAAACAGACATACCGTCAACAGTATATACAACCTCACCTGAACGACCTCCTCTGATGTGGAGATTTTCTCCGGAACCGACGGCACCTGCAGTAACAGCAACGATTTCCTGAATGGACTGCACCGGCATTTGTTCAATGTCTTCAGCGGTAATGATCTTCTCTGATCCGGTGACATCCCTTTCAACAAGTTTCTGCGGTGCTTTCACTGTGATACCTTCGATTTGAGTATCAGTACTTTTGAGTTCAAAGTTCAGTGTAGTTGTTAAATCAAGATTAATCCTGACATCCGTAACAGTGACTGCCTGATATCCCATTCTAAATGCTTTGATCTGATAGATGCCGGGAGGAATATTTATTACCATAAAACGACCCTTGTCGTCCGTGCTTGCACCCATCTGTTTCTCTATAATCATCACATTTGCACCGATAACGGGCTCTCCTGAATCTACATCAGTAACACGGCCTGCAAGTTTACCTGTCGTACCTGCACTGAGCACGGCTACTATGAGAAAAAGCACAACGAATGTAAAAGCAAATACGTACCTTTTCATAGCATCTCCCTTCATAAGAAATTGGTCTTAGGTACTAAGACATGGAGCTAATTTCAAGTGGGTCAAAACATATGTCAACTTTTTTATAAATCAATAAAATTTTATATTTCATCAAAATAATACTTATTTCTGAAACCTTCGTACAAATGCTTCTCGTAGGGGGTCAAATCCCCGTTTGTCGAGAATGAAATTCCAAAATGCTTTTGGAAATTACTCTTTAAGATATTTACAAACTCATTAAACGTAAGCGAGTTTGCAATAAGATCATTAATAGCAACAGTTTTCCGTGATAATAATTTTTTTATTGTTTCTTTTTCTTTATTACTTTTAGTAGGCATCAGTTCTGCCATCAGTTCCTGATTATGATTAAATAATATTGAACCATGCTGAAGAAAGGCATTTCCTTTACGGATTTGAGCGCTGCCAATTATCTTCCTGCCATGATAATTTATTTCGTATTTTGATGCACTAGTGAAACAGGGATTTACCCAATTTCTCTGCTCCTTTTCAGGGGGCATACTATCATGCATTGTTGCATCAATGCCAATTTCAAGAAGTGTAGCAAGAAGGACTTTCCCTATTTTTTGATAGGATTCCAGAACTGAGCCGGCAAGGATTCCGTCAATGCGCGAGATAACTGCATAGGTAACCTCATCATAATGGAGCACGGCTCTGCCACCGGTCGGTCTGCGTACAAGTCCAAAACCATACTCTTTTACCTTGTCCAGCAGAATATGCTCTTTTATCTTTTGATGATACCCAAAAGAAACTGTCGGCGGGTCCCAATCATATACACGAATTGCAGGAGGGTTATTTTTATTGATAATTCCGAATAAAATCGCCTCGTCCATAGCCATGTTTTCATGGGGCTTGAGTTTACCGGAATTAATAAAACGCCAAGTTTCTATCATTATTGCAGAACCACTTTCTGCTTACCTTTTATGACAGTACCGATCACTTTTGCGTCGGTTTGGTCAAGAATTTGATTAGCATTTTCTTCGGTGACTACAGCGATCATGCCGATTCCCATATTGAATGCTCGGTACATCTCGTTTTCTTCAACTTGCCCGCCCTGCTGAAGAAGTTTGAAGAGAGGAGGAATATTCCACGAATCTTTCTTAACTATAGCTGAAATTCCATCAGGAATAATGCGTTTGAGATTTCCCGGTATTCCACCACCTGTGATATGGGCAAGTCCTTTAATAACATGCCGGTCAATAAACGGTTTAAGGATCGGATAATAGGATTTGTGCACTGCGAGGAGCGCTTCAGCAACTGGTTTTCCTAATTCATTTATATAAGAATCCGGTTTGAGCTTAAGCAGATCAAACACGATCTTTCGTGCCAGAGTGTAGCCGTTCGTGTGAAGTCCTGTTGAAGAAAATCCAAGCAGCATATCTCCTTCGGAAATCGTCTTACCCGAAATTGTATTCTCTTCATCAACACAGCCGACAATTGTACCTACAAGGTCAAAATCATCCTTTTGATAAAGAGACGGCATTTCTGCCAGTTCTCCACCGATAAGTGCACAGTCATTTTCCCTACATGCAAGAGCAAGACCCTTAACAATTTCTTCGACATGCCGAGGAATGACCTTTCCAATGCCAATATAATCAAGAAAAAAAAGCGGGTATGCACCTTGAGTGAGGATATCATTCACGCAGTGATTTACAATATCCTGTCCGACCGTGTCCCATTTTTGTGCCAGATTTGCAACCTTCACTTTTGTGCCGACACTATCCGTACTTGAGACCAATATTGGCTGCTTCCATTTGGATAGATCTAGTTTGAATAGCGAGCCAAAGGAACCGATATCCATTACAACACTTTGTGAAAAGGTGCTTTTTGTGAGTGGCTTTATCAGATCAACAGCTTTTTTCCCTGCGCTGATATCAACACCTGCTTTCTTGTAATCCATTTTTTCTTTCATTATTCAAACTGTGTATATTTTTTGAGCTTGTTAAAGCGTGTTATTATTTTTTCTTTAGAAAGTTTTTTTAGAGCATTCAAACTAAATCCCTCGACATTGAATGCAGAAGTGATCGTTCCCATGATGGCTGCCTGTTTCAGCGTTTTGTCATTGAGCGTTTTACTGGAAGCAAGATAACCCATGAAACCGCCGGAGAAGCAATCTCCTGCACCGGTCGTGTCCATAACCTTTTTGAGCGGATAGCCCGGAGCAAAGAAATAGAAATTCTTTTTCACGATCATCACGCCGTGTTCGCCCTTTTTGACTACCACGGTCTTTGGTCCGTAAGTGAGTATCTTCTGTGAGGCATCATATAAATAGTGCTCCTGAGTGAGTAAGCGGATCTCTTCATCATTAATAAAAAGAATGTCTATATGCTGAAGCATTTCCATCAGTTTATCAAGTTTCTTAATAATCCAGTAATTCATCGTATCAGCAGCAATAATTTTGGGTTTTTTCATCTGTGCGATCACATTAAGCTGTATTTCCGGATCGATATTTCCAAGTAAAACAAAGGGGGAATCACTAAGGTCTTCAGGAATGATCGGATTGAAATTTTCGAAGACATTCAAGTGGGTTTCCAGCGTGATCGCTTGATTAAGATTGATGTAGCGCCCTCTCCAGCGAAAGGTTTTTCCTTTTTCAAAATGCAGAGCTGCAGTGTTTACACCATACTTTTCCAAAAGCTCTATGTGCTCTTTCGGGAAATCCTGACCAACCACCCCGATTATGGCTACTTTATCATAAAGAAAACTTGCTGAAACTGATGAATAAACTGCGGAACCACCAAGAACATCATGCACTTTTCCGTAATGATTTTCAATACTATCAAGTGCGATGGAACCAACGATCAGTAAGCTCATTATTCTGTATCCGTTTCTTCAATTATCACAGTGGCAGGTTTGTTCTTATCATTAAGAATGTAGTCCCAGAATTTAGAAACTCCGCCTGTAGAAAAAAACCGAATAAGCAGGATCAGCACAATGAACAGTATGATTCTGATAATGAGTTTCCAGATCGAAGTGAGGTCTTTATTACGATAGTGTCTTCGTTTTTTCAATTCATCTGTGAAAAAAGACATGATGTTAAATATTCTTAAGTCCTTCAGCAAAGCGCTGCAATCCCTTTTCAATGTTTTCCATGGAATTTGCATAGGAAAAACGGACATAGTTATTTGCTCCAAAAGCTGAGCCGGGAACGATTGCGACATAATAATTCTTCAGAATGTATGTGCAGAGATCTGCGGAAGAGGTGATGTTCTTTTTATTGTTTTGTAAATAATAAGAAATATCAGGCATGGCATAAAATGCACCTTTTGGGAGCGTGCATCTCACATTAGGAATACTGTTCAATTCTTTCACGAGAAAATTTCTTCGTTTCTCAAACTGTTGACGCATCTTTTCAATACTTCCGTCATCCTCTGTAAGTGCAGTGATCGCTGCTTTCTGCGTCATGGAATTCACATTCGAGGTTGTGTGGCTCTGGATGCGGCTTGCATATTTGATGACTTCGATCGGTCCTGCCGCATATCCGAGACGCCAGCCAGTCATAGCATAAGCTTTGGAAACTCCGTTTATGACAATTGTGATATCCTTTACTTCCGGTGAGAGCGAGGCAATTGACACATGCTCTTCGCCATCATAAATGAGTTTCTCATAAATTTCATCAGAAATAATAAAAATATCATATTTCACACATACTTCTGCGATGCCGAGCAGGTCTTCTTTGGAATAGACGCTTCCTGTCGGGTTGTTTGGTGAATTCAGAATAAGTGCTTTCGGATTACTGAGAGAGGAGAGCGCATCATCGAGTTGCAGTGCGGTGATCTTGAAATTTGTGCTCATATTCGTGGGAAGCAGAATGGGATGTCCGTCAACCATTTCTACTTGTGATGTGTAGCTTACCCAATAAGGAGAGGGGATCAGCACTTCATCGCGGGGATCGCAGATTGCAAGAAGAATGTGAATGATCGAAGCTTTCGCGCCTGGAGAAACGAAGATTTGATCGGTAGTGTAATCAAGCCCATTATCATTTTTGAATTTCTCTACAATTGTTTCCCGAAGTTCAAGAATTCCGGCAGCAGCAGTATAGCGAGTGAAATTGTCGTCCAACGCCTTTTTCGCAGCTTCTTTAATGTATTCAGGAGTATTGAAATCCGGTTCGCCAACACCAAAATTTATGACATCATGACCTTCCGCTTTCATTTTTTTGGCAAGTGCAGAAACAGTCAGAGTGGGGGAAGGTTTGATTGCACGGGCGCGATGGGAAAGTGTTGTGCTCATTGTATCTCCAAATGCCTACAATTCATATACAATTTTTGATAGATCAGCAGTTTTCATAAAAGTAGAATGGATCAAACGAAGTAGAGCCATGCGGTTTTCCCGAAGTGTTTCATTCTCAACCATGACCATCACATTATCAAAAAACAAATCAATAAAATCCTTCAATGCAACAAGGTCGTTAAAGCAGGCATTATAGTTTTTCTCTTTAAAATGAGTCTCATAATGAGGTATGATCTCAGTCAGTTTTTTATAGAGTTCAGATTCCTCTTTTTCCTCAAAAAGTGCTTCATTAAAAGGAACTATTTTTTCCGAACCTTCCAGTATATTTGATGCCCGTTTGAACCCGATAATGAACTTCTTGAAATCTTCATGAGCTTTGAATTTCTGCAGACTTTTGGCTCGTATCAACACATCGGGAATGTCTGTATAATCTGCTTCAATGACTGCATTTATCACATCGTAATCAATTTCTGAATTTTCAAGATACATGCGTATTCTCTGAATAAAAAAATCAACGACTTCTTCTTTCAATTCCTTTTTAGTATCTTTATAAGTTTCGATACTTTTGGCAATAAAATTTTCAAGGTTCAGGGACAAATCATGTTCTGCGAGGATCGCGATAATGCCATTTCCGGCTCTTCGGATCCCGAGTGGATCGCTTGTACCGCTCGGTTGCAGTCCGATTGAAAAACAGCCGACTATCGTATCCATCTTATCAACAAGCGAAAGGACGGTTCCTGTTTTTGTTTCCGGCAAAATATCATCCTTGAAGCGTGGCAGGTATTGCTCGAAAAGCGACTGTGCCACTTCGGCATCTTCCCTGTCATTCAAGGCATATTGCCAGCCCATATAGCCCTGCAATTTGGTATATTCCTTTTCACCAAGAATGAGTGTGGTCAGATCGGATTTGCACAAATGGACCGCTCTTTCAATCTTGTCCTTGTCATATGAAAGAGCATCAGCGCACCATTTTCCAACAGATTTCATTCTTTCGATCTTATCATAAAGTGTGCCGAGATTTTTTATGAAAGTGATCTTCTTTAATTCATCAACTCGTATTGCAAGGGGGATTTCTTTGTCCGTATCAAAATAGAATTTTGCATCGCTAAGTCGTGCATTGATGACACGCTCATTGCCGTAAAGAACTTTGCTTATTGTTTTTGGATTGCTGTTACCGATCCCGATAAAGTATGGTATAAGCTCATTATCTTTGTTCTGGACAGAGAAGGATTTTTGAGTTTCTGAAAGAGTTGTTGTAAGAACTTTTGGAGGTAAGGATAAAAATGCTATGTCAAAAGTTCCAACAATTGGAGAGGGATATTCAACCAGATCGGTCACGGTATCGAGCAGTTCGGGATTCTCAACAGGAATGCTACCGATTATCGCAGCAGCTCGCTGAATTTCCTTT
>JAUWPE010000124.1 GCA_030611765.1 Candidatus Cloacimonadota bacterium | reverse complement strand
TCATTCCAATTTAGATGAATACGAAATAGAAAAAGTAGCACATGATAGTATTAAGAATTATCCTGATATAAAGTTCAGTATTAAAGGCACTGGTAGGGCTTATGCAGATAATGCAATCTATTCAGTATTTGAGAACATAATAAGTAATGCCATAAAGCATGGCAAAACAACCAAGCTGGATATTGATATTCGTTCAGACGAAGATTTTTGTGAGATCAGATTAGCGGATTATGGCATTGGCATACCCGATGAATACAAAAATGATATATTCAATGAAGGTTTCCAATATGGTGAAACAGGACATACCGGTATTGGATTGTATATTGTACAAAAAACTATCTACGATTACGATGGATTAGTTTATGTTGAGGATAATAAGCCGCATGGAGCAGTATTTGTAATTCGTTTGAGAAAAATTATTGAAAGATAAAAGTGAAATCAACAGCATTCCGAACTTCACTCTCCGCCTGCTGGCGGACGTGAAGTCCCGTCTGTGACTCATTATTAAAATATAAATTAGGAGATAAAATGAAAACCAAAACTAAATCCGAGCTTGAAAAAGAATTGATAAAATTACGTAGAAAAATCACCGAATTAGAAAAATCAGAAACACAAAGCAAACAAGCGGAACTGGAAAACGAGGAGCGTCGTCTTTACCTGCAAGCAGTACTAACCAATGCACCTGATGCCATTATTACTATGAATGCTAAGCACAAAACAATTATGTGTAATCAAGGAGCAGAGGAACTGTTTGGATATTCCTGTGATGAGATGATAGGCAACGATATTGATGATTTGATTGCTGGAGCAGATAAATTTGAAGAAGCAAGGGATTATAGTAAATTGGTGCTGGATGGGAAAAATGTATCAACTACAGAGTCAGTGCGATATCGTAAAGATGGTTCTCCTGTAGAAGTGATGGTAGCAGGTTCACCAATATTTATAGATAATAAATTAGTTGGAGCTGTCGCAGTATATACAGATATAACAGATTTGAAACGAATGAAGTATGAAATTGAAGAATACTCTCAGGAGCTTGAACATAAGGTAGAGCAATTGCAGAAACTCAACGAGGAGTTATCCCAATATACTTATGCAGTATCTCATGACCTCAGAGCTCCCCTTCGTGCACTGATTAACTACAGCCGTTTTTTACAAGAAGATTTTGGTGATAAACTTAATGAAATCGGAAAGGATTATATACAGAGTATTGCAGAGAATGCTTTATATATGGAAGAATTGGTAGTTGATCTTTTGGAATATTCCCGGATAGGTAGGATAAAACCAAAGACAAACGAAGTGGATCTTGGCAAACTACTAGATAATATTATTTCTAAATTACATCCTGGAGATAATGTTCAAATAATCTTACCCCCAAAACTGCCTATAATTCAAGGCAGCGAGTTGCATCTGGAACAAATATTTTCCAATCTGCTATCAAATGCATTTAAGTTTAATATGACACTAAAACCACAAATTACTGTTGAATGTTTGGATAAAGGGAATGTCTGGGAATTCGCTGTCAGGGATAATGGGATAGGTATTGATCCTAAGTATTTTGATAAAATATTTAGAATTTTTCAAAGACTGCATACACAGGAAGAATACGAAGGAACAGGTATAGGACTGGCAATTGTTAAAAAAGCTATTGAAGAACAAGGTGGCACAGTTTGGGTAGTATCAGCACCGAATAAAGGTAGTGTGTTTTCATTTACCTTGCCAAAAAAATAGAATATAGAATAGTTTGTTATCCCATTTAATCGGGGATTGATATAAAAAATAAATAAAATTAAAGAATAAATATTTATTTCTAAGGATATTTAGCATGAGTAATGATAATAAGTGGAAAGATTTTCCTGTTCTTCTTGTTGAGGACAATAAGCACGATGTTTTTTTTATAAAGCGTGCCTGGAAGCTTCATAAAATTACCAATCCACTCTTTGTAGTACCGCACGGAGAGGCGTGTCTTCAATTTCTTCGTCATGAAGGAGATTATACTAATTCTGAAAAGTTTCCAAGACCTGGAATTATACTGATGGACATCCGAATGCCAATAATGGATGGAGTCGAGTGTCTTGATATTCTCAAGAAAGACCCACAACTGAAGACAATTCCAGTGATTATGCTTACTACCTCAAAAGAGGAAGAGGATCGTTTAAGAAGTTATCAGCTTGGTTGCAATACATTTATCCAAAAACCAGTGGACTTTGAAAATTTTTCAAACGCCATCCGTAATATACAAATATACTGGACTATGTCTGAATTACCATAGAAAAATAAATTTACCCCGTTAGATACTTGTAATCTAATGGGATGCTATCTAACGGGGTGAAGTTAGTGGCAAATATTGAGAGGAGAATAAATAATGAAAAAAAAGATAGACATTCTTGTTATTGAAGACTTTAAGCATGACTACCTTGTAATGGAAAGAACATTGCAAAGAAGTGATATTGAATACAAAATTGACTGGGTTCAGCGAGGAGAAAAGGTAATTCAAAAACTTAAATCAAGCTCATTTGATATTGTTCTTATTGACTACAAACTTCCTGATGAGGATGGACTGGAGGTTTTTCGAAAAATTAAGAGAGAAGGAATAGATATTCCAGTTGTCTTTATCACTGCTTCAGGTAATGAACTTATCGCAGCTGAAGCAATAAAATCGGGTGCTCAGGACTATATTGTTAAGGACCCTTTGGGTAGGTATCTTGATGTACTTCCCAGCGTGATAAAAAAGGCTCTGTCCCAATGGGAAGCTGAACAAGAACGCAAGCAGGCAGAAGAGGCATTGAAAGCTACTAATGAAAAATTAACAATGCTGGCTCAAACAGTAACCAGTATGAAAGAATATGTCAGTATTACCAATATAGATGGCAAAATTTTTTTTGTAAACCACGCTCTTTTGGATAAATATGGATATAAGAGAGATGAAATACTTGGCAAGCCAAGTGAGATATTTCACTCTCCTCACAATCCCAAAGTCATGCGAAAAAGGATTCATGAAGGAACACTTAAAGGAGTGTGGAAAGGCGAACTTCTTAACCAAACTAAGGATGGAAAAGAATTTCCAGTAGAACTATCAACCTCAATTTTAAAAGATAAAAACGGTAAAAGTATAGCATTAATTGGAATAGCTGTTGACATAACAGAACGCAAGCAAGCAGAGCAAATCCAATCAGTGCTATATAAAATTGCTAATGCAGTTAATACTACTGAAAGCCTTGGTGAACTATATCATACTATCCATCAGCTTCTAGGTACTGTTATCGATGTGAAAAATTTTTATATTGCACTTTACGATGAAGATAAAAACACAATATTTTTCCCATACTATGTTGATGATAAAGATACGAAACCAGAACCCGTTCCCCAAAAACTATCAAAAGGGCTTACTGAGTATGTAATACGGACTGGCAAATCATTATTAGCTCCAAAAGAATATTATATGAGACTTGCGAAAGAGGGTAAAATAGAGATATCAGGCTCAATATCTGAAGTATGGATTGGAATTCCATTGCGAATAGAAAATAAAACTATTGGGGTAATGGCTGTACAAAGCTACAAAGATGCTTCAGTTTACAATAAAAAGGATTTAGAGATTTTAGAACTCATCTCATACGAGATCGCAATTGCTATAGAACATAAAAAGATGGAACAAATTAATATTCGTCTTTCTGAGATCATTCGCAATGCTCGTGATGGGATAATCCTGACAAATCCTGATAGTCAAATAACTTATGTAAATCCTGCTTATGAAAAAATGAGTGGTTATACATTAAGCGAACTCCTGAAAAAAGATCCAGCAGACTTTATTGTAACAGAGGATACAGCTGCTATTGCAAATGAAATTCGCTCGGCGGTTAAAGCATTGGGTGAGTGGAAAGGAGAGTTGTATTGCATACGCAAGAATGAAGAAGTCTATCCAATTGATACTCGTGTATTTGCAATAAAAAATGAAAAAAGGGAACTTGTAGAAATAGCAGCCATCCAGCAGGATATCACCGAGCGCAAGCAGGCAGAGAACATTCAAAGAGCATTATATGACATTTCCAATGCTATTAATACAACTGATAATATGCATTTACTTTGCAAAAATGTGAGAGAGTTTTTGGGAAATGTAATTGATACAAAAAATTTCTATATTGCTTTATATGATAAAAAAACCGATGTTATTTCCCTACCCTTTGAAGTTGATGAAAAAGATACATATGAGACCTTCCCGGCAGGTAAAACACTTACTAAATATGTAATCCAGTTAGAAAAGCCTTTGTTTGCTCCACGCAAACTTCAAGATGAATTAATCGAGCAAGGCAAAATTGACATCGTTGGTTCTCCTTCTGAAATCTGGCTGGGGGTCCCCCTTAAAATTGAAAACAAAGTAATCGGTGTTATAGCAGTTCAAAGCTATGATGATCCAAACCTTTATACAGAAAAAGATGTTGAAGTGTTAACTTTTGTATCTGAAGAAATTGCTCTTGCTATCAATCGCAAGCAAGCGGAAGAAGAATTAAAGATAAATCGGGAACGATTGAAAACAGCAAATTCGATCTTACGTCACGACATTGCAAATGACGTTATTGTAATAAAAAGCGCTCTTGATATTTACCGTGATGAGCAGGATGAAACTATGCTTGATGAGATCGAGAAACGAGTTGAAAAAAGCTTAAATACTATTCAAAAACAACGAGACCAGGAACAGTTCATAGATTCTCATTCTGGTTTAGATGAATATCAAATGGAAAAGGTAGCACATGATGTTATCAAAAATTATCCAAATATAAAGTTCAGTGTCACAGGCACTGGCTTAGCTTATGCGGATAATGCAATATATTCCGTATTTGAGAACATAATTAGCAATGCTATTAAACATGGAAAAACTAATAAGCTGGATATTGGTATTGGTTCAGGCGAAGAGTTTTGTGAGATCAGATTTGCAGATTATGGCATTGGCATACCTGATGAATATAAAAATGATATATTCAATGAAGGTTTCCAATATGGTGAAACAGGGCATACGGGTATTGGATTGTATATCGCCAAGCAGACCGTTAAAGATTATGACGGAGAAGTATCTGTAGAGGATAATAAACCGAATGGAGCAGTTTTTATTGTTCGTTTGAAGAAAGTTATTGAGAGATGAAAGAAGTCATTAGGTCATTGGGTCAAGACTCGAGTTCAGAAGAGCGCAGCGAAACTGGACTTGAGAAGAAAAGTTGTTCTTGCATTCTGAAGTCCACCCGAAAAGAGGTGAACTCCAGTCTGCTGAAGGATAATGAATTGATTGAAAAAATATTCGAACCATATTTTTCAAAGAAAAAAAGTTTAGTCGGAACAGGATTAGGTCTATATATGTCAAAAATGCTCATTGAAAAGAATATGAAAGGTTCACTTACCGTGCAGAATACCGAGAAAGGAGCAGCGTTTACCATTGAAATCACAAACAATTAAAGAAACGCGAAAAGCTCTTTTACCTTTATCAATTATGTATGTTGAGGATGAAGGTGTCATACTCCATTCAGTTAATACAATGCTGGAACGTAAGATTAGAGATGTGTACACTGCGACTGATGGGAAAATGGGATTCGATATATTTAAGAAGCATAAGCCCCAAATCGTTGTAACAGATATAAGAATGCCTGTCATGAACGGGCTGGAAATGATCGAGAAGATCAAGGAAATTGAACCTGCTACAAAATTCATCGTAGTGACAGCTTATGGAGAAATTAACTATTTTATACGGGCAATAGAACTTGGTGTGCACGGTTTTATTCTCAAACCGGTTGATGTGAATCAGCTTATGGACATGATCCAAGAACTGGGCAATGGCATTTTACTTCAACTGGAGATAGAAAGGAAGGAAGAGGAGCGCAAGAAATCTGACGAAGCGCTTCAGGAGCAGAAAGCATATTTCGAGCATCTTTTTGAGAGTTCTCCCGAAGCAGTGGTAGTTGCCTTGAGTGATGGGAAAGTACTACAGGTTAATAATGCATTCACTGATATGTTTGGCTATACTTTGGAAGAAGCAATTGGAAAAGGTATCGATGAACTCATTGCTGCTGATGATCTTTTGAACGAAGCTACTGAATGCACTAAGCAAGTTGC
>JAUWPE010000051.1 GCA_030611765.1 Candidatus Cloacimonadota bacterium | reverse complement strand
CGAAAAAATTATTTTCAAAGAAAAAAGTTATGCAATTCAGGGTGCAATTTTTGAAGTATATGGAAAAATGGGTTCAGGATTTTTGGAAGCAGTATATCAAGAATGTTTAGAAAAAGAGTTTACTCTAAGAAAAATTCCATTTAAAAGCCAAGTAGATATAAGGATAAGTTATAAAAACATTCCATTAAACCAAACTTATAGAGCAGATTTTATATGCTTCTATTCAATTATTATTGAAATAAAAGCAGTAACTAAAATTTCTGATATTTATAGAGCTCAACTCTTAAATTATCTCAAAGCAACCATGTTAAAATTGGGCTTATTAGTGAACTTTTCATCTTATCCAAAAGCGACTATTGATAGAATAATATTATGAACCAAAAAATATACGAAATTATTAAAATGAAGTCTTATAGAATATTTTTTTTAAATACCATTTTCGTGCTTTTAGCTTGCCAAGGCGTAGTGGAACGAAGACTGGTGCCTTTCGCCTGCAACGGCGTAACGGAGTGAAGACGTGTGATTAAAATTATATAGGAGAATTCGTGAGAGAAATCAATGTAAAAGAAATCATTCCAGTTGTAAAAAAACTGTGTATTGATGCCAATTATTACATTGGCGAAGATGTCCTGAACAAGATCAAGGAATTCTACGAGAAAGAAGAATCCACAACAGCAAAAGAAGTGCTTTCCATCATTCTGGAAAACTATGAACTTGCTGCAAAAGAAAAAATGCCCTCATGCCAGGATACTGGTGTAGCAGTCATTTTTGTTGAGCTCGGACAGGATGTTCATCTTGTCGGTGGGGACTTCTATGAAGCCATCAATGAAGGTGTTCGCCAAGGTTACAAAGATGGCTATCTCAGAAAATCCATTGTTGATGATCCGATCATTGATCGCGTGAACACAAAAGACAATACGCCAGCTCTCATTTATACCGATATTGTTCCGGGTGAACATATCAAGATCACTGTCGCACCAAAAGGCGGCGGCTCAGAAAATATGAGCGAGATCAAAATGATGAAAGCTGCTGATGGCATCGAAGGCGTAGTTGATTTTGTAGTTGACCGCGTCAGCCGTTCCGGTGGAAATCCCTGCCCTCCAATCGTTGTCGGTGTTGGTCTTGGCGGTAACTTCGAGCAGAGTGCACTTCTTGCAAAAAAAGCACTTCTCCGTCCTCTTAATGAATCTCATCCTGAAGAAAAATGGGCAAAGATAGAAAAAGAAATTCTGGAAAAAGTGAACAAGCTTGGAATCGGTCCCCAGGGATTCGGAGGCAGAACAACTGCTCTTGGCGTGTCCATCATGTACAAACCCTGCCATATTGCCTCGATGCCAGTTGCAGTGAACATTCAATGTCATGCTGCACGACACAAAAGCGCAGTCATTTAGGAAGGAGCACACATGGCACAAACAATACGATTAACAACTCCTTTTACTGATGAAGATGTTTCCAAACTTTCTATTGGTGATAAAGTGCTCATCAGCGGAACGATCTATACAGGTAGAGATGCTGCACACAAACGCCTGGTCGAGCTTGTCGAAGCAGGAAAAGACCTTCCCTTTGATATCAAAGGACAAATAATATATTATGTCGGTCCGGCTCCTGCTCCGCCAGGAAAACCGATCGGCTCTGCAGGTCCTACAACGAGTTACAGAATGGACCCTTATGCTCCTACGCTCATGGATGTCGGACTTAAAGGCATGATCGGCAAAGGACCTCGAAATCAAGATGTTATTGATTCCATGAAAAAGAACAAGGCAGTATATCTCGCTGCGATTGGTGGAGCTGCAGTGGTTGTTGCAAAATCAATAAAAAAAGCAAAAGTAATTGCCTATGACGATCTCGGTACAGAAGCAATCCGGGAACTCAAAGTCGAGGATTTTCCATGTATTGTCGCGAATGATATTTATGGAAATGATATATATAAAGAAGGTTTAAAGAAGTATAAAAAGGAAACTTGATACTTGAAATTAATATGATGTCGGAATATATATTTTCAATTATCCAATTATTTATGAATTTGCTCTAAAGGGTTATGATTAGAAATATGTTAGAAAAATTCTCATATTTGGAAACCGATCCCAGTTAAATGAGTAAAGATTTAACGGGACAGGTGAATCGGTTGAAAGTCGCTATCATCTTATTAACCATTTTAACGGTTTCTCGGTTTAATAAATCTGGCTTTTTAGAGTGAATTCATTTATATATTTAAATATGAAAGAAGTTTTGATGAAATTTGATAAAAGACTCCAGGCAAAATATTTCACTTTTCAAGTTTCAAGTTTCAAATTTCAAATTTCACGTTTCAATTCCAAGGAGTTTTGAATGAGATTTTGGGAAAAACCATTTGGGAAAGAAAAACCCAAAACAATATGCGGAGAGATCCACATCATAAATGACAGATGTAAGGGATGCTCCTTCTGTATCGAGTACTGTCCGAGAGACGTACTTGAACTTTCCAAGGATTTTAACAAAAAGGGATATCATCCTCCAATTGTAGCGAAACCGGATATGTGTACTTTTTGTGGCTTATGTGAAATGATCTGTCCTGATTTTGCAATATTTGTAACCGAGAAGGAGGAGTAGTGTTTCAGAAATCACGATTACACGGTGAATTTTTCATGCAGGGCGATATCGCTTGTGCAGAAGGTGCACTTGCTGCCGGCTGCCGTTTCTTTGGCGGTTATCCCATTACTCCAGCATCCGAAATTGCAGAACGAATGGCATATCGTCTCCCCCTTCTTCAAGGAGTATTTATACAATATGAAGATGAAATCGCATCTATGGCAGGCATTCTCGGTGCTTCATGGGCTGGCGTGAAATCCATGACAGCAACATCCGGACCAGGCATCTCGCTCATGACCGAGAATATCGGGCTTGGCATGATGATGGAAGCTCCCTGCGTTGTGGTGAATGTTCAAAGAGGTGGACCTTCTACCGGGCTTCCAACCTCCTGGGCACAATCCGACATGATGCAGGCTAGGTGGGGTTCGCATGGTGACTACGGAAGTATTTCTCTTGTACCCAATTCCCCTCAGGAATTCTTCGATCTGACAGTAACCGCATTCAATTTTTCAGAGAAATACAGATTGCCTGTATTTATTATGGCAGATGCCCTTGTCGGACACATGACTGAGAAAGTTGTCATTCCTCCAGTTGAAGAACTTGAGATCATAAACAGAAAATATACAAATAAAAAAACGGAAGATTACCTCCCTTACGATTACGGCAAAGATCTCATACCAGATTTTGCAAAAGCCGGGGATGGATACCGCTATCATACTACAGGACTAACCCATGACAAACGGGGCTATCCGGACATGACGTTTGAATGCCAGAACGAGCTTGTACCCCGCCTTGTGAACAAGATCAAAAATCATATTGATGATATTTCTCTTACTGAGGAGTATGACATCGAGGGTGCAGATGTGATTGTCATTTCCTATGGAATTACTTCACGCACCGTGCTTCCTGCGATCACCATGGCAAAGAAAAAGGGAATAAAAGTCGGTTATTTACGCCTAAAAACAGTATGGCCCTTCCCTGAAGAGAAAATTCGCAAGCTCTCTGAAAAAGTTGCCGGTTTTGTAGTTCCGGAAATGAATCTCGGACAGATATCACTCGAAGTGGAACGATGTGCACATAATGATTCTATTGTCAAACTCGTTCCCCATCCAGGTGGAGCCATACATAAATTTGAAGACGTGCTACACGCAATTGAAGAGGTCGCACATGGCAAATAATACAGCTCAATTACAAGAAAAAACGCATCCAATGGAAGATCTCCTGAGGATGGATAGAATGCCTCATATCTGGTGTTCCGGATGCGGGCTTGGTTCGGCAGTGACAGCCTTTGTGGAAGGTTTGAAAAAAGCAGGTGTATCTTATGATAAAACAGCAATAGTCTCAGGCATTGGCTGTACCGGTCGAGTTGCCGGCTATGTTCGGCTTGATTCTTATCACACGACACACGGAAGAGCGATACCCTTTGCGACAGGTCTGAAGCTCGCAAACAGGGATTTAACGGTGTTTGTTTTTTCCGGTGATGGAGACCTTTTTGCAATCGGTGGAAATCATCTCATCCATGCTGCCCGAAGGAATGTTGATATTAATGTAATCTGTGTGAATAATTTTATTTATGGTATGACAGGCGGACAAAATGCCCCCACTACTCCTTTGGGAGCATACAGTTCTACCGCACCCTTTGGCAACTATGAGATGCCCTTCAATCTGGTTGGTATTGCTGCAGCATCCGGTGCGAGTTACGTAGCACGTTGGACAACGATGCATGCGCGCCGTTTGACAGACTCCATTGCTACAGCTGCAAACAAAAAGGGATTCTGTTTCATCGAGATCGTTTCTCCTTGTGCTACGGTTTTTGCCAGAAAAAATGGAGGCGGGACAGGGCTTGATCTGCTCAAAGAATTCCAAACCCGTTCCATAATAGACCATGAAGCTGACCCAACACAGATACCTCTTACTATGGATAATGAGATTGTATGCGGTGAATTTGTAAATGAAGACAGTCCAACTTTCTGGGAAAATGTCCAAGCTGGTATTAAATCTCAGCTAGAAAAGTTTTCAAACTGGGAAGAAATGCAAAGCAATTCCAGAAAAATTCCTCACAAAACAATTAGAAAATATACATCAAGTAGAGATTCGTAGATTATCGGGAGCAATACATGAGTGAACTCAGAGTTAAAATATCAGGATTTGGCGGACAGGGTATTATCCTCTCTGCCTTCATTCTTGGAAAAGCAGCTTCAATATATGACCAGCAACACTCTTCTATGACACAGGCATACGGACCGGAAGCACGTGGTGGCGCTTGTAGCTCGCAGGTAGTTATTTCATCCGATAATGTTGAATATCCGCTTGTTGATACTGCCGATGTGCTCATTGCCATGTCTCAGGAAGGATATGATACTTTTCTACCAATTTTAAAAAAAGGCGGCATCCTTTTATATGATATCGATCTCGTTGAAAAGTTACAATGTCACAAAGATATTATTGCAAAAGGAATACCGGCAACGCGTCTCGCTGAGGAACTTGGCAAAAAGATCGTTGCAAACATTGTTATGCTGGGATTCGCCGCAAAACAGGCAAAAATCGTCTCCCCAAAAGCAATGCAGGAAGCTATCGCAGATTCCGTGCCCAGAAAATTTACCGAACTGAACATGAGAGCATTTCAGGCAGGTTATGATTATAATAAGGAACAAGAATGAGTTTAAAGATCACTCGCGAAAAAATAAAAAATTTTCTTGTTGATAAAATAGAAGAAATCTCAGGACAAAATGTTTTTGACTGTTACCAGTGCGGGATCTGCTCTTCCGGCTGCCCTGTCACAGATTACATGGACTACTCCCCCAACCAGGTCATTCGCCTTCTTCAACTTGGTTCTGTCGATGAAATACTTAATTCAAAAACTATCTGGATATGCTCTACATGCCTGCAGTGCTCGACACGATGTCCAAAAGGTATCGAGGTCGCAAAAGTTATGGAAGCACTTCGCACCATCAATCTTCGTCAGCGCGAGGGCACTCTTAAACCTGAAGATATTAAATCAAAAGAACTCAAAGACCTCCCGCCAATTGCATTGGTCAGTGCGTTTCGTAAGTTAACAGGATAAATTTGTGAGAAGACAGAATACAGAAATCAGAATGATAGTAAACCAGCAAGAAGTTTTTCATTTCATACCTCATTATCTTCTCCTGTCTTCTGACTTCTATTAATATGAAATTTAAAAGGAATATAGTATGAAATCAGGATATTTCCCGGGCTGCACCTTGAAGACAAATGCCAAGCATTTTGAAGATTCTGCCATGCAGGTCATGGAAGTTCTCGGACATCCTCTCGAAGAAATGGAAAACTGGATCTGCTGCGGTACTGTGTTCTCGATGACGACTGATGATCTAATGCTCCAGCTTGCTTCGATCAGAAACCTGCTTCGTGCTGAAAATCAGGGATATGATGAACTTATTACCCTGTGCAGTATGTGCTACAACACACTGAAAAGGGCAAAGGAATTCATTCTTAATGATGAAGAAAATCTGCGCAAAGTCAACGACTTTATGTATAAAGAAGATTCAAAGTTCAAGGGAACGACCGATGTGGTTCATCTTCTCAGCATTCTTAAAGACAGGATAACCTTTGAGGAAATCAAGAACAAGGTTACAAAGCCGTTAACAGACCTGAAGATAGGTGCTTATTACGGATGCCTTCTTGTACGTCCCAAGGAACTTGCCATAGATGATTTTGAAGATCCAACAATAATGGAAGAACTTGTGGATACACTTGGTGGCGAAGGTGTTGTATTTCCCTACCGGCTGGAATGCTGCGGCGCATATCAAACTATTATTGAAAAAGATGTTACGGTCAAGAGAACCTATGAAATAATAAATTCTGCTCGCAATGCAGGATGTGAAGCACTTATCACAAGCTGCCCACTGTGTGCGTTTAACCTCGACCAGCGACAAAAGGAAACATCTGAAGAATTTTTGGAATTTTCAACTATGCCTGTTTTCTATTTTACCGAACTAATGGCTATTGCTCTTGGACTTAAATGGAATAAGGATTGGAAAAAATTGCATTATATCGATCCCGTGCCCTTGTTAAAAGAAAAAGGTCTAATATAGAGGACTATAATGAAAAAAATCGGCGTTTTTATCTGCCATTGCGGAATAAACATAAAAGATACAGTTGATGTCGACCGGCTCACTGAAGAACTGGCAGACTATCCGGGTGTTGCCTATATAGAAAACTATATGTTCATGTGCTCCGATCCCGGACAGAATCATATAAAAGATGCAATTCATGAAAGAAAATTGGATGGTGTTGTCGTTGCTGCCTGTTCTCCCACTTTGCATGAATCGACATTCCAAACTGTGCTAAAGGAATCCGGCCTTAATGAATATCAAATGGAAATCGCAAATATTCGCGAGCAATGCAGCTGGGTTCATACAGATATCGAACAAGCAACACATAAGGCGAAACTTATTATCAAAACAGCTATTGAAAAACTTAAGCTGAATGAATCTCTATACCCGGTTTCTGCACCGGTCACAAAGAAAGCCCTTGTTATAGGTGGCGGCATTGCAGGCATTCAGGCAGCCCTCGATATCGCAGATGCAGGTTTCCAAGTTATTATGGTTGAAAAAAAGCCATCAATTGGGGGGCACATGATCCAGCTTTCTGAAACCTTTCCCACTCTTGACTGCTCACAGTGTATTCTCACTCCGAAAATGGTTGCTCTCAGTAAACATAAAAATATCAAACTCTATGTGAATAGCGAAGTAGAAAGTATCGATGGATATGTTGGAAATTTCAATGTAAAGATCAAGCAAGAAGCTCTGTATGTTGATCCTGCTAAATGCAATCTCTGCGACGACTGCACAGAAGTATGTCCGGTACTCGTTCCAAGCGAACAGGATGAAGGACTTTCGTGGAGAAAGGCAATATATATTCCCTTTCCTCAGGCAATTCCGGCAACCTATACACTCGATGTGGAAAACTGCCTTGGTCTCGAACCTATTGCATGCGGAAAATGCCGTGAAAAATGTATTGCTGAAGCAATAAATTATGATGCAACAGATACGATCATAGAAGAAGAAGTTGGAGCAGTGATTCTGGCAACCGGTTTTGACCTTTATCCTGTTGAAAATATTCCAGAATACGGTTATGGAAAATATCCTGATGTGATCACTAGTTTGCAATTCGAACGAATTCTATCAGCGACCGGCCCTACAGGCGGTGAAATATATCGACCCTCTGACGGCAAGGTTCCCAAAGAGATCGTCTTCGTTCAATGCTCCGGCTCGCGTGATCCTGAACATCATCTCTCCTATTGTTCGAAGATATGCTGTATGTACACGCTCAAACACGCCAAACTCTATAAACACAAGGTCCACAACGGACAGCCATATATCTTTTATATTGATATTCGAGCAGGAGGTAAACGTTACGAGGAATTTGTCCAGCAGGCAGTGTCCGAAGAAGGTATCCTATATATTCGCGGTAAAGTCGCTAAGATATATAAAGAAGGCGATAAGATGATCGTCATAGGAATGGACACGCTCAGTAACAAAAAGATTGAAGTAAAAGCCGACCTTGTTGTCCTTGCAATGGGAATCGTGCCGAGTGAGGGCTCTCATGATCTCGTGAAGAGGTTGAAGATCAATACAGATGACAAGGGATTCCTTTCTGAAGCCCATCCCAAACTTCGTCCTGTAGAAAGTCTGCAAGCCGGATTTTATCTTGCAGGGACTTCACAGGGACCACGTGATATTCCTGACTCTGTATCCCAGGCATCGGGAGCTGCCGCCAAAGCTCTTATTCTGCTTTCCAGCGACAAAATCTATCACTCACCAATTATAGCTTCTGTGGATGAAGACCTGTGTTCGGGCTGTGCGATCTGTGTGGGAACCTGTCCCTATGGCGCTCGTGAACTAAATGAAGTTTCCAAAGTTGTAGAAGTTAATGAAATACTCTGTGAGGGTTGTGGCGCATGTATCAGTGCATGTCCATCCGGCGCTGCACAGCAGAAAAACCTTACTGATGACCAGATTGATAATATGATCAAGATAATTGCGAGCGGTAAATAAGCTCGTCCAATATACATGTGGGGTAGGAAATCTAATGAAAGATTTTGAACCAAAGATTGTCTGTTTCTTATGTAAATGGTGTACGTATTCCGGCGCAGACCTTGCCGGCACATCACGAATGAAATATCCGCCAAACGGTGTGGTCATAAAAACATTATGCTCATCACGGGTGGATCCGCAGCATATACTTCTTGCCTTCAGCAAAGGATGTGACGGTGTATTCATAGGCGGATGTCATCCTGGTGACTGTCATTATCAAAGCGGAAATTATAAAACAAAAAGAAGAATAATTTTACTCAAAAAAGTATTGAAACAACTAGGTCTGAATACCAATCGTCTTCGCCTTGAATGGATCTCAGCAAGCGAAGGAAAAAAATTCGCCAATACTATGGTAGAATTTACAGACCAGATCAAAAAATTGGGTCCTATTCCAAAAATTAACTGTGAATGAATGCAAAATGAAAAGTGAAAAGTTCCCGTTTTCATTAAATTTTAATAATATTAGGAGGAATCATAATGCCTAAGAATGTTCCCATGGTGAAAGTATATATTTTAGGGGAAGGTTTTGATGTGCCCGAAGGATCAACCATAATCAGTGCATTGGAGTATGCCGGCTTCCAGCTTACTGTCGGTGTCGGCTGCCGAGAAGGTTTTTGCGGCGCCTGTGCAACCCTGTACAGAGAAAAGGGCGACTACAAATTGCAGGCAGGTCTCGCATGCCAGACTGTTGTAACAGACGGCATGAACATTGCACAGATACCTTTTGTTCCTGCGGAAAAACCAATATACGATATCAATAAACTCGATCCTGATATCGAAGCTTTCAAAACCATTTATCCAATCCTGTTCAGATGCGTGGGATGTAATACCTGTACAAAGATCTGCCCTCAAGATATTGAAGTGATGGACTATGTGCAGGCACTTATTCGCGGCGATATCGCAAAAGCAGCTGACCTTTCTTTTGACTGTATCCGTTGCGGATTGTGCGCACTGCGTTGCCCCGCAGAGATCGTGCAGTACAATGCTGCTATTCTTGCACGTCGTCTCACAGGGAAGTATCTTCTTCCAAATAGCCCGGACCTCGAAGCTCGAGTCAAAGAAATCGCAGAAGGTCTTTATGAAAAAAAGCTTCAAAAACTTACCAAATCAGATACAGAAACTATAAAAAAGCAATACTATGATCGCGATATTAAAACAGTATAAATTTTAAAAAGTTTAGGAGAATAGATATGTATCCAGAATATATGCACAAATCGATCAGAAAGGTCGAAAAAACACGACCCGAGCGATTGAAACTTGCACGTTCAGGCAAGGCGATCTTCCCGATGATGTCTGCGGAAGAACGGCAGGAAGTACTTGATAATTTTCATCCTGACTATAAAAAAGATGCCCGTAAGAAAGTGCGTATCGGCCCGAATAAGGGCGTCAACATCACAACCGAGGTTGTCGATGAACTCGAAGCATACTCAAGGATCAAGCCGGATTATTTCGATCTGAAACACCCGGACTATGAAACTGACGTACTTGTCATTGGAGCCGGTTCTGCGGGATTCTCTGCATCGCTTCTTGCAGCAGAAAACGGAGCTGATGTCCTTCTTGTCACAAAATTGAGAATTGGAGATTCCAACTCGATGATGGCTCAAGGCGGAATTCAGGCAGCGGTTCGTCCCGATGATAATCCTGTGCTACATTACCTCGATGTGATTGGCGGCGGGCACTTTGATAATAAGCCGGATCTGGTAAAAGCGCTGGTTTCGGAAGCACCTGATGCGATACAATGGCTTCAGGACTTGGGTGTCATGTTCGACAGGAATGAAGACAATACAATGCTCACAAAACCCGGCGGTGGAACCTGCCGTCCACGTATGCATTCCGCCCGTGACTACACAGGTGCAGCGATCTGCCGAACCATTCGTGACGAAGTTCTGAACCGCCCTGACAAAATAAAGATACTCGAGCATCAACCTGTAGTGGAACTTATCAAAGACGATAAAGGAAACGTCGCAGGCGCAGTGCTTTACCATCTTGAAAATAAAAATTATTTTACAGTAAAAGCAAAGGCAACCATTATTGCAACAGGTGGTTTTGGACGCCTTCATATAATGGGATACGAGACCACCAATCACTATGGAGCGACCGCAGACGGACTGGTGATCGCTTATCGTGCCGGAGCTAATCTTCTATATATGGATTCTGTCCAGTATCACCCAACCGGTGCTGTGTATCCTCCACAAATCCTTGGATTTCTTTGTACTGAAAAGATTCGCGGGCTTGGTGCACAACCGGTAAATAGCAATGGTGACTTATTTGTTCATCCGCTTGAACCCCGTGATATTGAAGCATCCGCTTTCATCCGCGAATGTACAGAACGTGGTATGGGTATCGATACATCCGGCGGACAGGTCGGTATCTGGCTTGACTCCCCATTAATTGAAAAATTGAGCGGACCCGGTACAATTAAGAAAAATCTGCCGGCTATGCTTCGTCAGTTTGGGCGTTTTGATGTAGATATAACCAAAGATCCCATTCTTGTATTTCCCACACTTCATTATCAAAATGGTGGAATTGATATAAATGATCATTGTGAAACCAGTGTGAAAGGTCTTTTTGTGGCAGGTGAAGCTTCCGGCGGCATTCATGGTCGTAATCGTTTGATGGGGAATTCCCAGCTTGATATTATTGTGTTCGGACGTCGCGCAGGTATCTATGCTGCACAGTATGCGAAGAAAGCAAAAATTGGCACACTAACCCTCTCTCATATCACTGAATATGACAAAGAAGTTGAAAAGATCGGTATAGCAAGAACACACATTTCGCCAATGATTCTTCCTGATTATACACCAGAAGCGATAAAAAAACGTCAATATACAACAAATTATCAAGGTACGTTAAGATAAGAAACCACGGATTTACCCTGTTAAATATAATCTCCGATTTTCCCGGAGGGATTTAACAGGGTTAACTCGAATGAACACGAAAAATTCGACGAAGAAAGCAATAAAATTTCTTTCCCAGAGCTCGTAACATTGAAGTATAGTTTTATAATTTGAGAAAATTAGTGTTAATTCGTGGTTAAAAATTTGGAGGTTTAATGGCAAAGCCGAAAATTGCCTTTTATTGGTGCGCATCCTGCGGTGGATGTGAAGAAGCGATCATCGATCTGCATGAAGACATATTGAAAGTTGCAGAACTGATCGATATAGTATTCTGGCCCTGTGCCATGGATTTCAAAACTGAAGATGTGAAAAATATGCAGGATAATGAGATTACAGTGTGCTTCATCAATGGAGCGATCAGAACCAGCGAACAGGAAGAAATGTCAAAACTTCTTCGTAAAAAGTCGCAGCTCATCGTATCTTTTGGTGCATGTTCACAGCTTGGCGGTATTCCCGGGCTGGCAAATTTCTGGGACAGAGAATCGATTTTTGCGTCTTCCTATGGCGGCAAATGTCCTTCTGTTGATAACCCGGACGGTGTAGTTCCTCAAGAGGTTTCGGAAGTTCCGGAAGGTGAACTGTATCTTCCCAGATTCCACAATACTGTGAAAACTACGGATCAGGTCATTGATGTGGACTACTATCTTCCCGGCTGTTCCCCTGCTCCTTACCTCACTATGCAGGCTATTACCACAATTTTGTCCGGAGATCTTCCTACAAAAGGAACAGTGCTTGCACCCAACAAGGCACTTTGCGAAGTATGCTCCAGAAATGATTCAAAACCTGAAAAGCTATCTATAGATAAAATAAATCGTGTCTCATTAGTAGAAGTCGATCCCGAAAAATGCTTCCTTGCTCAAGGGATCATCTGTATGGGACCTGTCACACGCTCGGGTTGTAACGGCGAGAATGACGGTCGCTGTATTGCAGCTAACATGCCGTGCCGGGGCTGTTACGGACATCCTTCAGAGGTGCATGATGTCGGCGCAAAAATGGTCGCTGCGCTGGCTTCAGTAGTCGGACTCGAAGACGAGGAGGACATGAGTGAAGCTGATGTTCAGAAACTCCTCGATCAGATAGTCGATCCTGCCGGCACATTCTACCGATTCTCTCTTGCGAAATCCTATTTTCGCAGAAAAATTATGACCGACTCAAAAGAGGAGAAATAATCTATCATGGGTACAAAAGTTACTATAGATCCTATTACCAGACTGGAAGGTCATGGTAAAATAGAAATATTTTTGGACGACAGCGGCAATGTCGAAAATGCATATCTGCAGATTCCCGAGCTGAGGGGATTTGAGCAATTCTGCATCGACCGACCTGTAGAAGAACTTCCCCGCATCACACCTCGTATTTGCGGTGTGTGCCCTATGGCTCATCACATGGCTTCTACAAAAACTGTGGATGCAGTGTATAATGTTCAGCCCACTGAAACAGCAAAGAAATTGCGCCAGCTTGTGTATGATTCCTACATCTTTGAAGACCACATGCTGCACTTTTTCTTTCTTGGCGGACCCGATTTTGTGGTTACGCCTTCTGCTCCCAAAAAGGAACGCAACATTCTCGGTGTTATCGCAAAGGTTGGTCTGGAGATCGGAACCCGTGTCATCAAAACACGCAGAGAGATAAGAAATATCGTCACCTACCTTTCAGGAAGGATCATCCATCCGGTCGGGGGGCTTCCCGGCGGAGTTTCAAAGGGATTAACTGAAGAAAAAAGACTGGAATTCCTGAAAATAGCTATCGAAGCTCGGGATTTCGCAAAAGAAAGCATCGAAATTTTCAATAAAATTGTGCTTGGCAACAATGCCTATGTTGACCTCATTGTGGGAGATATTTACAAACACAAAACCTATTATATGGGCTTGGTCGATGAAAATAA
>JAUWPE010000128.1 GCA_030611765.1 Candidatus Cloacimonadota bacterium | reverse complement strand
CTCTCCGGTGAAAGAACATATTAAATGCTCACTTTATGAAAATAGCAATTAGAGATAAAATCAAAGCTACAATAGATACTAGTGTTACAATCAAGAATTTTCTATTTTCGCTTTTCATTGTAGCAAGCACAGATGCTAAATAGGGAAAATGCACACAGTGTTTATCCGAACCAGCCTTTAAAGTGAAAAAATGCACTTTTGAACCATCATCATTTGTATAGCCGAATTTGTTTTCTAAATGATAATACAGCCGTCCAAATATTAGGTCTGGATCAACTTTAAATTTCTTGGATATGATTTCAATATCAATTGGAACATACATTTTCGAAGATCGTGTTTTGTTTTCTCTTTTATCGTAGTTAATAAAATTATTGTAATACATATTGTATATGGCTTTAATAATTTGAAGGTCTGTAGGCAATTTTTTCATTTTTCAAATTAGCATTTAACTATTAATTATACTGACTTCTGCAGTCTAACCTTCTTATCATATTAGTTAACATCTCACTACAATGCAATCCGTCAACTGACGGATAAAAATATATGAATGTATAAATACTGCATTCGTTTTATAAAAACCTTGCATTGTATTTTCCATTACTAATTTATTTATCCCGTTAGGTCCGCCAGCTGGCAGAGTGCTGCTTTTAACAGGATTTGTTACATTGCTTATCATTTGAACTTTTATTAAAAGATGAATAAGTGCTGTCAAGAAAAAATTTAAAATGGAGGAATTGTGTCAAAAACTAAGTTATTAGATATGGTTAGAAATCAGATACGGTTAAGACATTACGATATCCGCACAGAAGAAACTTACTTGCCCCGTTAGATACAACAAGAATTAAGATGTGGTATTATATCTATATTTTACAAAGTGAAGAAGATAAACTATTTTATGTTGGGTATACAAGTAACTTCAAATATTATCTAATGGGGTAAAGATTAAGAAATTTATTCTATTTCATAACAAACAACATCCTAAAAATATGAGTGAAGAAGAAGTAAAAGAATTTCTTACTTATTTAGCAGTTGATAGAAAGGTTTCTGCATCTACCCCATAGGATAATATCCAACGGGGTAAACACAAAATCAAGCATTATCCGCTCTTCTGTTTTTGTATAAAAACGTTCTGAAAAAAGAGCTGGAATTCATCAAAAATACTGTTTCAGACAAAAGACATAGACACATTCCAGTTGTTTTTTCACGAGAAGAAATAGAAAAGATTTTCTTTTACTTAAAAGAGACAAACCGGCTTATTGCAAATTTGCTTTACGGTTCTGGTTTGAGATTGATGGAAGCCCTTCGTCTGCGGATACAAGATATTGATAAATTAATCATAGATGAGCCACGAAAGCACACGAAAAAAATGAAAAATAACAAAAATAATTTTTGTGTCCTTTTGTGTGTTTTCGTGGCTAATTATAGTTAGAAGTGGAAAGGGTGAAAAAGACAGAAAGACAATGTTGTCATTATCTCTAAAATCTCCATTAAAAACGCAATTGGGAAAAGTAAAAATAATACATACTGAAGATATAAGAGATGGTTTTGGGATAGTATTCTTACCTTATGCTTTATCAAAAAAGTATCCAAATGCGAGTAAAGAACTCGGCTGGCAGTGGGTATTCCCGGCATTCTCCACTTCGTTTCGCTCAGAATGACAACGGTTTTTAATGTTACTATCATGGAGAGCTACATTACTGCTCATTAGATTACAACAATTTCTGCCGCTTTATCAGATATGCAAAAAGTACTTTATCGTAAGGAGTGGAAGTCGTAATCGGCACATAATCAATGTAATAAGTATGGCACCTTGAAGAAAAATATGCCTTCATCTCCTCGATCTTCTTTTGATAATTCTTCTTTATCTCCCACGGCTGGGTAATGATCTCCTCTCCTGTTTCCATATCAATAAATCGCGTCTTCTTATTATAGGAAAAATCGATCTCTTCCTTATCAAGAAGATGGAAAAGCACTACTTCATGCTTCTCGTGCCGAAAATGCTGCAAGCCGAGCATGACTTTTTCGGGATCATCCAGCAGGTCTGTAATGAGAATTATTAAGCCCCTCTTTTTTATTCTGTCAGCCAGATTATGCAGCACATCGGGTGTGTTCGTTGTTGAGCGTGCCTGTGTTTTATCGAGTTCTTTAAAAATGGTGTTGAGATGTACGGATGTGGAGCGTGGAGGAATATAAGAATGAATTTTTTCAGAAAAGGTTAAAAGCCCTACACCGTCTTTTTGCCGTATCATCAAATAAGTAAGGGCAGAAGCAAGAGTTTTCCCATACTCCAATTTTGAAATTTTCTGAGAGCTGAAACTCATCGAGTTGCTACAATCCAGCAGAATGTATGCCTTCAGGTTCGTTTCTTCCTCATATTTTTTGATGTAATATCTGTCAGTTTTTCCGTACACTTTCCAATCAATATGCTTGATAGAATCGCCCGGCAGGTACTCGCGGTGTTCGAGGAATTCCACACTGAATCCGTGATAGGGAGATTTGTGCAGTCCGGTGATGAAACCCTCGACTATCAAACGTGCCCGAAGCTCGAAACGATCAAGTTTGGCTGCAACTTCCGGCGCTAAATATTTTCTTGGATTCATTTTTTAATGATACTCTTTCCGGAGTATGCCAGCAACATTTCAATGATCAAAAGTGCCAGCACGACCCATAAAAACTGCTTCCAAAATTCGTACCCATAGCGCGATGTTAATATTTCATCTTTCCAATTTTCAGCAGCGAGGAAGTGTATGTTACTGTTATCTTTCATTATCTGTTCTTTCTGTGCAGAACTTAATAGTGAGAGGTCGCTTTCCTCTCTTGGTGCATTAAAGGAGAGCACTTTCACAAGCCCGGAGTCATCATAAATAAAGTAATGCCCCTGCCGGTCGGTTTGCGTGAATGTACCTCTATTCCCGGTAAAGGTCAACGGTACGATCTCTCCATCCGGCATCTGGCAGGTAAACTCTCCTTCCAATTCAAGACCTCCAGCCGGCTTATTGCCAACAGTGTAGTGAGTGATCTCTGAAGATGCATCCCCCAAGTAGTATCCAATATTATAAAAAAGAACTGGGAAAACAGTCTGATAAATTATATTGCTCCAGGACTCCGTGAGATCAATTGCAGAAAGCAGCAAATTATCTTTGATCAGAAGCACGGGATTGCCTTTGTCTGAAGAAAGGAGCGGAACAAAATCAGGTGCGTCCACTTTCCACATCCTGGATATATCTGCCGACTGGAAATGCTCCTCAGTAATCACTGTGCAGATCGGGTGAGCACGATTGACAAAATCAATAGTTGAGAGCTCTTCCTCAATATTCAGAAAATGGATATCGTGTTCAATAAGCCATTCCTGCAAGCCACTTCTTTGGTATGCGTGCTCATCTGGTATAAGAAAAATTGCCTTACCTTTCTGCAAAATATCATCTGCATAGAAACGTAATTTTTCATCAAAAGCATTCATTGAATACAATATGAATAATTGATTGTTCTCGATGATCTGCTCATTTATTTCCTGCGGAGTTTTCTGTTCCCACTGCTGCTGAGTTATTACATCAAGAATGGACGAAAGGGCTGTCGGCAGTTGTGTGGACGAGATCACGCATATCTTCGGCTTGCTCTGCACGGGAAAATTGAAATAAAATACATTATCATCGGGAAGCATTTCATCTTTTACACGAACCTCTCCGAAATGAAACCGTTCGCCTTGCTGGGGCACTTCAAAGGTAAGCTGTTTTGATTGATAGGGATTCAAATTGAGCGCAGTTTCTGCCCGGGTAATATTATTCAGAATTAGAGACACAATAACATCAGAAAGTGGTTTTGATGAATTATTTTTTATTACTGCCTGAATTACAGGTTCATTTGTTCCGCTTAAAATTTTGGGAACATATCGTGCGTTTACAGAACTAATATTTTGCCTTACACTGTCCTCTCCAACAGGTATCACAAAAAGGTCAGCAGTCAATTTTGCATCCTGAATATCCTTCCATGGGATGCGCTGCTCGTCGGTGATGAAATAAATTTCTTTATTGATCATATCCGCATTCGCAATTTGGGGCTCTATGCTATCGAGCACCTGCTGTAATGCCTGAGTGTTGTCGGAAATCGAGATTGAGGGAAGCTCTTTTACTGATTGAGAAGGACTTGTAAAATAATCGTGTTCAGCATTGTATGCGGGCTCAAGACTCACAAGCATTACTCTGTCTTTATCATTCAAAAGCTCGAGTATCTCCTGAGCTTTCTGCTTGGCGTCAGAGAATATAGGATTCTCTTTTTCGAGATAATTCATACTGAAGCTATTATCCAGAATTAGAGCTATCGCAGTTGGCGCATGGGAAGTGCTTTTCTTCGGAAGGAGAGCTTTCAAGACAGGTCGGGCAAGAGCAAGGATGAAAAAAATTATGATCAGTATTCTTGTTATGAGCAGCAGGAGTTCACGTAATCTAAGAAGCCGGGATTTTTTCTTCTGGACTTCTTTCAAAAACCGCAAAGAACTAAAATAGACAATTTTAGGTTTGTATTTAATGAAAAGATGAATAAGGATGGGAATTATTGCTGCGACCAGCCCAATGAGAAAAATGGAGTTAAGAAAGGATAAATTCATGACACCTGTGAAAATTTTATAGTTTAATTAATTATTAATAAGATTTATGGCATTTCTTGATTGAAATATTTTGAAAATCAAATGAGACACACCTCCCTCCGATAAATCGGAGTACTCCTCTCAAGAGGAGATTTTCTCTGCCTGCCACGGCGTAATGAAATGAAGACGGGTGGTTAAATTTTTTTTGTTTCGATTCATCAGATTAGGAAAGTTCCTTATCGTACACCCGATAGGTTTTATAGATTTCGCCGCCCATGCGTTCTATAGGACGACACATGCGAATGTTATCTTCCAGTACCCATGACATCTCACCCCTGGGCATTCCCTTTTTTACACTTGTTTTGATGGTCTCATAATACAAAACAGTATCGATGCCGATATTTTTATAATTCTTCACGATCCCGAGAGTGAGAACTCTTACCTGGTCTATCTGTTTCATAGCAAAGAGAAGTTTGAGCCACCCAAAGGGTAAAAGTCGCCCATTCCTTACCTTTATTAGTGCCTGGTTTACATCGGGAAGCGCTAAAGAAAAAGCAATTGGTTTATCCTTAATATATACAATATATGCCAGGTCAAAATCAATAATATCCTTCAATTCTTTTGCGAGATACACCAATTCTGATCGGGTCATGGGAACGAAACCCCAGTTGTACTGCCATGCATTGTTGTATATTTCAAAAATTATCTCGATGTCTTCCAAAAAGTGCTTCTTGCGCAGCTTTCTGATGGTGCAATTCCGTCGCTCTTTTATCTTTTCTATGAGACGCTCAAAACGTTCAGGCATGCCGTCGATATTCATATAATAAGCATAAAGATCTTTTGCTTTATGAAAGCCGAATTTTTCGATAAAGCTCTCATAATACTGGGGATTGTACGTCATCATCACAACTGGTGGTGAACCAAATCCTTTTACCAGCAAACCGCATTCATCATTAGTCGAGTAGTTCATGGGACCGCGAACGATATCCCTACCACGCTCCTTCAGCCAATCAGAAGCAGCACGAAACAGCGCTTCAGCAGCTTCATAGTCCGGCATACATTCGAAAAAGCCAAAAAATCCCACTTTGTCCTTATGAAATTCATTATGTGTATGATTTATATGCGCAGCAATTCTTCCTACCGAACGTTCACCACTATACACAATGAAAAACTGGACTTCAGCATTCTTGAAATAAGCACCTTTTTCAGGATCAAATCTCTCTTTCTCCATGCTTATTAGGGGTGGAACCCAGTTCTTATCATTTTTATAAAC
>JAUWPE010000090.1 GCA_030611765.1 Candidatus Cloacimonadota bacterium | reverse complement strand
GTAAGATTCGTCATTGGTTTGACAGCTACACCGAATGCAGCCCAAAGAGGCCAGGCAACATCACGATCAAAATCACTAGTTGCAGGACCACCCTGAGCGACCATGAGTGCATTTTCAGCTTCACCGCTCATTTTAACTTTGATTTCTGTACGCGCACTTGCACCGAATTGGATCATTTCCGATAATTTGCAGAGTAGACCTCCGGAAACACCAAATCCGGTACCAGTTGAAGATTCTGTATATTGAACCCCATGAAGACCTGCAGAATCCGTATAGGTGGAAGGTCTTTTCATATCAAACATGCCATAGAAGATATTACCAGCTACGCCAAAGGAGAACATATCGTTAATTTTGTATGCAATTGTAGGTGCAATGTCTATTGCAGCGATTTTCGACATCCATTCAAGAGATTCATTACCCGCCAGAGGTTTTAGATCATCGCCATTATATTCTGAACCGAGACCTGCGGGGATAAAGATACCCAGACCAAAGGCAAGATTACCCATACTGTAATTCGCAAAGAGATTTGGTCCAACATAATGATTTGTTTTAGTTTTTGCATCGATACCATAAGTGGCAAACTTGTAAGTACCAAAGGGAATAATATCCGTACCAAAGGCATAGAGTGAGGAATTCTGTCCTGCTAAACCTGCCGGATTCCAATAGATTGCAGTGGGGTCATCCGCAAGACCCACCATTGCTCCGCCCATTCCCAAAGCTCTCGGCCCTATGCTATTTAAGCTGAGACCATTGGCAAAGAGTGAAGATACTGCGAAGATAGAGATTAGAAAGAGAACTAATAGTCCTTTTTTCATACCTACTCCTTTCAATTATTTTTGATTAGGTTATTTGAAACCAAAAAAAGCCAAAAAGTTTGTCAATAAATTTAGATTTATTATAATTTTTATTTTAACAAAAATGAATTAATAAATTCATAAAAAAAATAAGAAATAAAAAAGGTACTAATATTTGACAAGCTTAAAGCTTGTATGTTGCAACAAACAATTATGATGAAAGATAATTCGCAAGGTAAATTTGTAAAAGAGTCTGTTCAAGAAGCGGACACCATAGAAAAAGTAAAAGTTAAAGATTCTATGGTCGACGATGCAGGCGATTATAGAGAAACACCTGTGCATATTTATTATGAATGGTGTAAGAAATGTGGTATTTGCGTTGCTTTCTGTCCTACTGGAACATTGGCTCGAAGAGATGATGGTGCGCCTTATGTGAAGAATCCGGAGAAATGTATTCATTGTGAACGCTGTGATATGCTTTGTCCTGATTATGCAATAACCGGTGCTGCCAAGAGCGAAAGGAGAAAGAATGTCAACAGATAGGAAAGCAGGCAAGCCAATATTACTTCAGGGAAATGCCGCAGTCACACTTGGTGCGTTGGATGCTGGAGTACAGTTTTTTGGAGGGTATCCCATAACTCCTTCAACTGAAATTGCAGAAATACTTGCAAAAGAACTTCCCAAAAGAGGAGATAAATTTATACAAATGGAAGACGAGATCGGAAGTATTGCTGCTGTACTTGGCGCAAGTATTGCGGGTCTCAAGTCAATGACTGCAACAAGCGGTCCCGGATTCTCACTTATGCAGGAAAACCTTGGTTTTGGTATGCAGACAGAGATTCCCTGCGTGATCGTCAATGTTCAGCGTGGAGGTCCAAGCACAGGACTGCCCACAAGCCCTGCTCAGGGTGATATTATGCAAGCACGTTGGGGAACTCACGGCGATCATCCTGTGATTGCTCTTTATCCCGATTCAATTCTCGAGTGCTATGAGCTGACGATAAGAGCATTTAACCTTTCTGAAAAATATCGAACACCGGTTATCCTTCTTATGGATGAAGTGCTTGCTCATATGAGGGAATCGGTTGTACTTCCCCCCAAAGATAAATTGAAGATAATTCACCGCATCAAACCGAATGTTCCGCCGGAATGGTATAAGCATTATAAGAGAAATCCAAAGTATATATCTCCTGTTGCCAGCTTTGGTGAGGGCTATCGTTTTCATATAACAGGACTTACTCATGACGAAAGCGGTTTTCCAACCCAGGTTCCTGAAGAAGTGAATGACATGATGGATCGGTTATTGAGAAAGATCACTGACAATCTCGATGACATTATTCAGATCGAACCCTTCTATATGGATGATGCAGAAATAGCGATCTTTGCTGCTGGTGTTGTTGCACGTTCAGCAAAAGAAGCGATCATACAAGCCCGTAAAAAAGGCATAAAGGTCGGGCTTATCCGTCCTTTGACCATCTGGCCCTTCCCGGATCATGACGTCGAGAATATGCTGGAGTCCACAAGGGCAGTTATCATAGCAGAAATGAACCAAGGACAGCTTATCAATGAAGTAAAGCGGGTCACGAAGTATGGTCAGCATTCACGATTTTATAGAATTCAAAAGTACAATGGACTTGTCATTACACCTGATGAGATATTAAGAAAGATTGCGGAGGTCGCATGAAAAATATTCCGCAAAAAGTAATTCATAGATATCTGCGTCATGATAAAAAATTTCCACATGTATGGTGCGCAGGTTGTGGCAATGGCATAATTCTCGGAGATCTGCTTCGTGCAATTTACAATCTGGGATTGGAAAAAGATGATATTGCGATGGTATCCGGTATCGGATGCTCGAGCAGAATGCCTGTGTATGTGGATTTCAACACGCTGCATACAACTCATGGAAGAGCAATTGCCTTTGCTACAGGAATTAAGATGGCAAAGCCAGAGCTAAAAGTGATCGTTATCACAGGCGATGGCGATGTGAGCGCTATTGGTGGAAACCACTTTATTCATGCAGCACGAAGGAACATCAATCTCACGATTATTATTGTAAATAATAACATCTACGGCATGACTGGAGGACAGTGCTCACCCACAACTCCCATTGGGAAATTTGCCACGACAGCACCCTATGGTTCTATCGAACCGAATTTCGATCTGTGCGAGCTGGCAAAATGTGCAGGGGCTTCTTTTGTGGCTCGTACAACGGCATTCCATACCACTGAAGCACGCCAGATATTTGAGAAAGCGCTTCAAAAAAAAGGATGTTCTGTAGTTGAAGTGATATCCCAGTGTCCTGTTTCCTACGGCAAGATGAACAATATCTCATCAGCAGTCAAAATGCTTGAACTTCAAAGAGATAATACTCTCCCGATCGCAGCATATGAAAAACTTCCTGAAGAAAAAAGAGCAGGAAAAATTGTACGTGGAATTCTTCACGATGTTGAAAAACCTGAATTCATCGATCAATATCAGAAACTGGTGGATAGTTTGTCACTGCAAAAGCAGGAAAAATTTGATGAATCTAAAAAAGAAAACAAGTCATCGAAATCTGAAGAGAGTAAATCACAGGAGTAAATGTGAAAAAGGAAATTAGATTAAGCGGAAGTGGTGGACAGGGATTGATACTGGCAGGTATTATACTTTCCGAAGCAGCTATCATGGATAGTAAAAAAGTTTTGCAATCCCAGAGTTATGGACCGGAATCACGCGGCGGCTCCAGCCGTTCGGATGTTATTATCAGCGATGAAACGATTTATTTTCCCCGTGCAGTCAATCTGGATATTTTACTTTCTCTTACTCAGGAAGCTGCTGATAAATTTCTATGCAATCTCAAATCAAACGGATATCTTATCTATGATTCTTCTGTTATTAAAGTTAACCCGATTGACGGAGAAGCCATCGGAATTCCATTTGCTGAGATCGCTATTAAAAAATTCAAAACAGCAATTGTCACAAATATTATCTCACTGACCTTTCTGTGCAAAGTAACGGAAATCGTGTCTATTCACTCACTTAAAAGTGCGATAAAGGCAAGAGTAAAAGAGAAATTCATTGATCTTAATATGAAAGCAGTAAGGCAGGGCATCAAACTTGCTGAAAAATATCTAAGCGAAAGAGGATAAAGGTCGGGCTATGATCGAAAAAATAAATCATGTCGGAATCGCTGTTCCCAATCTGGATGAAGCGATAGAAACTTATAATAAACTTGGATTTACTATTCTTGGCAGAGAAATTGTTGCATCCCAGAAAGTGGAGGTGGCGATGATACAAATTGGGGAGAGTCACATTGAACTTCTTCAACCTACTGCTGAGGATAGTCCAATCGCAAAATTCCTCGAGAAAAAAGGACCTGGCATTCACCATTTTGCAGTAAGCGTTGATGATATAGATAAAGCATTACAGGAGTATGAACAAAAGGGAATTCGTATGATAGATACCGTTCCCCGCAATGGTGCACACAGCACAAAAATTGCTTTTGTTCATCCGAAATCAACGAACGGAGTTTTGCTTGAACTCTGTATGGAAGCGTAAAAGCGAGGAGATACATGGACAGAGAAAAACGTTTGGCACAGTTAAAAGCAGGTCGTGCAGAAGCTCACCTTGGTGGAGGAGAGAAGAGAATAATCGTTCAGCATAAAAAAGGGAAACTTACTGCGCGCGAAAGAATAAAATTATTGGTCGACCCGGACAGTTTTGAAGAATTCGATATGTTCGTTACTCATCGCTGCACGGATTTTGATATGCAGGATCAGAAGTTCCTAAGCGACGGCGTAGTCACCGGATGCGGAACCATTGATGGACGTCTTGTCTACGTGTATGCTCAGGATTTCACGATTTTTGGCGGCTCGCTTTCCAAAACCGTTTCCGAGAAGATCTGTAAGATCATGGATATGGCAATGAAGATGGGTGCTCCGCTTATCGGACTGAATGATTCCGGTGGCGCTCGTATTCAGGAAGGTGTCGATTCTCTTGCAGGATACGCAGATATTTTTTATAGGAATGTGATGGCTTCCGGTGTTGTTCCACAGATATCCGCAATTGTGGGACCTTGTGCAGGTGGTGCTGTGTATTCGCCTGCGATCACAGATTTTATCATAATGAATAAAAAGAACAGCTACATGTTCGTGACTGGTCCCAAGGTCGTAAAAACAGTTACTCATGAAGACGTGACCACCGAAATGCTTGGCGGCGCAATGGTACATGCTCAGAAGAGTGGTGTATCGCAGTTCATTACAGAAACAGAAGAGGAAACCTACTCTCTGATACGAAATCTCATGCAGTATATTCCCAATAACAATCTTGAAGAACCTCCTGTTGTCGCCTGCGCTGATCCTATTGACAGAGTTTGTGAAAATCTTAATACAATTGTTCCCGACAACCCCTCAAAACCTTATGATGTTGTTAAGATCATCAAGAGTATTGTTGATAATGGAAAGTTCCTGGAAGTAGCACGATATTTCGCTCCTAATATTGTTGTCGGTTTTGCACACCTGAATGGTCATTCCATTGGTATTGTGGCAAATCAGCCGGAATATCTCGCAGGATGTCTGGACATCAATGCCTCAAAGAAGGGTGCTCGTTTTGTCCGTTTCTGCGATGCCTTCAATATACCACTTCTCTTTCTTGAAGATGTGCCGGGATTCCTTCCGGGAGTCAGCCAGGAGCATGGTGGCATCATCAAAGAGGGTGCAAAAATTCTCTATGCAATTGCAGAAGCTACTGTGCCGAGGATCACAGTGATCATACGAAAAGCTTATGGTGGTGCCTATTGCGTTTATAACAGCAGACATGTGGGTGCAGACCTTGTGTATGCGTGGCCATCAGCAGAGATCGCAGTAATGGGACCCAAAGGAGCCGTTGAGATAATCTTCCGTAAAGAAGCAGAAAAATCAGAAAATCCCGAAGAATATCTCAAGGATATTGAAGATGAGTACAGAAAGATGTTTGCAACACCATATCAGGCAGCATCCAAGGGATATATTGATGATATCTTTGAACCGTCTGAAACACGCAGAAGACTCATCCGGGCAATGGAAATGATCGCTTCCAAGAAGGATTCTAATCCTCCAAGAAAACACGGGAATATTCCTTTGTAATGAAATCAAAGATATTACGAATCCTGCTTTTTGTTCTGGCTCTTGTTTTGATCTCTTCTGCATGCTTCGCAGAGGTTTCAGAAGCCGGGGACGAGGATGTTGCTTCAAAATCAACAGTAGGCAATATTGTATTCGCAGGTATGGTCATCGTGTTCGCCAGTCTTGTATTGGTTGCGCTGATCATAGACCTTCTAAAGCATCTGCAAAAGAAAGATAAGAGACAGTCCAAAACCGAGAAAGAATTTAATCTCAAAAAGAAGATCGTTTCAATCTCACAAATACGGCCAAGAGCACCAGTTCTCCCACTGAATCAGAAAATGCTCACTGCAGTTATCATGACAATATTTCTCCATGAAAATGAAGTAGAGAACCACAGCAAAATGGTGCTCACAATGAAGAGAGCAAAGATAAGCCCGTGGCAGCAGTCATCAAAACTTCAGATGCCGAATGCAAGTTTTGGTAATAGACCAATAATACAAAGAAGCACACCAATCATAAAAGATTAAATATTGGATACTTATGAAAACATATAAAATGGAAGTTAATGGCGAAAAGTTTGAAGGACGCGTCATAGAATATGATGGGATCAACGCAAAAGTTGAGATCAACGGTATTGCATATAGGGTGAAAATGGAACCGGAATTCGGAAAGAGTAACGAAGTCCTTGAGCGACCAAAAAAAGTACTTACTCTGCAACCTTCGTTGAGCGGAAAGAGCGTAGATTCTATGCTCAGTCCGGGCAATGTCAAAGCTCCACTTCCTGGTGTTATTTTGGATGTGATGGTCAAAGAGGGCGATGAAGTGAATGAAGGTGACCTGCTTGTCATTCTGGAAGCCATGAAGATGGAGTCTGAGATTACCGCTTCAGTCAAGGGCAAGGTGAAGAAGGTTAATGTAAAGGTAGGCGAATCGGTTATTGAAGATCAGTTATTAGTTGAAATTGAGGAAAGCAAAGATGAATGAAATTCTTAGCTTTTTGGGTACTACTGCTTTTGCTCACCTCCACTACACCAATCTTATCATGATCGTTGTTGGTTTGATTTTCATCACTCTGGGTATCGTAAAGCGTTATGAACCCTTGCTTCTCGTTCCAATTGGATTTGGAATTATACTTGGCAATATTCCCGGTACTTTTGCCGGAGTCTATGATCAGGGCTCTGTCATGAGCTATATTTATTTTGGTGTAAAGACAGGCATATTTCCACCCTTGATCTTTCTCGGCATCGGAGCAATGACTGATTTCTCCACACTCATTGCGAATCCCAAACTTATTTTACTTGGCGCTGCATCTCAATTCGGCATTTTTGCGACCTTCTTCGGTGCAACCTTGCTTGGATTTAGTCTTGTTGAATCCGGTGCAATTGGAATTATCGGCGGTGCAGATGGTCCGACTTCTATCTTTCTTTCTTCACAGCTCGCACCACATCTTTTGGGTCCAATAGCTATTGCTGCATATTCCTATATGGCACTCGTGCCGATCATTCAGCCACCGATCATGCGGCTGCTGACCACACAAAAAGAGCGGGTAATAAAGATGAAAAGCCCACGCATTGTGGATAAACGCGAGAAGATAATATTTCCTCTTGTCGCTTTATTAGTGACCACTGCCATTGCTCCACGAGCAATAGCACTTCTCGGAATGCTTTTCCTTGGAAATCTTCTTAAAGAATCCGGTGTAACTGAACGTCTTGCAAACGTAGCACGAAATGCGTTGACTGATATTGTTACAATTTTACTGGGTATTGCAGTTGGTGCAAGTACACAGGCGAGTGTGTTCCTTACCTATAAATCATTAAAAATTTTTGTTTTGGGTGCTTTTGCTTTTGCGATCGCCACTGCTGCGGGTGTGTTATTTGCCAAGCTTATGAATCTATTTCTTAAGACGAAGATAAATCCGCTTATTGGTGCTTCCGGTGTATCGGCAGTGCCGGACTCTGCACGAGTGGTTCAGCAGGAGGGACAGAAATATGATAAATCGAATTACCTGCTTATGCACGCAATGGCGCCGAACGTTGCCGGCGTGATCGGCTCGGCAGTTGCAGCAGGTGTGCTCTGGGGGATTTTAGGAAACTAGCTCGAAGAGTGAAGAGCGAAGGGCGAAGAGCGAAGGGCGAAGAGCGATCGATAATCTTCAGATAGATTGGCAAACGATTCGATTAATCCGACTACGTCCAAAATAATTTCAACCCGACTCATCTTTGCATGCTGAGTCGTGATTCTTTAGGTAATAAAAATTAGACGCTGGGACAGGAG
>JAUWPE010000042.1 GCA_030611765.1 Candidatus Cloacimonadota bacterium | reverse complement strand
TGACCATCTTTTCATACAATTCATCTTTCTCCTGTTGAGCCATAGTAAATCTCCTTATCTGATATTTTTACAACGAGATTTCTGTTGGCTCAACTTCTTGTGCAAGCCTTTCTATTTTACACCAACTTTTGAGACGTTACCAATTATTACATAAATACTTAAAACTACTATAAAGAGTAACATACCTAAAAAATTATTTTTAAAAGCTACAATTATTAATACTGTAACAGAAGAAAAAATAATACATTTTAACCAATTTTTTAATTTCTTAATGGGTATATCGCGTAACCAATAAATAAATGAGAAATATAAAACAACTAAGAAACTAACAATAATCAATTTAAAAGGATTTGTGCCAGCATCACATGAATGATAATTTATAAAATTAAAAATGTAATATGGTAAGGATTTAAAAAATTGCCATAAATTTTTATCATAAAAAAATTCTTTTAACTCTATAGTTTTCCACTCATAATAACAACCATCATAACTTGGCCAATCTCCTTGTGCTTTAAAATTATCCATAAGTATAGAATATAGCCTATGTTTATCATTTAAAGAATTCCAATCTCTATTTATTGGATATATATTAATTGGATAAGGTTTATTTATTATATGAAGAAAACCAATGTGATATATTTTATTTGCTTGTAATGATTTCCAGTCAATTTTAAATTTTCCTGGGGTAAAATAAAAATTTTGAAAATAAATTTTAGATGAATCTTTTATATTAATCTTCATGAAACTGGCATTTTTTTTAGAATAAGCATTTGTAAAATACAAATGAGCTCCATTTTCTAATATTATCTGATTAAATTCAATAGTTTCCTCGAAACGTGAACTTGTAAATAGAGTTGGATTTTTAAAAGTAGCACTATTAAATGATGTAAATCTTCTAAAGATTGTTCCTCTAAAATCTGTATAATCTGTAAATACTGTATAATCAAAGCATGTATTACCGCAAAAGTTAGCATCTATAAAACATGTGTAATTGTTAAATATTGACTCACTAAAATTTGTATAATCTTTAAAAGTAACATTCCAAAAATATATTTCATTATCGAATAAAGCTTTTTTAAAATTAACATAACTATTAAAGGTTGCTCCCCAAAAAATAGTACCCCCAATAAAATTTGCTTTATAAAAAAATGTATCATTTTTAAAAGTAGCTTCTTCAAAGTTTACTTTACCTTTAAAAGTCATAAATTGAAAATAAACTTTATTCTCAAAAATACATGATTTAGCATTTATAGAACAATATATTGTATCACTTTTACTACCATGTATTACTTCTCCAGTTATTCTTTTGTTCATTGATATTTTATTTGCAGTTCCCCGATTTTTAAATTTTCCCACAACTATACATGATTCAAGATCAACAATATCATCTTCTGATGCATTTAGTAAAATTTTCTCCAATTTTTCTGCATTGACTATACGTAGGGAATCACCATCTTCCCACATTTGAATTACTCTTGCATTTAATGATAAGTTGCAAAATAATAATAGAACAAATACTAATAATTTACTCTTTGAAATTAAAATATATTTATAATATTTCATTTTATTTGTTATTAATTTTATCATTTTATACCTTCAAATCATTTTGAATGACTATAATTAGAATTCATAAATTTACTTATTGAATATTTTTTAATACATTATTGTTTGTACTTTCCAAAAAAGAGATTTCTTTGTGAAACCCGGATCGAGTTCTTTTAGAACATGAATCAAGTTTATACTTTACGAAAACATATTATAAATTTCCTTAGGCTTTTTGTTTTTATAATCATGTTTGATTATATTTAAAGAGTTTAATACTTTATCAAACCCCTGGGCAACTACCGTCACTTCCTCATAAGTTAAACCATATAATTTATAAACCATTAAATCTATTTTATCTTCCAGCATTTGCGTGTCTTTGCCTGCTTTTTTATCGGTGAGTATTTGATCGACGATTTTGATGAAGGATTGTTGGTTTGTTTCATTCTTTTTAATAGGAAACTTTCTTAATTTCTTTACACCAATATCAACACCAACACCTCTCAATTTTCCGTATTTGTAAAACCAATATTGAGCAAATTTAGAGTTTAAAATTGAAAGAATATATTTCAGATTATATTTTTTGTCATCTTGAATAATTGAAGAAAAGGAAAATCCAAAAAAATATTTCTCTTCATCATAACAGAAACCGATTTCCTTAAACATATTTTTAAATATTATTTTTGGTGAGTCAAAATACTTCCGTTCTCTAGGTCGATGCAAACCATAAGGAGCGTTTGATGATGTTATGACGGATCTGAATTTATCTAAATGATTTTTAATTCTATTATATTTAGAATTGGTTTTTATTTCTTTTTTCATTTCTTTGTCAGAATAAATTAAATACTCTTCATCAAAACTAATCGAATATTTCGACACATCATTTGGATCTAAATATTTTTTGATTATTTTTGACTCTTCTTGATTTAAACAAAGTGAAGATAATTCACTTTTATTTAAAACGAAAACTCCATCACCGACTTGATTCTTTGAATTACTCATTGATTTAATCATTTTTTTTGAAAACTTATCAGGTGCTTCGACTACACCTTGAGATACTTTACAAACTGAAGCAAGCGGAATACTATTTGAGATATTTAAATCTTGTTGGGTTAATAAAATTTCGTTATTTTGGAATACATCGTTATTGTTTAAACTTGAAATTATAATGTTTTCTGTATTTTTTTTGGAGTTAATATCATCTAATGAATTAATCAATTTTTTATATTTAAAAAAACTTTTAATTTTGCTTCTACAATAACTCGCAATCATATGCTGACCAACTACATTATCAAAAATTTTCAATTTTCCAATATCTACTAAACCTAGAAAAATTAATTCTGCTTTTATATGTTTTATAATATTTGTTGCACCATCAGAATTTAACCAATAGCGAGAAGTTATATAAGTGATAATTGAATTCTTTTTTGAAATATTAATTGCTTTATGCAAGAAATAAAACCAATAATCCATTTTTCCACGATGATATTTTTTTCCTAATTCAGACTTATTTATAGGACTGAAAACAGAAGCATTTTCTCTTTCTTTTAAATAAGGTGGATTAGCAATCACAATATCAAAACCGTCTTTTGGGGAAAACACTTCAGAAAAATTAATATGCCATTCGAAATGATCTGAAGGAACAGGAATTGTTAAGTTATTCAATACCTCAATTTTGCTCTTGTAATTATTTACCTTCAGCTCATCTTGTTTATTAGTTTGTTTATCTTCAAATAGTTTAATCTGAGATTTTACAGCCAATATTTTATCTTTGTATCTTTCGATTTCTTTTAGCCTGTCATATTCAAAAAGTTGTTTAATAATTTTATTAATTTCTTCTCTTTTACGTTTTTTGGTTGTCTGGGAGGTAGTACTAAATAATTCATCTTTCAGATTTTTGAGTTTAATGACCATTTTATCTCTTTTAAGATCATTGCTTGATTCATAAGAAATTAGTTCTATCAAACTATTTCCCTGCATAATTTTGTAATCGAGGTTAGGAAGTGGTTCTGGTTCTTCTGCATCTACAACCAATGAAAGCCAGAAGCGGAGTTTAGCAATTTCCACAGCACCGGGATCTATATCAACTCCGTAAATAGAATTCTGGATAGTTTCTTTTTTGAGTTTGTAGTTTGAAATTTTATTATCGAGAAACTCGTTTTCAATGTATTCCCGCAGCGAAACAATTTCCAACAAAATTCCCATCGGAAAGGCACCTGAACCGCAGGCAGGATCAACAATTTTTATTGCTTGCAAATGTTTGTTCACATCTTCCACAATATCGAGCATTTCATAAAATTGGTTCTCAAATTCTTTTCCGTATTTTTTAATTTCTTTATTTTTCTTATTAATATACAGGTCTTTATAATCGAACAATCTTCTAACTTTCTCTTCGATTTTAGATTTGTCATCGGAATCATCAGGTGTAATTTTAGACGTGAGATAATTTATCAAACTTTCTTTTGTCATATAAGCAACAATTTCTCGCGGAGTATAATATGTTCCTTTCCCTTTTCTCAGATTTTCAGGAAGGAGATTTTCAAAAACTTTTCCCAGCATTTCCGGGTCAACTGCAATCTCTTTTTCAAAAGCTGTGTTCTCATCTATCGTAAAATTATACCTGTCAAAAATATCTAATATTCCGGTGCCGATACTTCCATCTTTATGAATTTCTTTGTTTGAAAAAAGTGTGTTTGCAGGATTTATAAAAGTTGATTCCCAATGAAATAATTCTTCGAAGAGACCACCATTCAGGAAAGGAATTTTAAATTGAAATTCATCATACTGAAACAATTCTTCTTTCTTATTAAATCCGGCGTAAAATAATGGTTGTAAGAATCTATCGAAATAATTTTTATCTTTCTTATTACAATCTTCAAAAGTCCATCTGAGGAATTTTCGATTACCGGCTTTCCATCCGGGTTTATCAATTTTAATTCCCAGCCATCCTTTTTTCTGTAGAAAATAGGGGAATACAATTTGCCCGAGAAGTTTGCGAACAAATAGGTCAACAGATAAATTGCTGTTTTGTTCCAGAACTTTTGTAAATACTTCATTACTATTAAATTCACCAAGAGCTTTCATATAAAGGTATTCATATTCTTTAAAGAATTTTTTGGAAACCTTCTCCACACTGAAAGCTTGTTCCAACATTTCTAAAGAAGGTTTATTTATATCATCGAGAAAAAAAGGTATAAGTTGGGATTGGGCTGTATAACTTATCTCATTTTTACCAACGAGAAAGGAATATCTGAGAGCAGAAGATAACATTTCTGCTGCTTTATTATCTTTGAAAAGATACTGAATTTTAACAAAAGAAAACCGCCAGTCATCATTATCAGGAGAAACAAAAGCAACGAGTGCAGCATCTTTCAGAATACCGCCACGGCTACCTTTCAGATACCAGGCAATGAAATTCCTCTGCATTGAACGGGCACGCTCGAGTGAGGTTTCTTTTTCCAAACGAACTATCAGGACATCAATTTTCTTTTCGGAATCATCTTCATATTTAGCTATTCTGTAAAGTGAGTTTATGTATTGTCTGTAAGCTTCAGGAATGTAGTTTCCTGAGTAAGGATGTTCATTTATAATCTCATTTTGTTTCAGGTTCAAGAGATTTGAAATAAAATTTATAAACTGAGATTTTTCAAAGGGCTTTTCAAAAGTATCTTTTATTAGATTTTTTGCTTGTTGTTCGTTCATCGTTTTTATTCTTCAATTAATTTTTCATTTTCCGGATATTCTAAATAGTTCTGTTTTGAGACGACTTTCTTACCGCTTTTCTTTTCCAGGTCTTTACGGGCTTTCCCTGCGACATCACCACCATCTTTTGCTGCTTTTTTTAATTTGGGGAATTTTTTAGCATTTCTGTTTTTTGTTATCTCTGTTGTAGCAGCTTCACCCAGCATTGAGAAAATTAGTTCCAGGTCATTCATATGGTCACGCAGGTTTTCCCGTTCTAATCCTTTCAGGTTTTTGTATTCGGAAGGAGTAAGTCCAAAAGCAGCTTTTGAAATTTCTGAAGTAAGAATTGCATATTCTCTTTGTTCTTTAATTCCCCGTTTATCCCATTCATCGGTAAGTTCTTCCCTGACTGCAATTCCCCTCATCCTCTTCTCTATCCAATTTTCAGAATAACCTTTTGCTTTATAAAGAGCTTTAGTTCTTTTTGTTGCTAATTCAGGGTCTTCAATTTCCTGAACTCGTTCGTAACCGACACGAGCCAGCCAGCGTTTGAAGGGTTCTGCTTTTGGTGATGGTATTGATTGGATGATACGAAAAACACCTTCTGTATTGGAACAATTAATCTTTTGGACACCACCTTTTGTTTCTATCTCAAGGGGGGTGACAAATTGTCCCCACCCTTTAGCAAGTTCCTCATCACGAAGTCTCATTTTTTTTATATAGTCTTTTACATTAACAGAGTCTGTTAAAGCAAAAACAACATCTTCAACAACAAACCACCATTCATTATTAAATATTCTTTTTCTGATTTCTTTAGTTTTAAAAATCGCAATTTTTGTTTCCATAATCAATCTCCTGTAAAAAATTCTGAAAGTATAACTTCCCTTGGACCGGAAATTTTAGCAGATGATTCTGCAATATGTTCTTTAAGAAGTTCATCCGGGATATTTTTTTGTAAGACAGCAAGAAATTTTAAAGGTCTTATTCCGTTATTAATTTCTAATTTTAATTCTTTAAGAGCTACTCTGATAGTTTGTTTTGGTAAACCACCTTCTTCGGTTTGTTTAATAACTTTTCTCAAATAAAATTCCTGTTCTTCCGTATATTGTCTGTAATCATTCATCGCTCTCAGAATTTTCAGGAACTGCGTGGTGCTGTCTCTACCACCTTTTCCTTTTTGAATAAACGGTTCTTCAATTGTAGAAAATTCAAATGACTTTTTATTCATATCCAATAAAGAGTAATATTCTTTGCTTAGTTCAGTTAGTTTTGTTTCTATATCTGCTCTAAGCAATTCAGCAGCAGTAAAAAAATCAAGTTCTGTTGATTCTTTTGTATCTGCCAGAAAGAATTTTTGAAGTTTGCCTTTTCGGAAATAGGTTAGCAACGAACCGGATTCTTTTGAATTACATCTTGAAGATCTTGCTTTTTTGGGTAGTCTCTTAACTTTTGCGAATAAATCAGGATTTTTATCTCTGATATTTTTTATTTCGCTAATATATTCCAGAATACTTATTTCTTCTTCATCTTCACCGGTTATGGTTTTCTTAGAAGTTAAGCGATTAAATAATTCGTGAGACTCTATCACTTCTCCATCAGTAAGTAAGCGAGCATCATTACCAAGAAGTGAGATGAAGGCAGCAATTTTTGCAACAGCAGCTTCTGTAAGTTTTATCTCGTCATTCGATTGAATTGTGGGAAAGAAGTTGTAAGAATAAATTGTATTAAACTTTGTATCAACCCTATTTATCCGACCAACTCTTTGCATCAGGCGAGTAGGATTCCAGGGAATATCATAATTTATAACAACGTTGGAGCGATGAAGATTCACACCTTCGGATAAAACTTCTGTTGAAACGAGAATTCGAAAGTCATTTTTAGGTAATCTTGCTTTTGCATCGAAGTTGTCGGTAACTTTTTCCCTGATTTTTGAAGACGATTGACCGGTATATAATAATACCTGGTTTGGAAAGTGAGCTTGAATTTTCGATTCTAAATATTCAGCAGTTTCTTTTGATTCTGTGAATATGATTACTTTTTTATTTTTCAGGATCGGATCAGTTTTAAGGACATCGATAAATTTAATAATTTTGGGGTCTCTTTTTACTTTGCTCCATATTTTTTTAACTTCTTTTAAAACATTCAAATCCTGAATCAGATCATCTTTAAAGACTTTTTTAAATTCTTTTGCATCAAATAGTGTTACTTTTTCTTCTTCGATCAATCTTTGAATTGCCAGATCATCATCATTATCGATAAGTTCAAAAATCTTGTTTGAATATTTTTTACTCACATACACATTCCCTTTATCAAATTCCTTAATAAATTTTTCATAGGAAATTATAAAACGATCGATCGAATTATTAAAAGCATAAAAACTACTTTCCAGGCGTTTTACGAGAAGAATTTTCATAAATTTTCTCATATTCTTTTGAGCCAATTCTTCCGGTTGAGTAATTATTCCGCTGAAGTATTTTGGTAAAAGAGGAGTATAGCGAACATATTTGAAATTTTTTGTGATTAACTTGATCGTATCACCAAAAATTTTCTCTTCTTCATTATTAAGCTGATAAAATAAGGATTGCGGATTAGCTACATCCGGGAACTTCAATCCCTGTTCCTTTAAGTCGTTTTCAAAGTATTTCTGAATTTCAGTTCTTGTTCTCCTAACCATCAGGAATTTAAGAATTTTTTCCCTGATAAGAATAGAATTTTCTTTTGATATTTTAATGAATTTATCGCGATCTTTAAGTCTATCGAGGTTCTTTAATCTCTTTTCAAGAGTAGAGAAAAATATATCTAAATTTGGTAAACCGGGAATTGTGCTTTTTTTGGATTTTTGAAAAAGTTTAAGTTGGCTTAAAATATCTGATGGAGTATTATTAAGTGGTGTGGCAGTTACCAGAATAACTCTTTTTCCCCTGCAAACCTGAGCAAGTTTTTCATACGTAATATTGCTTTCTGTTCTAAATCTATGTACTTCATCGATGATAATATTCTTATATTTTTCAGTTCCTCTTCGTATCAAATTATCGAGCTTTCCCAAAGATTCAAAATCTGCAGGAATCCTGAAATCTGAAAAAACATTATTCCAGGAACCCGGGTTATTTTTTTCTAATAAAACAGGTGGTGCAATAACTAAAGTGCGACCGTCAAGTTCACCAGAAAGCATTGCAGCCATATATGTTTTACCCAGTCCAACAACATCAGAAAGGAAAACACCGCCATATTCAAGTAAAACTCTTTTTGCATTTGATACAGCTTCTTTTTGATATTCCAATTTCATAAAATCTTTGGGAAAATACTTTAGAGTAATATCTTCTGAAATATTCAGCTCATCTTTAAAATACTCATATAAAAATTTAAGATATAAATTATAGGGAGTTATAAGTTTTAACCAGGTACGAGGAATGGTTTCGAGATATTTATCTTTTACATCAACTGCTTGCTCCCAGAGTTCGTTGAATTTATTTATTGAGAATTCATAATCAGTTCGATTTTTCAACTCAACATTAAATTCAAGATTATCTACAAGACCTGATTGAGTAAAATTGCTGGACCCGGTAATAACTCGACCAACATCTCTATCTCCTTCTTTAAAAGTCATAATGTACAGTTTAGCATGAAGACTTGATGTCGGATAAGCTTTAATCTCCAATTTTTCACTTCTCAACCACTCCTGGAATTTTAAGATACCTTCTTCGACTTCAAATGAATCTGCTGAAGATTCAATCTCGTTTTCTACTCTTTTTAAATATATATCTTTTACTTCCGAATGAGAGAATTGTATTTGTACCTGCCTAGATTTTTCAATGAATTCAACTGTCTTTTTATCAGTTGAAATTCCTACAAGTATTCTGATTTTTTCTGTATTTTCTAATGATTTATACAATGCATAAAAACCACTGGTATAGAAATAACCGACAAGGACATCAAAAAATCGTGTAGCTATTAAATTACTTTTGAACCGATCCAATAATGTATGACCGGGTTCATTAGTAAAAAAAGTTAAATCTGTATTTTTCATATTTTCCATAAATCACCTTAATAAAATAATTAGATTAAATAATATTTTAAATATTTTCGTTTTTTCTTCTCATTTGATCTACGTTTACAAAAAACCTTTATTTATATTTTATCCAAGTTTATCTGTTAAAGTGAAAATATCTTTTTATTTGTCAATAATCTCACTTAAAATCCTTTTCTCATAAACCACAAACTGAGGAACTTTTGTAGTATCCCTATTCCATTTCACTAACTTAATCTCATCATTAACTATCTCGGTTGTGGTAATACCAACAGTATTAAGCTAACAACCTGTATTAAAATAGTAAGTCAATGGTTTTTTCCTCATCATGAAACCTTCTGTGTATATTCCTGAAAAGAAGAAAACATCAACAAATGACTGTTCTCAGTAATGATATAAAGCAGGATTGATTTCCTGTCTTTTTTACTCTTTATATAAATTGATAATCCTTTCCTTATCCTCATTCTTCTTGTCCCCCTTATAATATATCTCAATAAATTCTATACAATCTTGTTCTTCAATATATGCATAGATAATACGGATGCCGGAATTACTTCCTGTTCCTTTGAGATATTTGCACGCGAATCTTGTTACTTTATAAATATTGGCTTTAAGAATACCCAATCCACTAATGGGCTGAATTCCCCCGATCTGTTTGGATTGCTTGTGATATAATTTTAATGCTGTGTTAATAAACGTAAGCAAATCCTCTTTAAGGGTTCGCCATTTCTTCTTATACTTCTTAAAATCTTTTTCAAATTCTGAATGGAAATAAATTTCTTTAAATACGTTTTGATCGATCTCCAACATAATTCCTCACTGAATATTCATTAGTTCTATAAAAAACGGATTCATAATCAATAATACCTCCTTCTTCTGCTGCTAACCATGGCACATCTTTATGTGAGTAGTTACTGATTTCAGATGCGTTCATGTCGGATAGTCTGTTCAGTTCATTATCAATATGCTCTAATTCTTCACCCGAAAGAATATGAAGGTTTGCTTTTCTGTGTGGAAGATATTTTGTTTGTGGATAGTCGAAGTATTTGCTTTTTACAATTTCCACTTCGGCGACTGCAATCATTTCATCAATGATTTTCTTGAACTCAATTGGTGTTGGTCCATATGTGTTCTTTTTGTAAGTGGCGCCAATTAGTTGCTCTTCATATTTCTCATAATAATCAAAATCAATAAAATAAAGTAACTTGTATATCACAGTTTCACCAATATTTGGTTTCGAGCCGATTTTATTCAGGATATATAGAAGCACTTCTTTAAATTTTTGTAGATTTTGCCGGGGAACGCTTATGCGGATTGATTGTAACTTTTTCTTTGGGGTTAAGCTACTTATTTGAATCTCAGGTTCTTTTTTGACTCCTAATAATTCATCGGTAGAAATATTAAAAAACTCAGCAATATCTTTTAGTTCTGATGCAGTAAGTTTTCTTTCACCGCTTTCAATTTTGGATAAGGTTGGTCTTTTGATGTTTATCGTTTTAGCCAGATCATCCTGATTGAGATTATTTACTTTTCTATAATTCTGAATTTTTTGACCGATTATTTTATTGATTTCATCCATAATATAAATCCTTTCAATTTGTTGAATAAAGTACGAAATGTAATAAAAGCTGTCAAGTAAATGTTAGGAAAAATAACATTGGGAAGATATATTACGTTGTGTGATAATTGTTAAGAAATTATAAAAATCATAATAATAAGACTAAAAATTAAATAAATTAACACAATACTTGACATAATTAATATCAAGCTTAATTTATTCAACGTGAAAGCGAGGAAAAATGAATAATAGATTAAAGCAATGTCCCGTGTGTAATTCAACACTGGAAATAAAAGAGTATCATTGCACGAAGTGCGATACTACTATTAGAGGAAATTTTGAGGTTGGTGATCTTGCATCTCTTTCTGCAGCGCAGCAGGAATTCGTAAAAATCTTTGTCTGCAATCAGGGCAATATCAAAGAAGTTGAAAAAGCACTTGGCATTTCCTATCCAACAGTAAAAAATCGATTGGCAGAAATAACCACCACACTCTGCCCTTCCCAAAAAACAGAAAAAACTGAATTTTCCGCATCCGTCTTAGACGAAATAGAACGAGGTGAGATCTCAGTCGAAGATGCTATCAAAAAATTAAAAAAGAGGAGTTAACATGATAAAGAATTTTACCGAAACAAAAACAATTAATACGAGAAGCGGTCTGCGATTGCTTTTGACATCGCAGAATGTCGGATTTACTATTCAGGGGCATGAAAAGGAAGAAACCTCTATCGATGTATCACTTGAATTAAGTGGAAATATTCCTGATAACCTCACATTGGATGACATGCTGAAGGTTGAGTATAAAGAGAAGAAAAATGAACTCAAAATCGATTTTAAGGAACCCGATCATATTCATTCCCTCAATGCAAGGATAGAGATTTTGGTACCTCACAAAACAATGGTTGCTTCGAACCTTTCAAACGGAGGAGTCCGCTTAGATGATCTCGAAGGTAACCATAATCTGGAGTCCCATAACGGGTCCATAAAAATTGTTGATAATAAAGGAAATACTGCGTGTAAAACGCAAAATGGCTCTTTGAAAATGGAAAACTGCGAAGGCGATATTGAAACAAAAACAAGAAATGGCAGTGTTACTATCCGCTCATGCAAAGGAAAAATGAATATCAATGGCGAGAACGGATCGTGCAAGATCATCAAATGTGAAGGTACATTAGCTCTCAATCTTGAGAATGGACCGATCAGAATTATCGAAGCGGCTTTTGAACAAGCAGAGGTAAAGAACAATAATGGAAGTATGTATTACGAGTTTCTCCCAATTGAAAAGGGAAGCTTCTCATTTAAGAATAAAAATGGAAAAATACTGCTCATAATTCCTAAAGAAATTGAATTTTTTTTGAAAGCGGAAAATCATATGGGAAATTTCAGGATTGGATTGGATGGCGATTATGACAGAAAAAAAGATAATGATAGTCAGACAATCGAAATGGTAAGAGGTTCAGGAAAGGTAAAAATAGAAGTAAAAAATCAGCTTGGAAGTATTCAGCTCATGAAAGATCCACTTCAGAAAAATGTGAATATGGATTTTTCAAGTTTTGGTGAAAATATTGCAGATATATTTGATAAAATTCCTTTTGAAGAATGTATGGAAAAATCAAAAGAAGCAATGAAAAAAGTAAAAAAATCGTTCAAAAATATGAATTTTGATTTTTCTGATAAGTTCGAAAACGCAATGGATTGTCTCGAAAAGAATAAGGATAAGATCAAAGCTAAGATCGGTGAAGAGATAAAGGATAAAAAACTTGCGGAAGAACTGAAAAACAAGTTTAAGGAAACCATTGAATCAGTTAAAGAAGCATTTCATAAACAAGAGGAACAGAAAGAGTCTATGAGTGTAAGTAGAATGAAGATCCTTGATATGCTTGAAAAAGGAACGATCACTTCAGATGAAGCTGAACGGCTTCTGAAGGCGCTGGGTGAAGATGATGAATGAGAAAAAAAAGATCATTGATATGCTTGCCGGCGGAAAGATAAATGCAGCTCAGGCGGAAGAACTGCTCAAAGCAATTTCATCAAAGAAAAAGAGTGCAGTTCGGAACGAGAAACGAAGAATGATATTTGAAATAAAAGAGCAGGATTCAGAAAAAAAATTCATACATATCGAATTGCCTGTTTCTCTTTTACATGCCGGTTTGAAGATAATTCCCAAAGAAGCCGTTATTAATGCGAAGATCGGAAATTCAGCATTTGATATCTCGTCGATCAACTGGGAAGATATCTTCTCACAAGCAGCAGGAAGCGAGGTCGGTGACCTATTTTACATGGAAATTGATAATGAAGATGAACATCCTATAATAATCCATATTTATATTGAATGAGAGTTAACAATATTCATTAATTTATTTTCATTTGCATAATAAATTGACAGTATATTTCCGTATTAAATCTCTTTTTTATTGAACACCCCGTTAGATATTTAAACAGTAAGATGTTCGGTATCCAAGATAATATTTACTAATGAAAAAGTTTTATCTTCATTAGAAGGTAAGATTATCTAACGGTACTCTCTTATAACGCCTATCTTCTCTTTTTTCTCTTTCTTTAATTTTCCCATACCTGATAACAGCCCTACGATAAAACCAGCGACAAATAGGAGCGGGTAAAAAATTATCTTCGACATTTCAATTTCCCAGAAGAGAATTGTGAGAGATACCTTTGCAGAATTTTGGATCACTACAATAATTACGGCAATGATGAGAAGGATCGTAATGATTTGTTTTACTTTCATGTTACAACCATTTCTTTCGTTTGAAATATATTATCATTCCTATAAAAACTATGAGCATTACACCAAGCACTGCAAAGTAGCCCCATTTCCATTGCAGCTCCGGCATATAGGCGAAGTTCATACCATAGATTCCAGCGATAAAAGTCAGGGGAATAAATATTGTTGCAATGATCGTGAGAACCTTCATGACTTCATTCATTTTATTACTGATACTGGAGAGATAAATATCCAGCATTCCGGAAACCATATCACGGAAGGACTCCAGTGTGTCGATTACCTGTATCGTGTGATCATAGACATCGCTCAGATAAAATCCGGTATTGTCCTCGATAAGATCGGATTCCGAGCGCTTCAGATAGCTGATCAATTCTCGAAGAGGCCAGACAGATTTTCTCAAATACAGCATATTGCGTTTGAGCTTATGAATATTTAGTAAAGTTTTTCTTGTAGGTCTTTCTATCACTTCTTCTTCAAGTCCTTCGATAACCTCGCCTATGCTCTCCAGAATAACGAAGTAGTGATCTATTATGGAGTCGATTAGCGAGTAAGCAAGATAGTCAGCTTTTAATGTTCTAATGCGCCCTTTTTTATTCTTCAACCGCTGTCGAATGGATTCAAATACATCACCTGTGCGTTCCTGAAATGAGATCACATAAGTGTCTCCCAGAATAATACTTACCTGCTCGACACAAATATGTTTCCTCTTATCCATATAGACCATTTTTAAAACGCAATACATATACTTGTCGTAATCCTCGATTTTGGGACGCTGCTCTGTATTCATGATATCTTCGAGCAGAAGGGGATGTATATCAAAAGTAGTCCCGATTTTATCGATTATTTCAGGATCATGCAGCCCATCAACATTTATCCATGTGACACTCGGAGAATCCGCGAAGGACTTACATTCCTCAATTGAAATCTCATCCTTTTCAACGAGATTCTTCTCATCATAATCAATGGCAGAGATGCGAACTTTCTCCATCTTCTTTTTCCCCACATGGATCAGTGTTCCGGGGGGCATGCCGCGTTTTGAAATCTTTTCAACCATCATTAAACCTCTTTAATCAATATCATCAAGTAAGTATCCTAGTGTCAAGTCAAGCTTCAATTGGAAGTGGTAATTGAATTTTGACATTCCTTAATATTTCCTTCTCCTCAAATAGGAGAAGGTTAGTTTACCCCGTGAAATCAGCTTGCTGAATATTTCACCGGGGGATGAGGTTTCAAACTTTGTTAAAATTCAATTTACGTCATTTTACAATTGACTTATCACTAGTTCATATTTTACAAAACCAAAGATCACTTTTTCATTTTCATGATTCATAATTTCAATACCAAACCAACTCTGCTCATCTTCGTCAATCAATAAAGAAACTGTTTTGTAAGATTCCCCATGGAAAAATTCATTGATCTGCTTGAGAATTAAATCCTCCGAACTATTATTATTCCTTTATCGCTGTTTAATCTTTTTATTTGATAAAAATATTTTTAAAATCCTCCTTCATGCTAATAATGATCCAGCCATTTTGTTTACTAAGCTCAAGGAGTTTATCATCATAATATTCATACTCACGCCTGCTATCATCGTGATTAACAACGAGTATAAGATGTGGAAGATTATTACTTTGAGCATAACGGAGCATTTGAACATCACCCCAGGTATTACCAATCGCAATGATCGGAGGTTTGCCGATATGAGTATAGATACCGAGAGCTTTTCCATCGGCATTATTATTATAAACGATCTTCTCTTTTCTCAAAAAATTCGTTGTAGAATCTTCGAAACTGTATTCCAGCTCAACCCGTGAACCAATAATATGAGAGGATTCGAGAGGTAGATGTTCCTTACATGCACCACGCAAAAATCCTGTCATCGAACCGGAGCTGATAAAGATCTGGAAATCCTCCTTAAGAAGATATTCGATCAATTCCACCATTGGAATGTAGAAAAGATACTTATAGGGAATGTTTAGTTGAGCGTTAACGGTAGAATCCACGAAGGCAGAAACTGATGCAATATAATCTTCTTCCGTTCTACCTAAGTAGTCCAGTGTAAGAAACTCCACCAGGTGGTTGTTCATATAATTAAAATCATTTTCCAATGCTGCTTTGTAGGGTTGAATGTTTTTCAGACTTGAGTCCTGGTTTACTGCTTCTCTATAATGCGAAATGGAAACTAAGAAGTTTGCATAATTAGGTTTTTCGCAAAAGATTGTTCCATCAAAATCCAATGTGACAATTCTGTCTTCCGGAAGTATGAAATCTTTATTTGAAGGATCGATAATTTTATTAACGAAGGAGATGATCTCTGATTTTGCATTTCGATCATTCCAAGAGGGAAGAGGGTCGAACTGCTGATATCTTTTTTGAACTGCACAGCTAGTAACAACAAGAAAAATTAGTATTACTGTAAACTTAATTTTTTTCAGAATAAAACCTCCTTACTTTTTCCTTATAACCTTTCCTTCTGCCATGACCATTGTCGGGAAAGCTCCAAAACACATAGGATTCTTATCCCAAACAACAAGACTGGCGAGTTTGTTTGGCTCAATAGTGCCAAGAATGTCATCAATATGAAGAATTTTTGCATTTTTATAGGTGATGAGCGAGATCGCATCTTCCTCGGACATGCCCTGGATCATGAAGAATTTCAAGCTATCCCGCAGTGCGATAGTGTGTATCACCGGATGGTCGGTCATCAATCCGTAAAATGCTTTTGACTGCATAAGAAGCAATGTGTTCTGATAATATGCATGCTTTAGCTCGACCTTGTATCCAACCGAACCAAGCGGACCATAAACGACGGGGATATCGTTCTTTGCAAGTGCATTGAAGATATCTTTATGAAAGACATCGCCTGTATGATCTGCAGTGCACTTTAGTTTATATTTTTTTGCCAGATGGATGAGATACAGCACATCATCATCTTTGTGAACATGTACTTTTGAGGTATATTTTCCAGATAACAGTGTTAAAAGTGCTTTATTTTCCGGAGAAAATCCGAGTTCATATTCTCGTTCAATTATCCTTTTATCTATCTCAAGATCCTTCTTGCCGATCTTCTTCTTTTTGTATTTTGCTTTAAGCTCAACGAACTTTTTATCTTTTGAGACTTCGGCTTTCTCCTTTTTGATAAGAACTTCATC
>JAUWPE010000089.1 GCA_030611765.1 Candidatus Cloacimonadota bacterium | reverse complement strand
TCCACCCAGATACCGCGCCCTTTCACGATTTCAAAATCGGGGCTTTTACAGTTTGGACATTTGAGGAATACGTGTGCAGCTTCGGGGATGAAATGTATTGATTCTGTTTCATCATCATCAAGCCCTCTTTTGACTTCACTGAAAAGCCATTCGTGCGAGCAGTTTCTGCATTTGAAACCTGCCGGTTCGATCTCAAGAGTACAGGTGACCTCATCAAAAAGGTCGGGTGCACTTTTCAGAACCTCCTGCAATGCAGTATCAAAGATTTCCCTCGAAATGGTTTGCAGTTCACCAATTTTTACAACGATCTCGGTAACCTTTTTTAGATTTTCTTCTTGTGCGACCTTCTTTGCTGTAGTTATTACTGCATCAGCCAATGCCCATTCATGCATGAATATACTCCCTAAATTCTAAATTTATTTTTGTACAGTAGCGGTTCAACATGTTGAACCTAAAAAGTCTTATTTTCATAAATGTCTTTGTAATATTCATCTAAATCCATATTGAAATTCTCTGATAGCTGATTATCTCTATCAAACCGCCATTTCAAAGGATTGGAGATAATATATTCTCTTATTTTATTAAGTTCTTTTTCATTTCTTACGATTCGTTCATAATAATTTCGTTGCCACCGGAAATTATTATACTCATTTTGATTACACCATCTTGTGACAGATGCTTTATACTGTCTGATAATTGAACCGATTGAACCTTTTGTAATATGTTGGAAAGCATTTCTGGGCTGAACATGTTCAGCTGCTACATCGTCATCGGAAGAATGAATTTTGATCAAACCATGAATATGATTTGGCATTATTATAAATACATCAACATCTGCGTGTTGAAAATGATTTGGAATTTCTTTCCAATACTTACAAGCAATTGCACCAACAGATGATAGAGTAATTTTAGCATTCTTTAAATGTCCAAAGAATGACTCTCTTAGAAATGTACAAATAGTTATATAATAGGTTCCAGCTTGAGAATAGTTATATCCTTTAAGACGAAGGGGTTTTCTTCTCCAATTAGAAATTTTAGTTTTCATCAACACCAAATTCTTTGAATTACATTACAAATCATAATATCGTGCAATTTCCCAAGGATGTGGGATTCTGCGCATTTCGTCGAGGTCTTTCCTCTTGATTCGTATCCATTTCATCAAAAGATCAGTCGGAAGAACATTGCCATAAGTAAGATATTCATTATCAATCCTTAAGTTGTGCAGAGCGAATTCAAGAGTGTCCGGGAATGAAGGAATTTTTTTCAATTCTTCTGCTGACAGTTTATATAGATTTGATTCGAGTGGTCCAAATCCTTTTTCAATTGGATCGATCTTGTTTCGCACACCATCGATACCAGCCATGATCAATGCAGCAAAAGCAAGGTAGGGATTACATGTCGCATCGGTTGGACGGAACTCGAATCTGCGTTCTTCGGGATCTTTTACGTAAGCTGGAATTCTTATTGCTGCTGAGCGGTTGCCTTCTGCAAATACAGCTTTTGAAGGCGCTTCCAGCCCGGCTATCAAGCGGCGGTAGGAATTTGAGGTTGGATTAGAAAGAGCAGACAGAGATGCAGAATGATTCAGAATTCCACCGATGAAATACAGTGCGGTTTTACTTAATTTATATAAACCATTTGGATCATTAAAGATATTTTTACCGTCCTTTTTCAGGAACATATGGATGTGCATGCCGTTACCTGCTTCACCGGGAATGATCTTCGGCAGGAAAGAGATGACCTTGCCGTGTTTTTTAGCAATCCTATGGCTAATATTCTTTGCCAGCACTGTGGCATCAGTTGCTTTTTCGACAGGTCCGAATTTGAACTCGATCTCTGCCTGAGATGTACCGACTTCATGGTGATGATATTTCACTCCGATGCCAACCTCCTGCAGCGCCAGAACGATCTCATTGCGGATCTTAAAAAAATGATCGTTCGGCTCTGAACGATGATAGCCGCGATTTGGTGCAAGACGGTAGATTTCCTCACCTGAAGGAGGGCTTGCCATTTCACTGCTTTCCAATCTATAAGACACCTCACGGGTGCTCATAATGCTGAAAAGTTCATCAATAATATTGAATTCCAATTCGATCAACACCTGCACTTCATCAGCTATGCCTTCTTCTTTTAAGGTATTAAGTGCTTTTTGAATTATATGCCGCAGGTCCTGAGAAAAGCTCTCGCCAGTATGAGCATCAAAAACATCACAGAAAAAATATAATATCTTTGATTCCGGGTCAACAGGGTCAGTGAATGCACTGTTCATATCTGGCTTGAATATCATATCCGAGCTTTCTACATTGGCAAAACCAAAATTGGATGCATCAAAACCGATGCCGTTCTGCAACAGTTTTTCTGTGAAATTGTTTGCAGGTATGGTTACATTTCGAAGCCGTCCTTCAATATCCGGCACATAAAAGGATACAAAATTCAATTCATTATCCTTGATGAAGCGTTTTACCTCATCGGAATTTTTAAAAGAAAGCATAATGACTCCATACTTTTATATTGGGAAAGCAAAAATTTAGCTGTTGGAATATCTGTCAATTAAAAGACAGTCTTTTTCAGCAAATTTCAGAAACGTAGATTAAGAGATCATGAAATCTTTTTAAATGACCTCTTTCTGAATATTCTTTTCTATGATGAATTAAGTCGGATATTAGAAGGATTTCTATTCTTTCGTGCTTTTCAGTTCAATGATATTTAGTTCTCCAAAGACTACATCCGCGTGTACGGAGATATATTTCTGTCCTTTCACATAACTAGGAGAAACATAGGAATTGTTACCGATTGCTGCCACATTTCTATCTGGTAAATGAGCACTAGAAAAGACTGAGGAAACTTTTATAATAAAAGGTTTAGCAGGATCGATCATCACATCGCCTTTCCCAAGCACAACATTTACCTCAAAATCAAGGAATTCATCGTCAAGCTCTACTTCTGAAAGATCAATTGTGCCCTTTCCGAAAATAATATTGTATTCTTCATTCTTGTTCGTGCTTTTCATATCGCTCGAAGAAAATACCACTGTGTTTTGTGAAGTTTTGATGCCAAAGGAGCCAAAGAGTATTTTTAGCCCGAGGTATATAAAGACCAAGGCAATAATTATTGAGAATACTGGAATTTTAATGTTGAAAACTGCGTTGAGGATAATGCTTAATCCGAAGAGGATTATAACTGTTCCCCAAAAAAAGCTGCTGAATAAAAAGCCCATTTTCACATGTCCTCCATGTTATTTGGTTATTGATTTTAAGCTTCTATAATTATGACAGGAACATACATCTCGTCCGCACTCAAGCCGCCATGATGACCGGTGTGCCAGTGAGGACTTTCACCTAATACTTTATCTTTTATGACATAATTTTCTTTTGGGATCAGCACATGATCACCAATTCTGTCCCACAATCTTGGATCGGGCTCATCCAATCCATAGAAATGGTTTTCAACGAGTTCAGAACTTTTATAAAGAGAGCATACGTCTGAAAGATTTTCTTTCACATACCCCTCGAAGAGGTCTGCCATACCTTGTTTTACATAACAGTAAGCAGCACGTGGGTCGCCGGATAGAGGCATTACCAGTGTCTCTTTGAGTTTTAGATGTTGTTCAATATCAATATGCGTTTCTTTTTCACTATCAATAAGACCGTGATCTGCTGTGATGATAACCAAACTGTCGGTATTGATGATCGCATACACAAAATTTTCCAGCGCTTTTGCAAGTTCTTTAAAGTGGGTTCTGCAGCTCGATGAATGAATACCGTTCTTATGAGCAAGTGTATCAAAAGTAGGCCAGTAGGCGTAGATAAATTTCTCTTCAGGAATATCCTGCACAAGGGTCATGAGATTCATAATAAAATTATCAATATTTTCTTTTTTATAGGCAACAGATGTGGAACCTTTGCTGTAAAATTTCGTATAATCTGAATTTATAATATAATCATTTGAAAGCATGTAGGATTTGCGAGTGAGATTCTCGAAAATAGTGCTTTGTTTGAAAATATCTTTTGCATATACATTGCTTTTGCTAAAAACTTCTCCGCCATATCTCGGCTTGAAAGGGAGGATTGCAGAAATTGTTCCAAGCTCTTTTAGATAGACAAACCACCCGGTCACCGCGTGCTGTGCAGGTGACATACCCGTTAGGAAAGAGGTGATCGCAGTGGCTGTTGTTGAAGGAAAGACCGAAGTGCAATTCCCGACAAGATGCTTGCTGAAAAATGAGTTGCCCTGTTCTTTGATGAAGTTATATCCCAGCCCATCGAGGACGATGAAGACTACATTTTTTTTACTCGAAATAAGATCGCTCTCGACAAAAGGGAGTGGTTTATGATGAATTGAATTATTCCCCATTGCCTGCGTGATGCTGCTGACAAGATTGATAATACTCCCGTTTTCATAGTTTGGTTGGATCATTAATACCTTTCTGCGAGAATTCTAATTAGTTTCTATCCTTAAAGTCGCATATCTGGTAGAATTATATTATTCATTCTTTTTCCTCAACCCCACAGTGAACCCAGTGAAATAAAAGACAGATTTCACGGGTTAAAAATAAAAAAAGAGATTTCACGTGGTAAACCTAACCCCTTCTCCTACGAGGAGAAGGAGAACTTTCTCCCTCTCCTCGATAGGAGAGGGCTGGGGTGAGGTCGAAAATCATAGTTTACGGATGCACACTAATTAAGATGAAATCTGCCTATAACTCATTGGTCTGGTATGCCATTTTTTCGATCGCATCATTCATGATCTCAGATTTGCTCTCTGCTTTTGGATTTTGCCCATATAAATTGATGCGCCTAATATTACAGTATCATAATCAGAAATATCTGGTTTTTTGACATCTTTTAAATTTATGATATCGGTTTCTGCATTGAGTTTTTCTTTAAGCAAAAGTGATGCTTTTTCTGTGCTGCCGTGTTTCGTTGTGAAAAGGATACAATTTTTCATGAACACCTCGTTCTATAATTTTCCGACTGATGCTATATATACAACCATTTCATCTTCTCCGTCAACCTTAAGAAGCTCATTAGATTTTTCTTGAGCATAGGCAGCGATTCCACACACTCCCAAACACAGAGCTTCCGCAGCAAGATAAAGATTCTGGCATACGTGCCCAGCATCGAGGAGGATGAGTTTGGCTGCCATAAATGCATAGCGCCATTCGCAGCGATAGGGGATAGCTGTCCAGAAAAAAATGACTGAGCTATCACCTACGAATTCCTGTTCAAGACAGGCATCTACTGTTTTATTGGGAAGCTCATCAACAGCATGAAGGAATTCGAGCTGGTGTTCCAGCGGACAGTAACGATAGATGCCCTGCTCCAGCCCCTCTACATGAAGAACAGACAAATAGGTCTCAAGAGGATGACGAGCTCCTGCAGAAGGTACAGTTCGTAAGCTTATTTTGTTTCCACCTCTATCAAACACTTTTTTCACACCCTGAGTACACCAGAGCAAAAATGAGAGGTGTTCTAAATCTATGGCTTCAGCGGTATATTTTCTTCGTGAGCGCCGCTGGTTAATAATCTCATAAAGGTCCTTTCCCGGGTTCACAAGGTCTTCCGGAACAGGTAGATCAATAAGGTTGTCAGGATTCGCAATTGGCTTTTCCAAAGGTGGTTGGGGAAGTTTTTTCTGCTGATCTGTTTGAACATTTTGCATTGAACCGAGATCGCAATTAAGAAAGAATCGCTGTTCTTCATAGCTTTTCATGGGTGACTCCTGTTGCTTTGCTCAAGACGCTTTTTGGAGGTTCTCTGAATGTCAAGTTTTAAGGAATTATACATTCACATCTCCTGAAAAATTACCTTGTCACAAGTCGAAGAGCTTGTGATAAGTAAATTGTGTTCTGAACTCCACGTTCCGCTGCTCGGAACTGTGAAGTCCAGTCCACAAGTCTTTTTTGATTCCTAAATGCGGTGACACATTTTTTATTGTATTGATATGAATGTTATTCTAAAAAATTTTTCCTCTAACCTGCCTATCCGTCTTGTCGGAGCATATCCGCCAGCTGGCGGATTGGGTATCGGGAATCCAGTATTTTTTCTGATAAATAACACACCAGTCTTCTTCCGATCCCAGTGAAATTGAAAACAGATATTTCACCATGATGAAATAAGAAAAATTTCACACGGCAATCGGGACAGATAAATCGGAATACGCCCCGACAAGCAGACCCACGCAGATTGGACTGATTTTCGCAGATAAAGAATTTTTCGTTTTTAATTTTTAATTCTAAATTTTCATCAGTCTGCCTGGCTGATGTGGCATAACAAAGCGTAGGAGGGTGGAAGGTTCAGAATAATAAAAAATGGGAATCTATTACAATCCCCATTGAAGTAATATATCTTAATAACAATGATTAGAAGTCATCAAGGAATGGATTATCAAAGCCGTCTCGTTTAGGAACTTTTTTTTCTTCTTTTTCTTCTTCCTTTTTCTCTCCCATTTCTTCTTTCCCTTCTTCATGTTTCTTTTCTATTTCATGCTCAGGATTAGTCTCATCGGTTATTTCTTCTGTTGGTACTTCTTCTGCTTCTTTGCTTTCTTCCTGCTCTGGTGGAGGAGGTGGAATTTCTTCTTCGGTTTCGATTTTTGGTTCTTCTTTTTTGGAAATCGGTTTTTTTGCTTTCTTTTTTGGCACCTTTTTTTGTTCAGGAGCTATTTCGGGAGCTTCAACTTCTTCTGTTTTTGGTTCAGTATCGGTAATTTTATTTTCAAGATCCTTAATGTTTTCTGTAAGAGAATGGATAGATTCTTCAACGGAAGTTTCCGGCACAAGTGTGTTGAGTATATTTTTATCGATCACAAATTCTTTTTTGATGATCCTTCTGCTTTTTTCGCTGGGTTTGTATTTCATTCTCACGGTGTGTTCGGAGATCGCATAACTGCCTGTTGATTTGTCAATTATACCACATACAGCTCCGCTTTTCTGCTCAGGAGCAAGATAGCTGATCTCGGCAAGAGGAAGAAGATTATTGGAAATACGTGCATCGACTTCTTCATCAAATTCAAATTCAACTACAATATTAAAAGCCGGCTGATTTCCGATATTTGATATGATCGCATAGAGTCTATCATTTTTCATTTGAAGATAATACACGACATCTGCGGAAGGTTCCATATAGCGGGTTTGCTTGGTGAACTGACGCTGGAATTTCTTCTCTATTTTCGAGGATTCGGAAAAAATATCCCGGACTTCTTTCATTATGCCAAAAATAAGGGAAATGATCACTATCAATAAAAGCGGTGTTATGAGTCCGCTAAAGTACATGCCAAAGGCACCCCAGTCTGCTTTATCATCAGAAAAAGTGCCGTCGCCGAAATTTATAAAGTAGAGTGCAAGTGCTAATACTACCATTGCAACTACAATGATCAGTACGATCTTTTCATTTTTTTTCATATTATCGTCATCCTCGTATTTTTTTCCATTCGTAATAAATCTTTATGATTGAGGATTTTAGGTGTCAATATTTTTGTTATTATTCCTTGCATATCCACAAATTTTTTTAATCCCACTATAGACATCTTACATGATTGTAGAGGATTAACGGAATCGGGCTATGCGAAGTTTGCGGAGCAAATTTTGGCGAAGCGTAGCGAAGCCGTATAGCCCGTGTTATACGACCCGTTAGGGAAAGGAGCGACACAGCGTTCCACCCACAGTTTTTATTAAGGGTTATCGGGGTTTCATTTTATTTCTTTCCATGTACAATTATTTTTTCAACGAACATATCAATCTTTTTTTCTAAATCTGAAGTATCTTTACCATCTTTAGTTAATTCATGTGCTTGTTTTGAGAGGTCTGATATTTCTTTATGGATATTATTATCACGATCATATTTAGGAATTGGCAGATTTTTAACCATAGAAATTGAAATACCCCACTTGCTTTTTGTTGATCTATGGGAAAATAAAGTAAGTACAGAACTAGAATTTAGAATAGCACAAACATAGTGAGCTTCGTCTTCTAAATCAAAAGAGATATAACTAATAGTATTATCGGGTATAATCTCTTTTTTACCTATAAATTTATCATTAACATTACTAGCCGGTAACGTCTCAAAAGTTGGTGTAAAATAGAAAGGCTTGCACAAGAAGTTGAGCCAACAGAAATCTCGTTGTAAAAATATCAGATAAGGAGATTTACTATGGCTCAACAGGAGAAAGATGAATTGTATGAAAAGATGGTCA
>JAUWPE010000165.1 GCA_030611765.1 Candidatus Cloacimonadota bacterium | reverse complement strand
GCGCATTCTCTGTCGCAGCTTTGATAACTGTTTTCACAGTTTCGTCTGCAATCGTAGGATTTGATGAAAACCCCCACACTCCTCTTTTATAGACGCGTGCGGACACGCCACTCTCGGAACTTCTGTTATTCCCCATTATATCGCCATTAACTATTGAAATAGCACAATTTCGATTTTCCTGTATCCGCAATTCAGTATATTCGGAAAATAGGTTATTATATTTTGAGATATCTTTCTCGATCATGAAAACTCCTTTTTTATATTCTAAATAAAATCTTTTCGTTTTTGAACATCTTGATCATGAAATAGATGAGTATTGCTGCAAAGATCAGACTGCTCGCAGCTGCTATCAAAACATATCCCCATGTAGATGCTTTGATGAATATTGATTTCATACTAACCACCGTATTAACGAACGGAGCAAAATACATCCACGGGGGAACTGTTTCTCCCATAGAGCTTGTGCCGATACTTACAACCAAAACGATCATGTATATCGGCATGACCAGACCGGCTGCTTCTTTTGAATTGCGAGCATAGGTGGCACAGATAAGTACCAGTGACACCAGCAAAATTGCAACAGGAATGAGAATAATTCCAAACTGAACATATTCGTCGAAGGTGAGCATAAAATCAGACATGTTGGCAGAGGAGCGGAATAGGTCTTTAAGAAAAAATCTTCCTGCGATCATAAGACCGATAACAGAACTTAGCGCACTCGCAAAAGCAGCACACACGACCGCTATCAGCTTTCCAATTATAATTGAGACTCTATCCACCTGGTTCACAAGCAGAATCGCAAGTGTTCCACGCTCCTTTTCGCCGGATACGGTGTCAATACCAATCTGCATTGAACTCACAAAAAGATACAAAATGATTATGAAAGGTAGGAGTGTGCCAAGCATTTTTCCGACTTCACTCCCTTTTTTTGCGAGATTCACCTGTTCTGGGGTTAGTGATTCATTTGCAGTGACAGGTGTTAAGATTTCCGTTGGAATATCAAGAGATTCCAATCTCAATGTTATTAAGGTATCAGCTAGAGAACCAATCGCTTCGTGTGTTCTTCTATAAAAGTAGCTCGAATAATCGGAAGCCCCATTATAGTAAATATGCACATCAAAGGGCTTTAGCTGTTCGTAAGCATTTTCCATGTTTTCAGGAAAGGTTATCAACAATTGAGCATCTTTTTCCATAATAAGGTCTTTGGCAGTTGGAATGAAAGCTTCAGGAATTTCATTGATAGTTGCATTCATCTGCTCATTGATTATAGAGATAAATTCTTGATATATGGGCGATTGTTCCTGAGCTTCGGGAGCAACGAAGATAGTTCCATGATATGATCTTATTTCATCTGATCTGGATTGACTTATCTTTCCCATCACAGTATACAAAATTGGAAGCATCAGAAGAGGAAGCACAACCATAAAAAAGACAGTTCGTTTATCAGTAAAAAGTCGTTTTAATTCTTTTTTCAGGATTATATATGAATCACTCCACATCTTGCACCTCCAGATATCTGAAGAACACATCTTCAAGATTATGGGCTTGGTTGGATTTCACTATTTCATCAAGGGTTCCTAATTCCTTGACCATTCCCTCAATAAGAATTCCGATCTTATCGCAGATCTGCTCTGCAACGCCCATAATATGCGTGGAAATGAGTACAGTTTTCCCCTCTTTTGCATATTTTTTCAGGAAATCTGTGACATTCTTCGCAGTAATAACATCCAGTCCGTTCGTGGGCTCATCAAAAATAATGACATCTGGATCATGAATAAGACTTATCGCGATCGATGTTTTCTGTTTCATGCCTGAAGAGAGCTTATCGATCTTCTTGTGACGGAATTCCTCCATGTGAAGTTCTTTGATGAGAGTCTCTTTTCGCTCTGCAATTGATGCTTCCGACATCTTGTTCAAGCGTCCGAAGTAATCCATCATGTAGTCCGGAGTGAAAAAGCCATCCAGTTTCATATCACTGGTAAGAAAGCCGATGATGGAGCGCACTTTCCTGTCATCTTTGAGCACATCATAACCATTGACTTTTATACTGCCTGCTGTCGGTTTGATCAAAGTTGAGATACAGCGAAGTGTCGTTGTTTTCCCTGCTCCATTTGGACCGAGCAGACCGAAAATCTCACCGGGCTTGCAGGTAAATGTAATTCCTTTTAGTGCTTCTTTATAAGAAACCGTTCCTTTTTTCTTGTTTTCAAAGACCTTTTTCAGGTCTTGAATTTCTATCATGAGACCACCTTGTTTATTTTTTTACAAGAAATTTAGAATTATTTGTAAACGAATTAATCTGCACTTTTAGCGTCAAGGAATACAATATTGAATCAAGCATTACTGGACTTCATCAGTTAGCAGGCAATGGAGTTCAGAGAATGCGAAAATACTGGATTCCTCCCGACAAATCGGGAGGAATGACATCTCTTTTTTGTTGGCGGTGTAAATCACGAGTCGGTCGCGAAGGGAACGACTCGAGATAGTAAAGTCGTAAAGCGAAGAGCGAAGAGCGATCCGTCTGCGCTACGATAACGTCTCCGTTACCCTACGCACAGACAGGACTCCGTGAAAAGTAGACCACTAATTACGCTAATCGACACTTATTCAGAAAAAAAATTAAGAAAAACAAATTAAATTCTTTATCTGCGAGAATCTGTCCAATCTGCGTGAATCAGCGTCCTATTTCAACCCGACTCATCTTTGCAAGCTGAGTCGTGTTTATTTCATAAAGAGCAGTTTCTTGATCACCCGCATATTACCTGATTTCAGGACATAGAAGTATATACCATTCGCCACCCTGTGGTCCCGCTGGTCTGTGCCGTCCCAGACTACGGAGACTTGGTGACTTTGAGACGGGGAGACGATGGGTAGAATTTTCACTTTCTGCCCCTTTATGTTATAGATCTCAATTGTTGCTTTTTGGCTGGCAGGCAAATAGAAGGAGATTGTAGTTTCCAAGCAGAAAGGATTCGGGAAATTCTTCAGAAGAGTAAGTGCATTTTCTTCGGGAATGTCTTCATCAACCTTATAGATCGGAGCTCCGAATTCATAGCATCCCATATCAACAATATCATAACCGGAACCTGTCCCGTCCCATACCCGCACATTCCCATCGAGGTCTGCAAAGGAATGAACATAGAAATTACTGCCGGTATCAATACAGGGCGAATCCTCAGTGAGATGGTAATCATTATTTGTCGTATCAGCAAAATCCGGATATACCATCAGATTGCCTGTTCCTGCCCAATAGTCAGACAGATCACAGTAAGAAATGGTTACTTTTGTCGTATCGGTGCTCCAGACATCTTGAGGAGTGTTATCCCAAAGTATGGAGTTGTAAATGGATAGAGTTTTTGTGCCGAGATGGCTTATTCCTCCACCTTGATTGTTAACATTATTGTTCGCGATAGTTGTATTGAAAATCTCAACTTCGGAATCACTTATATAAAAAGCACCGCCTTTCGAGTTCCAGATATTACTGTTATTTTCATAGAAAAGGCAGTTGTCCACGCTCACAAAGGATTCATCACCGCAATATATCCCTGCGCCGACTATTGCTTCATTAGAAAAAATTCTTGTTTGATAAATAGTGAGATTTGATGCATTGCTCTTTATCGCTCCGCCATTCTGAGAAACATTGAAC
>JAUWPE010000178.1 GCA_030611765.1 Candidatus Cloacimonadota bacterium | reverse complement strand
TGTCTCCGATTATTTCTTTTTTCTTCTGAAGAGACTCTTTATGCCGGAGACAACAATCATAAAGATGAAAACTTTTAGAGTATTAAGGATCACTCTTGTCTTGTCGATTATCTCAACATATTCTGCAACACCGTTTTTGATCTTGATATAGCCAACAGGTTTGACGTCAATAGTTAACCCAAGACCACCGCCTTTTCCGGTTTTTGCACCAGCTTCATCGCTCTTGCTTTCTTCTTCTGATTCAGTTTCAGTTTTGGAACCCATAGAACCGAAGCCGCCACCTCCGCCGCCCTTCATCGTGAAAGAGCCGACAGGAATGATCGAGATATCATCAATTTTTATGACGTCGCCGAATATGGATTTGGTGTTTGCAGATTTTTCGAGATTTTCCTTAATCTCTTCAATAAGTTGTTTAACTTCCATTGTACCCCCTGATATTTATTTTGTTGCGATGTTGACTCTATTTTTTATTATTCGTCAACTATTTTATTTTTTATGTGCAATAAAAGTCCGCCTTCGTTAATAATATCCTGCATCTGCTCAGGAAGAGGAGGAAAGGAAAACTCTTTGTCGCCTACTTTTATCAACCCCTTTTTTTCATCGACCTCAACCTCGTCTCCATTAGAATAACATTCGACTGCTTCCGGACTCTCGATCAGCAGGAGTCCCTGATTTGTCGCACTGCGATAAAATATTCTTGAAAAAGATTTGGCGACAATTGCTTTTATTCCAAGAGCTTTTAAACCGACAGAGGGTTGTTCTCTCGATGAGCCACAACCAAAATTCTTTCCAACAAATATAATATCATCCGGCTTCGCATTTTTGGAAAACTCCACATCAAGATCTTCAAACAAATGCTCTTTAATGAAATCAATATCTGAAGATTCGTATGTATATTTTCCGGGGAACATCAGATCAGTATTGATGTTATCCTGATCATAAAAAAAGACAGCCATGTCAAACTCCTTTATTTTCCGGGACGTCCAATACAATAATAAGTATATCCCAATTCTTTCATTTGATCGGATTTATACTGATTTCTTCCATCAAAAATTACTTTTTCTTTGAGCAATGAATTCATTTTTTCAAAATCGGGCATGCGGAACTGCCTCCATTCTGTGATAAGAAGAAGTGCATTTGCATCTTTCAAGGCAGAGTATTGATCATCAAAATAACTTATATTCGGATTATCACCAAAGATACGTTTTGCTTCTTTCATTGCTTCAGGATCATATGCTTGTATCTTTGCACCTCTCTGAATAAGCTCGTGAATTATTACTCGTGAAGGAGCTTCGCGCATGTCATCGGTCATTGGCTTGAAGGAAAGTCCCCACAGTGTAAACACCTTGCCATTGAGATTGTCTCCGAAATGGTTCTTGATTTTTTTTACCATAACTAATTTCTGTTCGTCGTTTACTTCTTCGACAGCTTCGAGAATTTTAGCAGTCGAATTATGCTTATGAGCAATTTTGATAAGTGCCTTCACGTCTTTTGGAAAACATGAACCGCCATATCCAATTCCTGGATATATAAAACTGTAACCAATCCTATGGTCAGAGCCAATTCCAGTTCGCACATCTTCTACATCTGCATTGACTTCTTCACAAAGGCGGGAAATCTCATTCATAAAGGATATTTTGGTTGCGAGCATTGCATTTGCAGCGTACTTAGTCATTTCTGCCGAACGTATTCCCATGAAAATAATTCTATCATGCTGAAATGTAAAAGCCGAATAAACCTCATGCATAAGTTTTTTTGCCCTATCACTTTCTGCACCTATGACAACTCTGTCCGGTTTCATAAAATCATCAATTGCAACACCTTCTTTAAGAAATTCAGGATTTGAGACTATATCGAAATCGTAGTTTGCTTTTCGCTCTTTCAGAACTTCAGAAATAGTTGATTTAACAAGGTCGGCAGTACCAACAGGAACTGTAGATTTATCTACAACAACTTTGTAGTCATTCATATAAGTACCAATATCCTTAGCTACTGCGAGGACATATTGAAGGTCAGCAGAACCACCACCATCCGGGGGAGTTCCCACAGCAATAAAAATAACCTGAGCATCTTCTGTTGCTTTTTTTATATCAGTTGTGAAAAATAATCTGTTATCCTCAACATTGTTCTGAACAAACTCTTTCAAACCCTTTTCAAAGATGGGCATTTCACCACGATTGAGCATATCTATCTTGTTTTTATTATTATCAACACAGGTTACAATATGCCCAACATCAGAAAAGCATGCACCACTCACCAGCCCAACATAGCCAGAGCCAACAACAGTAATTTTCATATTTTATCTCCTCGTAAAAATTTTAATACCCGTTTGGATTTTGGGATTGCCATCTCCATGCATCAACACACATATCCAGAATTCCTTTTTCAGCAACCCATCCAAGCTCTTTTTTTGCAAGAGCCGGATCTGCAAAACATACAGCAATATCACCCGAGCGACGCTCGATAATTTTGTATGGAATCTTCTTATCAGAAGCATTTTCAAAAGCATGTACGATTTCGAGCACACTATACCCTCTGCCTGTTCCCAGATTATAAATTGTAAGACCTGCCTTTTTAATGATCTTCTTCAGTGCTTTGATATGCCCTTTTGCGAGGTCAACCACATGTATATAATCACGAACACCTGTACCATCATCAGTAGGATAGTCATCACTAAAAACAAATAACTCATCGAGTTTGCCAACTGCAACTTGCGAAATAAAAGGGAACAAATTATTCGGAATTCCATTTGGATCTTCACCAATTTTTCCGCTTGAATGAGCGCCAACAGGATTAAAATAGCGAAGCAGAACTATATTCCATGAATTATCAGAAGCATACAGATCTTTAAGTATCTGCTCGATTTCCAATTTTGTCTGTCCGTAAGGATTAGCCGGACAAAGTGGAAAATCTTCTTTTATAGGTACTGTATGCGGATCGCCATACACTGTTGCAGAAGAACTGAAAACAATATTCTTCACATTGTATTCCTGCATGACTTCAAATAAAAAGATTGAACCGCTTACATTATTGTGATAGTAAAGTAATGGTTTTTCGACAGACTCGCCAACTGCTTTAAGTCCTGCAAAGTGAATGACTGCATCAAAGCTGTGTTGGAAAAAAACTTCTCTCAATCCCTCTTTATCAAGAATATCAACTTTATAAAATATTAAATCCTTACCCGTGATCTCCTTGACCCGTTCCAACGCTTCCAGT
>JAUWPE010000071.1 GCA_030611765.1 Candidatus Cloacimonadota bacterium | reverse complement strand
AACCCCTTTACTGATCATTACTTCAAGTTCTTCCCGCTCTGAGTAAGTTAAAGTTATTACATATTTAATCATTTTCATTCCTCTTTTTGAGGACAAAAATAATTTTATCTTGCGACTTGTCAAGCTTGACATGACACTAGTTTTCCTTTTTGAATATTTTCAATGTCTTTTCCTTGATGTTTAGCTTCCGATACTAACACTACTCTCCAATTACCATTATCGTCTTTTACTTCAATTATTCCACCATCAGGTTTTATACTTGAATTTGATACAAAAAGAGTTTGTCCTAATTCTTTATCAACTTTCTTTAACGCTTCGTTTATCTCTTCTTTTCTTATGCTTTTTTTGTATTGAAAAGATAATTGAGGAAACTCTTTTTCAAGCTGTTCGATTACAAGCTGTGAGATTTTTCCAACTGTTATATCGTGTAACTTTGCTTCATCTCCAAATATACCAACTACACCTTGAGACTTTTTATGTTGATTAGCTAATCTTTTTGATTGATTTTTTTTAGACATATTACTTCTTTTCAAGAATTTTATTATATTTCACAAAATTACAAACTTTATTCTAATATAAAGAGCATAAGACAATCTCTTCAGGTTTATATTTTCGTTCATTTTTTTCGCTTGCAGGTAACTACTGGCTAAACACAATGACACATACACAGCCATTTTGGGTGTATAAATACCATGGTGTTTATTTCTACTATACAGCTAACATACATTATACTGCCTATAACCTCATTTTTTTTAATTATTAGTTTTCTGCACCAATAATTCCTGATTTAATAAATTAACATTTTAAATTAAATCCACGTCTCTTTCCACTCAATTTCAATAGTAAAAACAGCATTCTTCTTAATTTAAAATCATTTATTTAATTTCCTGCCTTTTTTGTCAACTTGTTTATTTTTTCCTCACTCATCTCCAAAAAAATTCTCTGCTTTATAAACCATCACTACTTGTAATAATTTCAAACCTCGAAAACGCGGTATCGAGGTAATATATTCGATATTCCCGAAGCTTTTAATAATCGTTGCATTTAGCTTCTTTGAATGATTAAAAAGCAGAAAATCTTTACCAAGTAGATCCTCATCATTTCTCCACAACGTAAATTGGTGAGGTCTATTTCCGAGATCAAAGCATACAAAATCGTGTTTGGAATATATAATGAACTCGCTTGCGATCTGGTGCCTGTTTGCTGCAGGGATCAAATCGGGATAATCATCAATGATGAGCGATGCATCCTGTCCAAGTTCTTTCCAGCCGTAAAACTGGTCGGTGGGATCATACTTAATAGAAATAATCGGCACATACACCTGAACGAGCACAATCACAAGCACAATGATAAGCAGAAACCAGTTGACCACCCAAGTAATTCTCCAGCTGAGATGTACCTGCCAGCGCCGCAAATAAAGATATGTTACCATCAACATTCCCGGAATGTATGCAAAGGCAGCCCAGTTCGCTTCCACCTTCTTCTGCATGGACGAGATAAGGAAAAATCCAAAAAACACCAGCGCCAGAAAAAAAAGTAATTTCACTTCCTTTGAATGATACTTCCACTCAGCAATTATTTTAATCATTGCAATGATGAAAATGACAAACAAAAGTGGACCCAATATTCCTGCCTGCCCTCCGAGAAAGTCTCCGAATTTTTGCCAATTCGGGAAGCTGCCGCCAATTCCGTGCTGGAACTGAAATGAAAAAGAAAGCCATTCATGCTGTGCATTCCAGATCACCACAGGGAGAAATACAATAAAGGAAATTGCTAATGCAATATACGGTTTGATGCATTTCAACCATGTGCGTTCGGGAGTGAATATCAAGAAAAGTAAAATTGCAGGGAAGATCAAAACCGCCACGTATTTTGAGAGCAAAGCACATCCGAAAAATATTCCTGCAAGTATCCATTGAAGCCATTTTCCATTTCTGTACGCTCTGTGAAAGTGAAAGATACCTACGATCAGGAAGAATATCATAGGCGTGTCCGGTGTGGCAATGATGGTTCCTGCAAACAGGAGAAGTGTCATATTACTCAGCACCAAAAAAGTAAAACCGATCTGCTCATTGAACATTTCCTTGCCAAAATAATAGGCATACAAAGAGGTGCCTGCTCCAAGAAGGATCGGCTGCAGATGCACAACAAATTCAGTGCTCTTGAAAAACAGTGAGAGTAAGGCAAAAAGGTATCCTATCATCGGAGGATGATCGAAATATGAAAGTGCAAGATTCTTACCCCAGAGATAGTAATATGCTTCGTCGGGAATGACATTAAGCCCGATCGTGTAAATGAGTTTGAATACGGTCAACGCACCGACGAAGATGATCGCTTTCTCGTTGTAACTCAACCTATTTTTCATCGGTTTCACCTTTAAAAGTCCAGAAATAGTGTATCACGTAATTTACAATTGTGATAATAACGATCGCAATGAATTTGGAGATCAGATCGTTGATCATAAATACTTCAGTGAAGAAGATCATGAGCAGATTCTGTGCGATGCCGGTTATTATCATCGAAGAATTATATTTGAGAAGCCGTGCGGCAAAGCTGCGTTTTGTCTTTGCAGGATTATCCCTCCAGGTCCAGAAATTATTGAGTAGAAAATTATTAATGATCGAGATCTCAGTTGCTATCACTCCGGCAAAGATATAATGCAGACCTGCAATAGTAAGAAGATACTGCACACCGAGATTCACTACTGTGCCGCTTCCGCCAACAATGCCGAATTTGATGAAACGCTTTAAGTGATTCTTAAATAATCTTTGAAAAAATGAATTTGCCATACTAGTTAAAGCACAAAGCAGATTTTTCTTGTCCAGAAAAGAATAACATTCAATAAATGAACCATGAAAATCGAGCTCTTTCCTGTAATAAAGTTCTATAAAAAAGTCGAATCAACAAATGCGCTCGCCATCAAATTTTTGGAAGACTCGACTTTCCAAAAAAATTTCGTTATTTGCGCTGGGGAGCAAACAAACGGAGTCGGAAGACTTGAGAGAATCTGGTACTCACCGGTCGGCGGTTTGTGGTTTACTCTTGCATTTCCCTGTAATAAATTTCACTCATCTATAACGCTTTTTACAGGAGTGGTCACACATAAGGTTCTTAGTTCTATCTTTCCTGAACTCACCTTTTCGATCAAGTGGGCTAATGATATATTTGTAAATAATAAAAAACTCGGCGGAATTCTCACTTCTTCCAACAAAAACGGCACAGTGATCGGTATTGGTATAGACTGTAATATCATAGAAATTCCCGATCATCTCAAAGAAATTGCGACCTCGCTTCTAATTGAAACAAATAGAAAATTAGTCTTAAAGAAGCTCCTGAAAGTAATTCTAAAAACCCTTGAAGAGAATTTTTATTTTTTCAATGAAAAAGGGTTTCCCCATTTCGTTGAGTATTTCAATCAACATCATTACCTTGCGCAGAAAAGAGTGCTAATTTGTTTAGGTGAGAATCAAATTGTGGGAATTGTCAAAGGTGTTACAAAAGATGGTATGCTGATGCTGGAAACCGAGAAAGGATTGCATAGCATTCTGTCAGCAGATAAGATTGACATTATAACCTGAGTTCTGCGTTTGTACACTCATGCCCCGGTAGCTCAGATGGATAGAGCAGCGGTTTCCTAAACCGTTGGCCGGAGGTTCGAATCCTCTCCGGGGTACCATTTTTTTAGCTCACGGATTGACACAAATTTTCGCTGATAATATAAAATTAAAAATTAAAAATGAAGAATATCTCTTATTTCATTTATCAAGTATAAAATCATCTTTTTTCATCCCGAGTCGTTCCCCATGTGACCGACTCGTGATTCTACAATACACGACTCAGCTTACAAAGATGAGTCGGGTGAAGCCTTATCTCAAAATATTTTCTCTATGTTCTCTGTGGTGATTATTAGATTATAATTTGCTATTCTTCAACTTATACATCTGATTCGTCTTCGACTGGTCTCCACTTCGTTACACCCGAGCAGGCAAGCTCAGACTGACATAGTGAAAATCGATTATTTCCCGAGTCGTTCCCCATGTGACCGACTCGTGATTCTACAATACACGACTCAGCTTACAAAGATGAGTCGGGTGAAGCCTTATCTCAAAATATTTTCTCTGTGTTCTCTGTGGTGATTATTAGATTATAATTTGCTATTCTTCAACTTATACATCGTTCTGATCAAGAACGAGGAATCATCTTTCATCTGCCTGAGAAGGTCGATACTCCGTGGTGTGTCTGTAAGCAAAAATCCTCGTGCAACAATAACACGGATACGCTCCGAAGATGAATTCATGTAATTTTCAAGGAGTTGTACCGCACTATCAGTTTTCATCTTTCCAAGGGAAGAAAGCACACTGGACACAAACTTTTTCTGATCCAGCATGGAAGACAGTGTGTCAAAAAGCGTTGTGTCCCGAAGTTCCCCAATAAGTGCAAGAGCATTCTTAGCGACAACGCTATCCTCATTGGCAAGCGCTTGTGGGAGGTATGAACCGAATTCAGAAGATTTTTTTGCAAAATTCAATATTGCCCTGTATTCAAGCGAACCTTTTGTATCCAGCTTGTTCTCGAAGATATATTCTGATGATTCGGCATCTCTGTTCAACAGAATTTCAGCAGCTTTTGCTACTCTTTTCGTGCTGCTTCCCACTCCCCATTCAGAAGCGATCGAGAAGATCTCTTTAATTGAAGCAAGGGAATCTACTGATGAAGCATCTTCTTCAGCTTTTTCTTCCACCGCAGCTATCTCTTCGACAATCATGAGCGTATCCCAGCCAACGCCATAAGTCCCATAAGACCACTTTGCATCATTTTGATACTTTTCATGATATCCGCTTGTGTCTGACGAAATAGGATAAATATCGTTTCCTCCTGTATCGAGAAAAATGCCTATGCTTCCAGTATTTCGAGCAGTATTAGCATAACCAAAGTTACTGGATACGTTCCTCTCGTATCTGTCATTTCCTGAAGCATCGAGGAACAGTGCAACGGAATTAGTTAGCCCCAATCCGTTTCCGCCCTCGATAGAATAAATATCATTCCCTTTTCTGTCTATCAGATAGCCAACCGCATAATCATGTGCAGCTCCCTGCCCGGGTCCGTGCTTGGAATAGTAATGATCCTCGCCCTCTTCATCATACAGAAATCCGCCTGCAAGATGGATGCCGCTTCCCTGCGGATAATACACTGCAGAGTAAAAATCATTTCCTGCCTTGTCTATGATGATCCCGAGAGCATACCAGTACGCCACCGCCTGACTGTACACTGCTCCCTGGTAGACATCATTACCAAGCCGGTCATAAAGCACACCTATTCCACCGCCAAGATAAGGACGCACTCCGAAACCGAAGCCCTGCGACAGAGCTCGATGATCAAATGGCGCAAGGGGAACGTGCAGATACTTTCCGCCTGCATAATACATATCGCTTCCATCGGTATCAATAAGAAATCCTGCTGCGAGCGGACCTGCAAATCCTTCTCCAAGCTCAGTTGTGGAATAGTGATCACAACCCTTTTCATCAATAAGCAGATTCAAACCGAAGGTTGCTGCTGCTATGCTGTTCAAGCCACCTTTATAAATATCATTCCCATCAATGTCATGAGCGAGAAGATAGCCCAAAAAAGAACTGAGCGTGTAATCATCCCCATAATAAACATCATCACCCTTCATATCGCAGGAAATCCCTATTCCGGCAAAAACATGGAACAAATTTCCGATCATATCATTCCGATAGGTGTCATTGCCCTGCATATCTATAATCCAGTAAAAAGGATGCTCCCAGTCGGTTTTTATCGGGGCTTCGTAAAAATCATTTCCGGAAGGATCGAGAATAAAGGAATATTGCTTCTCATACATATCTGATACGGAAGTTCCAATGCACATCAAACCAAAAGGGGAATTGTGTATCATTTTTTTGTCATTCTGAAAACTGATGAGCGGCAAATTCTGTTGAAGTATATCAAAGCCCTTTTGTGAAATGTTTGCTGCATACATCAAAAAAGGAAAATCTATCTTCTCAATGATTGGAATTACATCATCCTCAATGCTCAGACTGTCATACTCGGTTATTCCTCGAAGTTGATAAAACTCATCGTAGCGAAGGGAGTCCTCCTCTTCCTGCCAGAGTGAATACGAGAGATAATGCAGCATATCTTTATCTTCATGAGATAATTGCTGCCATGCTTTCTGATAAAAATAATCTACAAATTCCCACACATATTCTACATATCCGAAAATATCCTTCGGCGTTTTTACGTTTTGAGTGAAATATTCTTCAAAAACGGTTTCATCAAAAGAATCTATCCAATTTACCTGAAATAATATATTTGCATACTCGCAGATCATTTCAGACGGATCATGCTTCTCGCAAAGCACCTCAGTTTGATCTACAAATATTGGGAATTGGAGTGGATTATTAAGAATATCGACCACGATCGGAAGTTTGAATTTAGTATCCCGCGCCCAGTCTTTCAAAAAATTCAAAGACTGAAGCGACATATCATTTTGTTCAAGGAGTGTTTCTATAAGCTCGATTTCGGTATTTTTCAATACTTCTGCATTTAGAGTAAAAGTAATGCAGATCAATATTAAAATGATAAATAATTTCTTCATAATAAACCTTTATAAAATGATTCTTTTTGCTTTTACCATACGCATCCGCTACCTCCAGTGATTTTCAGAATTGTGTTCCAAAACTACTTCAAGCTCTTTTGCTCGCTCATTTTGTTCTTTACTATCCTTTGTCATAAAAATATCTCTCTTATCACTTTTGAAAAACCACTGCATTGATTTGATGCGGTGGTCTTATATCTATTTTTAAGCTCATCGGGCGCATTTTTCACAACATAACTATATGCAGTCCACTCCAGAAGCTCGATGTCATTATAATCATTTCCAATGCCAAATGTTTCTTCTCTTGAGATGTCGAGATGCTCACATAACCATTCGGCAGCATGCCCCTTTGAGACATTTTTCGGGAATATCTCAATCCAAAGAGATTTATGGTCAATGGGGGATGTGGTTCTTATAACCTTCAGGTCGGGCAACAATTTTCTTATGATCTCAAATTTCTCAACATCCTCCGGAATAACAGCAATTATCTGAGATGCCTTTTCTAAATTTGTCTCGTTTGAAGAGAGGGGCGAACCGCAGTCCTGATAATAGGAAAATCTACGATCAAAATCTTGATTCTCTGCACTGAATTTCTGATAATGAAACTTATGATTATCCGGCACGGGCTTGTGGATCATATAATCAATATGGTGAAGATCAAGAGCTTCCCTAACCCGCTTGATCTCATTCTTTGAAAGAAAATGGGAACAGAGAATTTCTTTTGTGTTCCAGTTCATGATGCCTACGCCGCAGGAAAAAATGATATAATCAAAATGTTGAAAATCGTCTTCAAATATCCTGCTCAAAGAATAGAGAGATCTACCTGTCGCAAGAACTCGAACAATCTTCTTTTCACCCAGTTCTTCGAGTATAGCAATATCTTCATCACTCATGGTTTTGTCATGCCTGAGCAAAGTACCGTCAAGGTCTGTAAAGACAATTTTACATTTCGTCATGATCATTTTTTGTATAAATCTATAATTGTTAAATTTGATGTAAGCAATATCTTTGTAAATAAATTTGACCAAATACGCATAGATTGAGAAAGTGGTCGAAGCAACTGAAAGGGGCCATACCTATGGATGTTGATCATATTCGAAAGATAGATAAATGGCTTGGAATTCCCATATGTGCATTTTTCACCGTGCTTTATAAGATACGCACGCTTTTCAAACCTTCACTCCAGAAACCGGTGCAACCAAAAAATATCCTATTTGTTGAATTATCGGAGATGGGGTCTGCGATCCTTGCCTATTCTGCATTGCAAAAAACGAAAGAGCTCTTTCCGGATTCCAATATCTACTTCCTCATCTTTGAAGATAATAAAGAAAGTGTGTACATCACCGAAGCGATACCAAAAGAAAATGTGCTTACTATCGATTGCTCGAATTTCTCCCGATTTGTCTTTTCCACCCTTTCGGTTTTAAAAAAATTACACAAAATACCCATTGATACTTATATTGATATGGAACTTTTTTCCAGAGCAACCAGCATAATCTCTTATCTTTCCGGAGCTCATAATCGGGTTGGATATTATAAATTCCACATGGAAGGGCTGTATCGTGGAAATTTTCTCACCCATCGGATCACTTACAATCCGCACCAGCATATTTCATATAATTTCTATAACCTTGTTTATTCGCTTATTGCTCCTTTTGAAGAATATCCAAAACTCAAAAAACATGTTGAGGATATCCCTTACGTGCCACACATTACATCAACTGATGATGCGAAGAGCAATATTTTTTTAAAACTGAAAAAGGGAAATGCAAAGATCAATGCTGGCTCAAAACTCATCATATTTAATCCCAATGCGGGAATACTCCCCATACGCGCCTGGCCTCTTGAAAAATACTCCGAGCTGGCAAAACGATTAGTTGAATTAGAGAATACATTTATAGTCATCATAGGAGTAAATGAAGCGTGTAAAGATGCAAAGGTCATTCAAAAGGTAGCTCCCGACAGGATAATTGACCTGACAAATAAAACAACATTGCGAGAAATAATCGACCTGTTCAATATCTCGAATGTTCTCGTTACAAATGATTCCGGACCTGCTCATTTTGCAAGTTTAACCCCCATCACGAACATCGTTTTCTTTGGGCCCGAAACTCCAAAATTGTATGGTCCGCTTGGAAAAAATTGCCACTCTATTTACGCTGATTTCAGTTGCAGCCCGTGCGTGAGTGCTTTCAATCACAGAAAAACAACTTGCAAAGATAACCGGTGTGTGAAAGCAATTCCTGTTGATGAGGTTTATGACCTTGTAGTGAAAAATCTTTAAACTGCACTATTGTTTGATGATAATTCCTTCATTTTTATTTTGTATGAACACAGGGTTTTAGCAGGGTGGGAGTAACTTAGAACTCATGGCAGTAACTGGAATGGATCTGACACAGGGAAATCTGCTCAAGAATCTCGTGAAGCTCTCGCTGCCAATCATGTTTTCCAATTTTCTTCAGACCTTTTACAATCTTACAGATGCTTTCTGGCTTGGAAAACTTGGTGAAAATGCATGTCATGCAGTCTCTGTTGTCGGTCTTGCTTTTCCACTGATTTTCTTTTTATCATCCTTTGGTTTTGGTTTTGTTATTGCCGGCACCTCTCTCATTGCTCAGTATAAAGGCGCCAATCAGATGGATAAGATGAAGGAAGTTGTGGGACAATTCTTTCTGATAATGATTGTATTTTCTATCTGTTTTATTGCTTTTGGACTGCTCTTCATCAATGATATTCTAAACATTCTGCAAACTCCTGATGTGATCTTTCACCTGGCAAAACAATATATTACTATTATCCTTATTGGTATGATATTTATGTTTGTTTCTCTCTCTTATCAGAGTTTTTCGCATGGTTTGGGAGATACTATTTCTCCAATGAAAATACAGATCATCTCAGTTGGTCTAAATGTCGTACTCGACCCTCTTATGATATTTGGGATAGGTTTCTTTCCTAGAATGGAAACGGTCGGAGCTGCATGGGCAACGCTTATCTCGCGGGTTGTCGGTGCTGTTATTGCTGTTGTTTTCCTGTTTAAGAAAACTCCCTACATTATACCAAAATTGCCGGAGATCAAACCTGCGAAAGAGATGCTGATGAGGATATTACGTATCAGCATACCCGCTTCCCTCGCGCAATCCATGACCAGTTTTGGCTTCATTATTCTGCAGGGCTTTGTCAATTCCTTTGGAATAGTATTAATGTCTGCCTATGCAATAAATAACCGCATCATCGGCTTCTTTATGATGCCTGCAATGGGAATCAGCAACGGACTTGCTTCTATCATCGGGCAGAATATCGGGGCACGGAAAATCCGGAGAGCGGAGAAGAGCGTAAATGTTGCCTTTATTCTGGTCTTTGCTATCATGTTCACAGGATGTGTGCTGGTGTATTTCTTTGGCGGATCTGTCACAAAGTTTTTTATTAATGATCTTCAGGTCATTGATGTTGGTCGTAGAATGTTCAAAGTGACACCTATCGCTGCGTTTCTTTTCGGAATACTTTTTGTTTTCATCGGTGCGTTCAATGGTTCCGGGCATACAAAACCGGTCATGCTGCTCAATATTGTTCGCCTTTGGGTGATCAGAATTCCTCTTGTATATATTCTTTCAGGCACCGTTTTGCATATCGCCTTCCTCAAGGATAGTTTTCTCTATCCCTTGCTGCACAGCCTGTCACTCCCACTTTTAACATATCCTTACGAATCGCTCTGGTGGTCAATGGTCGTTAGTAATGGCATTTGCAGCGTCATTGCATACCTGATCTATAAAAGAGGAATATGGAAAGAGCCGCGAATAAATACATAAATTATACTGCATATTTACTTTTATTTACAAAATTATTTAAATTTTAATTAATTTACCATAAATATTCT
>JAUWPE010000125.1 GCA_030611765.1 Candidatus Cloacimonadota bacterium | reverse complement strand
AAGTCAATAGTTAAATGACGTAAATTGAATTTTAACAAAGTTTGAAACCTCATCCTAACCTTCTCCTATCTGAGGAGAAGGCAATATAAGGAATGTCAAAATTCAATTATCATTTCCAATCGAAGCTTGACATGACACTAGTTTGCTGAAGTTTCGCAGGAGTGGAAAACTAAAATAATTTCTTCCCGACAGGTCGGGAGTAATTAGAAATTCATATATTACAGGATGAAAATTGTTTAGAATATTCATATTGAACCCTTATAATATCAACGTATCTATTGCGAAACTTGAGTTAATTTATTCTTCCGCTTCATGAATGACCTTTATGGCATCGACATTCATGGTGCGCCGTGCAGGAATGAGCGTAGTGAACAATGTGATGACAAGTGATATAAACGCAACAAGCAACAGGTCGAAAAGCTCAATTTTCACAGGAAGGGTTTGGAAGGGCATTCCGGATATGGGAATTTGTATGAATTTCCATTTTATCTGGGCAAAGAGGAGTCCAAGAGACACGACAAAACCTGATACCGTTCCAAGCAAATAGATGAAAATTCCATTGTATAAGAATATCTTCATGACATCTTTTTTCTTTGCGCCAAAGGATTTGAGTATGCCGATATCCTGACGTTTCTGTGCAACCAGCTTGAGATAATTTCCGATCATATTGAATGCTGTGATAAGAAATATTAGCACAAGCACAAGGAACATGATCTTTTTCTCAAATCGGATGGCAGTAAAAAGATGCTTCTCAAACTCTCTCCAATCCAGCACTTCATAGGAATTGCCAAGCTCAGCCCGGATGTTTTTGGCAACGCCAAGGGATCTTTTGGGTGAAACTGTTTTAACTCCAAGATACGTAATTGCATCGCCCATATTTTGAAATTTTTGAAGGGTGTGAAGGTCTGTATAGGAGTACTTCATGTCGTATTCAGGAATGCCGGTGTAGAATAGCCCGACAACTTTCAGGGTTTTACTCTTCGGCATCATACCGAATGGAGTCGGCTGGTCTGCAATAGGGGAAGTGAGTGTCAGTTCGTCTCCCCAATTCACGCCGAGGATAAGAGCGAGGTCCGAACCTACTATTATACCATCTTTCATCTCTTCTTGCGTGGGTGCGCCGATGTATATTCTTCTCAGTAAATTTGTGATTTCATCATGCTTAGGGAGGTCAATGCCCTGGCAAATGGTGCCACTCACTTTTTTCTCGTGAAGGAGCATGAGTTCTGCCTGCACGATCGGGCTTATTCCGGTTATTGATTTATTCGGGATCTCCTCTTCGATCTGCTGCCAGTTCGTAAGCGGTGCAAAATCCTTTGCATAGACTTTGATCTCCGAATGCAGTCCGATGATGCGCTTTGTGATGTCTTCTTCCAGCCCGTTCATCACGGACATGACCACGATCAGGGCAAAAACACCGAGAAAAATTCCTACAACAGAGATCACGTTGCCAAAAGAGAGGGATTTGTGATTTCCAGAGGTTAGATAGGTTCGTGCAAGTCGGATGTAATACATGCTCATTGAGGTTTTTCCCATGTAACTTTCTGCGTGCGGAAAAGATATTTTAACAGTCCGACGAAAGCAGCATAATTGATTATGATAAGATAGAAAGGAACGGTCTTAAAATTTTTTGTATGATATGCGGATGTGTAGAAAGTTTTGTAACCGGCTTTTTGTGCTACATACAAGAATGCTATATATTCATTGGAGGATTTTTTGATCCCTGTATTGCAAGCTACAGCGGGTCCTTGTTGATGTTGATAATAATAGTTAATTTTACATGGATACAAATTACAAAATCTATGGACAATATTTTTTGCATCATCGGCTGAACCATCAATAATAATAATATTTATGTTTTGATGGGTTTGGTGTATGACACTTTCTATCGCTTCTATTATAAAAATGCGCTTTTGCACAGGTATTATCACATCAACATTTAGCATATGAGTAAACCTCAAATAGCACTTTAATATGTCAATATTAAAAAAAAATACTTTACAAACGAACAAGCATTTTAGAGATTATAGATTGCCAATAAAATTAAGAAGGTAAAATATTATGCCGGCAACATTAGGTGATCCAAGATATAGATATGAGGATTAAGACCTGTCCGATTTGTGGAAAAGAGTTTCCCTGCTACGCTGATGAAGACGGAAGAATATGCTGGTGCGAAGCATTTCCCAGAATAGAAATCAATGATGCATTAGACTGCCTTTGTCCTAATTGTCTCACAAATAAGGCACTCGAGCAGGGATATTCACAAAATGAAATTTCGCATTTCATTACAGCAGTAAAAGGAAAATTTACTTTTTTCGATGAATGATATCATCTTTGATAAAAATTTCGGCAAGTGGTTCATTAATGATGTGCTACGGGCAATCAGAAAATATGAACTTATTAGCGAGAATGAAGAAATTGCAGTTGCATTATCAGGCGGGAAGGACAGCACAACACTTCTCTATATCCTTGCATATTTAAAGAAATTTTCGAATTTATCATTCTCTTTGTCAGCCGCCCATATCAAAATTGCCGACTACGACACTTCCAAACTTCAGGATTTTTGCATGGATTTGAATGTAACCTATTATGAGGTAAAACTCAACCCTGAAAATGAAAAATCAATTGAAAACTGCTATATCTGCTCCCGTCTGAAAAGGGGCGCTCTATCTTCATTACTATCAAAACACAAAATCTTCAAAGCTGCGTACGGACACCATGCCACGGATATTGCAGAGACCTTTCTTATGAATATAATTGAAAACAAAAAACTTGCTGCATTAACCCCCAAAGTAGAAATCGCAGAAAGCCCGATGTCTATAATCCGACCAATGATATATCTCGAAGAAGAGAGAATCTTCAAAATACACGAACACCTTGCACTTCCACATTTTGATATGCCATGTCCATTTAAAACAAAGACCAGACGAGATAGATATAAAGAAATTATTGCTTCCATCAATAAACAGCATCCATGCGTACATTTTGTGAATAGGTTAGTTAATACATTAGAAAAAAGTGATCTTAGAGACTGGAAGCAATTGTAATATGGAATAGTACTTGTTGAACATGAATTTTTAAATTCAAGTTCAAATTATTCATTTACATTTTATACTAAGCTTTATTTTTTTCCAGTATAATGAAAACTATATCAATAATAAATTAATTTTATCGAGGTTAAAAATGAAATATATTAAAATGACTATACCCTTTAATCAGCAAGATAAGATATTTTCTTTTTTAACCTCAACCCCAGAAATCGCTGGGGTGAGGTAGATAAAAGTAACTTTCTGGTTAGATATCGTTTTTTCTATTTTGCTGAATTAAGGGGATAACCATTTATATTAAATTTTCAGCGGCATGTTTGAGCTTGCGATGGCGAGGGTTGAGTAGTAAATTGATAAGCAAAAATGAATTTTCCAGAAATTGCGATTTATTGACAGGATTATCATATATTTTTTTAATGTAATAATTACATCGTAAAAAATAAAGTAATGGAAGTGAGCATGTGTAAAATAGAGAAGCTTTCTCAAATTAAAAATAGTTTGGATAATACACATTTTACAATAAAAAATAAGGCACAATAATTATGAAGGGATACTATATTTCATCTAAACAGGTAAGAGAATTGGGTTTATTAGACAATCCTAAAATTGCTGAACATCTAAAGAATACAATAATTACCATCACTAAGGATGATCTGCTAGAGGAAAAACAAAGTGTTGAATTTGACGAAATAAAAATTGAAGAGATGATGATATGGTTCTATAAAAATTATTATGAGAGTTTAATAGCTACATTTGTCTCATTTCTTGAATAACAATAACCTTTATGAAAAAAGTGACTAGCTCGATACCATATAATTATATAACGATTAAAACGACTAAAAGCAGAATTGGAAAAGGTCTTTTAGCAATACCCGTTTCTCTTATATCGCAGTTTCCAAAATTGGCTTCGAAGATTTATGTATTGAATGATAAAGGACAAGAAGAAGAAAAAACTTATACACCGTATCAAAGCAGTAGTCGTGAATGCAGGATTGGTGGTCTAAAAGCATTCTACTCAAAATACAAAATCAAAGATGGTGATGAAATAGTTATACAAATTTTAGATGAAGGTAAATATAAAGTAATTCCAGAAAAAATTTTCAATGAACGAATTAAAAAATTAGAAAATAATTTTGAAAAAAGCCTTAATGATATAGAAATTGAGAAAAATATTCAAAATTTATCATATGCGACGAATAAATCTAGTATTGAAGTAATTCAAAGCGAGTTTGTACGAATGTCTCAAAAAGAGATTTATGAACGTAAAATAAAATTAATTCCGTCAAGTAAAATAAAAGAAAATGTTTCTGCATCATTAAGAAAAATATTAATTGTTTTATATGGTGGTAAGTGTCAAATATCTGGTTTCACTTTTATAATGAAAAATGGAAATCCATATTTTGAGATTCATCATATTGATTCTGTAAAAGGAAATCATATTAAAAATTTACTTGTTGTTAGTCCTAATATTCATGCCCAATTTACTTATACTGAGCCTGAGCATTATTTTGATTCAGATAGTTGGTTGCGAAAAGTAAAATTAAACGATAACGCATATACTGTTTTTCAAATAATTGACAAACTACCTAAATATTTTGAAAAAGAAATTCATTATTAAGTTTTATAGCTACTCTCATCAGCTTTGAGATAAGTAAGGATTATATTAAGATTGCTGAAAATAGAATTATGCCTTATAGGAATATGTTAAAGTTATAAATTCTATTTTAGAATAACAAGCTATATCAAAAATTATGTAATTATTTCCTCCCGATAAAAAACAGCGAACTGGCCGGTGCGTAGCCATACGTGTCTATCCACAGCAGCACCTTATCAATTTTTTCCTTGAATGCTGAAAGATCAGGAATATCTTTATATTGATCCAGAACTTTCTTTCCTGAAATTTCTTTTAACCGTTTTCCCAACCTATCTAAGTCCATAACTTCATGCTTTTTAAGGGGAAATTAACGCCAACAGTTATACAATATTTGACAATCCAATTTACTTATTGGCAAATTAACCAACAAAGAAAGAAGGTTCTATGATTACTTATCAAGAAGCTGAAATAAGAAGCGAGGTCATCAAGGCAATGGCTAATCCCGTACGTCTTATCGTGATCGAGCTGCTGAAAGAAGGGGAGAAGTCCTTCTCTGAACTGATGGAATATTTTGATATTGATAAATCAACCCTATCAAAACACATAAGTGTACTGAAGGTAGCAGGTATTGTGTCATCTCGTCGAGAAGGACTGGTAACAATATTTCATCTTCAGGTGCCCTGTGTTACAGATTTTTTTAGGTGTGTGACCGCAGTTATTGAAGATAAGATTAAGCAGCATCAATGTTGTGTGCGTCCCGCAGAATAAAGGAAACTCATGAACAAAGAATGGAAAAAAATTTTCTGGCTGATCGGAGCATTCCTCGTAATTTACTTCCTTCCCTTTGATAAAAAGTCAGTGTCACAAGCACTTATCAACGGCTTCACTATGCTGCATGAATATGCGCGAGAACATGTATTACTTTGCTTGGTGCCGGCATTCTTCATTGCAGGAGCGATCACAGTTTTTGTGAAAAAGGATGCAGTGCTTAAACTGCTTGGACCCAAAACAAAGAAGTGGATTTCCTATCCCCTTGCATCAATTTCAGGTGGGATTCTGGCAGTCTGTTCTTGCACGATCTTGCCGCTTTTTGCGGGTATATGGAAACGCGGCGCAGGTATCGGACCGGCAACTACATTTCTCTATGCAGGACCTGCAATTAATGTGGCAGCGATCTTTCTCACGGGTACTGTTCTCGGCTGGGAAATGTCACTTGTGCGCCTGTTCTTTGCAATTGTCGGTGCAATACTCATCGGGCTGATTATGGGGGCGATGTTCAAAAATAATAATGATTCAGCTCAAAATGGATTTTCAGTTTCATCTGACAAAAGCAGCATTTCAACTTTCCCGATCATTATTCTCTTC
>JAUWPE010000079.1 GCA_030611765.1 Candidatus Cloacimonadota bacterium | reverse complement strand
ATTGCAGTCTTTCTTACCAGTGTATGATCATAAGTTGCAGCAGTAACTCCAGCGACGTCCCATCCTGTGCCGGGGTCTTCTGTAGGAATTCCGATCACATCTATAAGTGTCCATGTGGCACCGCCATCGGTGGTAATCTCTTTTCCGCGTGCATCATTTCCATTGAAGCTCACAATATAACCACCTTCGTTATATGCAAGAATTTCATCAGCAACCGACAATATGGTTTGTGCAGCATCCTCGTTTGCAATAACCCAAACATCACCAACACCCAAAGTGGCGCCAGTGGGGAAATTATATAAATTTCCACTCCAACCGCTTCCGTCATAAGAACTTACAATGCGGTAATTATCAAGATATACCGTTTGTGATGAAGCATTATAGACTTCGAGGGCTTTATTATTACTGGAACCTTCAATATATTCTGAGATAATGAGCTGTCCTTCTGTGGGACCTTCTTCATAACCGGTGAAACCGATTGTGCTACCTGGCTCTATGGTATTTCCGGCAAGGTCTTGAATATTATTTACTTCGATAGTATAATTTTCTCCGGGAGTTTGCCCCGATGTTGTTAAGGCAACGGTTTTTCCTTCTGCTTGAAGAACTGCATCGCTGATGGTTAATGTTTCAATAATGTAATTTGAAGTATTTTGAGCTGTATCCAATGAAATTTGTTCATTAAAGGTGATATTGACATTTGTGGAAGAAGTAGCAGATGCTCCTACAATATACGGATCGGTATCTCCACTACTATGTGAGCCCAGATATTCAAATGTGTCAATTGGATATACGATCCATTCCGAATCACCTTCATTGGTTCCAGCGGAAGAAGTCCAATCAGTATTTCCGCCTTGAATCGCAGTTTTTCTTACTAATGTATGATCCAATGTAGCGCTGGAAACTCCTGCCACGTCCCATCCTGTGCCGGGGTCTTCTGTAGGAATTCCGATCACATCGATGAGTGTCCATGTGGCACCGCCATCGGTGGTCATCTCTATTCCACGGGCATCATTGCCATTGAAGCTCACAACATAACCGCCTGCGTTATATGCAAGAATTTCATCAGCAACCGACAAAATAGTCTGTGCAGCACTCTCGTTTGCAATAACCCAAACATCACCAACACCCAAAGTTGCACCATCTGGGAAAGCATAATACGTGGTATTCCATCCACCTCCGTCATAAGAACCTACAATGCGGTAGTTATCAAGAAAAACTGTTTGGGATGAAGCATTATAAACTTCAAGAGCTTTATTGTTACTGGAGCCCTCAATATACTCGGAGAAGATAAGCTGTCCTTCTGTGGGACCTTCTTCATAACCGGTAAAACCGATTGTGCTGTTTGGCTCAATGACATTGCCGGACAGGTCTTCAACATTATTTACAGTTATGGTATAAGCGTATCCGCCATCCTGTGCAGTTGTGATAAGTTCAACAGTTTTGCCAAGTGCTTGAAGTATAGCATCAGTAATTGTAAGATTATTGATAGAGTAATTTGCTATAGTTTGGGCAGTGGTTTGATCAACCTGTTCATCGAAGGTGACCTCAACTGAAGTTGATGAAGTTGCATTTGCGCTTGCCAAAGTAGGAGGAGTTGTATCATTCTCTCCATGGGAACCAAGATATTCAAAAGTATCAATAGGATATACTATCCACTGAGAATCCTCGACTGTTGTGCCAGCTGAAGTTGTCCAGTCCGTAGTACCTTCAGTAATTGAGGATTTGCGAACGAGTGTGTGATCCTTTGTTGCAGAAGGAGTTCCTGCGACATCCCAGCCGTCCCCCGGATCTTCATCAGGATTTCCAATAATATCTACAAGTGTCCATGAAGTGCCGCCGTCGGTTGTTTTCTCGAGTCCACGTGCGTCGTTACCAGTATGATAAACTACACCGGGATAGGGAATAATTTCGTCTGCAACATCTTGCAACTGAACATCTGCTCCATCGGTGGTCATGACCCATACGTCTCCAGTTTCAAGAGTTGAGCCCGCAGGGAATTCATGCCAATACAGCCAGCCGGTTCCATTCACGGACTGAGCGATTCTATAATTTGCCAAGTCCACGGTTGCGCCGGTGCCATTATAGATTTCCAGAGCTTTATTCTGCGATGTTCCTTCAATGTATTCCGAGAAAAAGAGGTCGGGTCCGCTACCGGGTGTGTAACCAGTGAAATTCACAGTACTGTTTGGTTCTATGACATTGCCGGATAAATCTTCTACATTATTTACTGTGATAGTATAAATTGTTCCTGATTCCTGAGAATCCGTGGTGAGTATAACCTGATTATTATTTTGCAATGTAGCATCAGAAATATTTAAGGAAGGAGAAATGGCATAATTCGATACTGTTTCTGCAATAGTTTCATCCAATCCTTCACTGAATATTATGCTCACTGTTGTCGCATTTGATGCATTCGCAGAATGGATCGTAGGTGGGGTTGTATCTCCGCCGCCTCCAGTATTACCCGCAGCATTGTAAATTATCGCTGTATTTGAGCTAATAGTTATCTCAGTATAGTCGACATAAATCACATTAGCACCCTCCTCAGAGTATATTCTTGACTCAATAACAAAACCATCTCGAGTTCCTCCATCCGAATCGAATTCCCACGAGTAAGAGAGTTGTGACCAACCATTTCCTGCAGAGTACTCCAAATTTCCACTCGCGCTCCCTGTATATGATGTGATATCTTCAGAGTCACTGGTATAATGTGCCCAGATACGTCCTGATGGGTATGCCCCCGGCGTCACATCATAGCAACAGAAGCTTGCGTCAATAGTATCACCATCCTGCAGTCCAGTAACCCACCAGATATAAACCTGTGGAGTGCCACCTATGGGATCCTCAGTTATTTTTAAACTGTGGGTGCCTTCGTAAGCTTGTTCAGTGCTGTTTTCCAATATCACATCACCGCCTTCAGTGCAATACGTGCCCAATGCGGTTCCTGCACCATCTTCCCAGCCATATGACCAACTTTGCTCGGCAAATGCTGGTTGCATTAAGCCAAACAAAAGAACTAAACTAAATAATACTTTTTTCATTCTTTCTCCAATATTTCTTCTTCTTTTGCAGAATTTTCTACAAAAAGATAATATATAATTAGCAGGATAACGCCGACAACTATGCAGGAGTCCGCAATGTTGAAGACATACCATCGGTCAATTTGCCATTGTCCAATAGTCAAATTAAAAAAATCCACGTCAAGAAAGTCAGTCACTTGACCAAATATAATTCTATCAATGAGGTTTCCAAAGGCGCCGCTTAAGATGAGAGTGAAACTGAATCTCGGAATAGAATGTTTGTTCTTTATGAATAAATATATGATAACTATAATAGCAATAATACTTAATAATATAAATATAATATTAGTGAAAGTTCCCAATTGAGGATCAATGCCGAAAACGGCACCGTGGTTCTCTACGAAGTTAAGCCGGAAGAAGTTTCCAAAAACAGGAATAGGCGATCTGCCCGTGAACAGGAAAAGATGACGAATAACCATTTTTGAGAACTGATCAAGGGCAAGAAAAAAGAAAAACAACAATATATATTTTTTTAAACCGGTTATTTTATCTGTGATTGTTATTGATCCTTTCTTCATTCCTTTTACAGTTAATGCAAAACTCTGTATAGGGGATCGCTTTTAGTCGCGAAGATGATATTTCATCACCACAATAGTTACAGATTCCATAACTTTTGTCGTAGATCCGTTTGAGTGCGTTATCAATGTTCTTCAAATTTCGCAATTCGCGGTCGAGCATATAGGTTTCTTTTTCTCTTTCATCGGAGTCAGTTCCAAGGTCTGCAATGTGCGTTGCGTATGCGGAGACATTGCCCACTGCATCACGAATGTTCTTGCTCCAGTTCTCATCAATTCCCTCTATGATCTTTACGACATTTTTTCGTTCGCTCATAAGTAGGGCTCTGAAAAAATCCAACTGTTCGCGTTCCATACAACACTCCTTACTTATATTTCCTTAAGAAAATTTTGTACGAGCACTTTTAATTTTGCCTGTGCTTTTTTGGCAACCTCTTCGATATTACTTTGAGCATGGGTTTCAGAATGGAAGAGATTGGATAGATTTGTTATTGTTGAGATGCCCAATATTTTGAGCCCGAGATATACACCAACGATCACCTCATGCACCGTCGAAAGCCCGACCATGTTACCGCCGATAGTTTTAAGCATATGACATTCCGCAGGAGTTTCCAGACTCGGTCCCAACAATCCGACATATACGCCTTCCTTGAAAAATATATCTTTCTTCACACATATCTTTTGCATAATCTGTCTGTATTCTTTATGATAGGCGTCATGCATGCTGGGAAATCGGGGTCCGAAACCGGATTCGTTTTCTCCAACGAGAGGATTCATGCCGGATAAATTTATATGATCTTTGATGACTATAATATCTCCGATCTGTAAGTTTTCGTCAAGGGAGCCGACAGCATTTGTCAAAATGAGCGTCTTGATGCCGAGTTCCTTCATGATAAAAACAGGATAGGTGGTTTCCAGTGCGCTGTATCCTTCATAACAATGAAGCCGACCCTGCATGATTATGATATTTTTTTCATCAAAAGTACCGAACAGCATTTTTCCGTGATGGGACGGCGCTGTAGAGGTTTTGAAATGAGGTATTTCATGAAAAGGGATCTCAAGATGAATGTCCATTATATTTATTAATTCATTAAGTCCTGTGCCCAGAATTATGCCAACGTCTGCCCGAGTTTTATATCTCTCACGGATAAATGCGACGGATTCAGCAATCAATGGACTAATTTTCTTCATTTGGACCCGGATCGAAACTTATTTTAGCTTTACTTTTTGGTTCTTTTTTTTCTTTGTCTTCAATCTGAGTTTTGATCTTTTCTTCTTCTTTCTTTTCAACCGGAACTTCCTTTTTCTTCTCTGCAACTGGAGGGAGTTCTATTTCTTTTTTGAAATTACGTGTTTTATAATCTGGAGGAGGAATGATCGGTTTTTCTTTTCTTTTATAATCTTCTTTATCTTTTTCAAATTCCCTTTCAATGAGTTCGAGCATAGTGTTTATCTGTGATTTAAAGGTAAGCAGGAAGGATATTTTCTTATCCTTCAAATTGACATAGTCGTGTTCGAGGATGCTCAGATAATCCTTTGCTTTTTTGACACGCTCCCTTGAAGATATTTCAGCATCTTTTATGATGTTCTTTGCTTCTTTATCTGCGCTTTTCAGCGTATCTTCTTTGAGTTTTTCCGCAAGTATGAGCGTACGTTTCAGCAGATCTTTTTGCTCTTCGATATTGTCGAGTTTATTGTCTTTTTCATCGATCTCTCTTTGCTGAGCTTTAATTGTTCTTTCCAGTCCTTCGATCTGATCTGCAAGCATCTCAAGGAATGCTTCGACTTCATGTTTGCTGTACCCGCTGAGGGTTTTATTGAACTCTTTTCCTCTAATTTCCGAAGGTGATATTTTTTGTGGCATGGTCCCTCGCTACATTATTATTAGTCTGATTAATAAACTGCGCAGTAATTCTAAAAGTAGAATTACTACGATTGGTGAGATGTCAAAATTTCGTGTAGGTATGATACTCTGAACGATCTTGCGTGCCGGTCCGAGAATCGGTTCTGTCACTTTGATGAGTAACTGCATAAATGGATTTCCATAATTCGGATTGAACCACGACATTATCGCCCGAATGATGATAAGCCAGATGTAGATCATAATAACAGTATCAATAATTCGAATGAGTATCATTTCTTTTCCTTTGGTGGTGAGAAGCATTTTCTGCAGCGTGCTTCGTAGATGTCTTTTTCTCCAATGATAATTTCTTCATCGCTGTCAATAAGGCGTTGTGTGCGGTTGGCAGGATTTCCGCACTGCATACAGATCGCCAGAGTTTTTGTAATGTATTCCGCTGTTGCAAGAAGTTCCGGCATGGGATGAAAGGGCTTCCCACGATAGTCCTGATCAAGTCCTGCAACAATGACGCGCTTTCCTTCATCTGCCAGCTTCTGGCATACGTCAACAAGTCCGTCATCAAAGAATTGAGCTTCGTCAATGCCCACAACTTCTGTTTCTTTTTTGATCTGCTCGTAAAGCTGCTGTGAGTTATCGACCTGAGTGGAGTTAAGTTTTGATTTGTCATGGGATACAATATATTGATGATGGTAGCGGTTATCAATCGTTGGTTTGAATATTTGATAGGGGTGTTTTGCGATTTCGACACGTCGCATCCTGCGGATAAGCTCCTCGGTTTTGCCGCTGAACATACTGCCGCAGATAACTTCGATCCAACCATTTTGACCTTTAACAATATTCATATGCTACTCCACGTTTGCGTAATTTGGAAGCGTAGTATTTTCTGTCAAATTTTATGATGATTGGATTTTTTTTTGATAAACGTATACATTATTTTTTTGTAAATTTAGAGGAAAAGGTAGGGGCATTTCCCCGAAATGACATGTGGCTTTGCGAAAGTTGTTTTCCTTTCGCAAAGATTTCTTTAAGTAATAAAATGTCACTCTTATCCACTTACTGGCGTAGAAAAGACTGTTGTATAAAATTACATCTTCATTTTCTCCGTGATGAGAAAACGAAAAAGGCAGGGTCATTTTTCCGAAATGACAGATGTGTTAAAGCGTACCCAAGTGCAACTTAGGTGCGAGGAAATATTGGTGTCATTTAATACTGGATTCCCGATGGGGCTCGGGAATGACAGCGAAAAAAATCGAGGTAGGTTCAGGTTTATCCAATCGGACAAAATAATGAATTTGTAGGGGCTTAATACGTCCAGCCCTTTATACGAGCAGTCATGGACCACTTCGTTCTCTCTCGTTCCCAAAGCTTTAGGACGTTAAATGCTTGCCCTGTGTAATCCAGAGTGGTGCAAAGCAATTACACAGGGCGGGCATATTTAACTGTTCTCTCTTTGGGAACGCAATGGTTTTACATTACCAAGCTGGGGCTTGTGTGAAAATGATTTTTTTAAGTTATAACGACCCCCATCCCTAACCCTTCCCCCTATCGAAGGGGAAGGGAACTGCCTGCGGCAAAAGGAGATAGATTCTCCCCCTAAATGGGGGGAGTTAGAGGGGGTTGAGAAAATATCGAGCATTTCATCAGTTTTCACACAGTCTGAGGGGCTTGGTAATGAGTGTGGGAAGGTTACAAAGTCCAAATTTGTAACCAGCAAACCAGTAAAATTTTATAAAGTCTCTTTTCCTCGTGTGTTCTCTGCCAGCCAAGGCGTAGTGTAATGAAGACTGGTGGTGATTATTAATTTATAAAGCGAATGAATCACTAATTCGGAAAGAATATTCTAAATTTGTTGACAAAGAAATAACCATCCAAAATTCTTTCACTCAATCTAATTGATTATTTTACAAAGTTTGGATAAAGGCAAAAAAATAATAAAGCGAGAGTCGGAGATTAAAAATGGAGAGACCAATTCAAGTAAAAGAAGGCATTATTCTGCTTTATGCTACTTTGGCTATTGGCTTTTTGCGAAATGTATTCTTTAAATACTCACCGACACTAAACGAAGATGTCCCCCAATGGGCAGCTATCTTAATGTCAGTCGTTCTCTTGGCAATATTCATTTATTTGATTGTGAAGAGTTTTAACGGAAAGAATTGGGCTCGTTTAATACTTCTTATTATTTTTATTCTTACAATACTTTTTACACCAATTATAATTTTTACATTAATAAAAATAGGAGTTAATTTTTTAGGAATGCCATTTATATTTCTTTATATTCAAATTCTGGTAAATTTAATAGCGATGATATTCTTATTCCATCCTACATCAAATGCTTGGTTTCGATATAATAAAGAGATAAGCAAAAGTTAATTACTAAAGAAATGTTTTCATATCAAAAGCAGTGGGCTCAATTTATTGTTCAGTTGAGCAATCGTTAATCAGATTAACCCACTCTAAATTTTTATAAGTAACAATTTGAGTTAACACGGCTTTAATGCATTAGTATAAAAAACAATAAAAACTGTCATATTTTTTCATCCTTCCCATTTGCAAATTGCTTCTATTACTCAACATCTATTTTTCAAGAGTCATTGCGTTGACCTATGCAGAAAGATTTATTTTGGGTATGCAACAATAATAACCTAAATTTTTTGACAAAGAAATAACCCTCCAAAATTCTTTCACTCAATCTGTGGGTGATTAGCTCAGTTGGTTAGAGTGCTACGTTGACATCGTAGAGGTCACTGGTTCGATTCCAGTATCACCCACCATTTTAATTTAAGGGGAACAATATGCTCCATATATATACCGGCAACGGCAAAGGCAAAACAACCGCATCACTTGGATTAGCAACACGATTTCTGGGTCATCAAAAGAAGGTTTGCGTTATCCAGTTCATGAAAAAGAATATTGAATATGGTGAGATAACATTTTTTAAAACAGTTCCTAATATTGATATCATCCAGTTCGGCACACCTGATTTTGTGGATAAGAAACAACCAAAGCAGATCGACATCGATGAAGCGGTCAAAGGTTTTCAAAAAGCGAAAGAAGTTATCTTAAGTAAAAAATACGACTTGGTCATCTTGGATGAATTAAATGTTGCTTTGGACTTTGAATTGATCTCGCTTGATGAAGTTCTTCCATTCATAAAAGAGCACAAAGATGAGCTTGAGATCGTCATAACAGGAAGATACGCGCCTGCGGAATTACTCAAGATCGCCGATCTGATTACCGAGATGAAAGAGATCAAACATTATTATCAAAAAGATTTTTCTGCACGCGAGGGAACGGAATATTAAAAAAATTTTCAAAGCAATTGACGTAAAAAAATTGTGCTTTTCAAATTACACCATCCTGAAGATCAACTGATAGAGGATGCTGAATCAAATCATGGAGGATTTCAATGGAGCTTTCTGATAATGCTCGAGCAGTGCTGAGAAAAAGATATTTCAAAAAAGACCGGATGGGTGATATTATCGAGGATGAAAAGGCGATGCTCACACGCGTGAGTAACAATATTTCAGGCGGAGATAAGGGGAAAGCAAAGCGTTATTTTAACATTATGAATAACTGCTATTTTTTGCCCAATTCGCCCACTCTTATGAACGCCGGCAATGATCTGCAGCAACTTTCTGCATGTTTTGTGCTTCCTATCGAAGACAGCATGTCCAGTATTTTCGATGCAGTGAAGAATGCTGCTCTCATTCATAAAAGCGGTGGCGGAACCGGCTTTTCCTTTTCAAAATTACGTGAACATAATGCTCGTGTAGGATCAACCAGCGGAGTCTCTAGTGGTCCGATAACTTTCATGAAAGTGTTCAATTCGGCAACCGATGCAGTAAAACAGGGAGGTTGCCTTGTTCAGGACACTT
>JAUWPE010000184.1 GCA_030611765.1 Candidatus Cloacimonadota bacterium | reverse complement strand
CTTCCAAGCAGCTCTCAAAACATATGAAAGTAACCTATTCCACACGCATCGGTTATCTGAACGAGCAGAGTATCGAGCTTGATTATAAGCTTAGTGAGCACTTCTATTTGCAGGGACAGGCAGACCAGGAAGGCAATGCTGGCATCGATGTGATATACAGGGTGAACTTCAAATGAAAAAGAGATATTCTGTCATATTGCTTATAATAATGTTGCTGTTAATGGCTTCAGAACTTGCTGCCAATAAAAAGAGTGCCTTCACAATAACCTCCATTACCTTTGAGGGAAATAGTGTCTATAAGTCACGAACTTTACAGGAGGTAATGGTTACAAGGACAAGCAAATTTCTAAGTCATGCCTATTATTATCCCGAAGTTTTCAGTGATGATCTGAAAAACCTTGCACTTTTCTATCAACAGAATGGTTATCTCCAAGCAGAGATCAATGATTACTCTATTGAGAGGAACGAAGAGAAAAAACAGCTTTCGATCAGCATTCAGATATTTGAAGGAGAGCCCACACTTATTGAGGGAATTTCTGTATTTGGAAATTCGGTCTTTCCTGATTCAACTCTTATGAAAAAAATTGGGTTGCATAAAAACGATTTGCTGCAACAGAAGAAAGTGCAGGATGCAACATACACATTGCTGACACTTTATGCAAATGCGGGATTTCTTGATGCAGAAGTAGTGCCTGACATCAAAATAAATGATGAGCTGCATAGAGCGCTTATTGATTTTCGCATTACCGAAAATGAACAGTTTTCAATACGGAATATCATTATTCAAGGTTTGGAGATCACAAAGAAAAAGATCATTATACGTGATCTGAATTTCAAGTCCGGCGAGATCGTGAATTATTACAAACTGCTCGCATCCCAGAGAGCGTTGTATCTTACTGGTTTGTTTGAAAGCATTTTTATCAGACCCGTGACCATAGATTCGTTAAGCTCACAGAAGGATATCCTCATCGAGATCAAAGAGAAAGTTCCCGGGGAATTCAATATAGGGGCGGGATATGGCTCACTCGATAAAGCCCGTATTTTTGCAGAACTGCTTTATAGCGATCTGTGGGGAACTGCACAAAAAGTCAGTTTGAGCGGGAAACTAAGTTATATTACTCGAAAGATCGAAGTGTCCTATACCGAGCCATGGACATTTGGTATCAAGCTGAATACCGATGTGAACATATTTGCGACATATAATGAAGAGCCCGGCTACGATGTTTCGGAATACGGGGGAAAGGTGATCGTAGGGAAATCCTTTCCCAAATATTCCAGTGCGTCCATTGCATACAGGTATGAAAGAGCACACTTCAGCAAAGTGAAAGTGCAGGAATTACCAGATAAATATAGCTCCAATTTAAACTCCCTGACCCTTTCTGCAATTCACGATGACAGGGATAATATATTCAATACTACAAGCGGGCATGTGCTTTCCTTCGATAGTGAAATTGCAACTTCCTATGAAAAAACTACTAATGTTTTCGGCAGATTGGTCCTTCATGGAAAATATTATGAACCGATCACACATACCACAATTATAGCCCTCTCGCTTGAAGCAGGCGCTCTCACACTTTTTGGAAATTCCACAAGCATTCCACTTAATGAGAGATTTTATGCAGGCGGTCCACACTCACTGCGTGGTTTCAATTATAGGAAAGTCGGACCGCTGGACAATAAGGAGCTTCCAATTGGCGGAAGGTATAAGCTCGTAAATAATATTGAGATAAGACAGACTATCTATAAAGCACTTGGCGGAGTGATATTTTTTGATTTCGGGAATGTTTGGAATTATATGAAGGATGTAAAAAAGGAGCCGATGCGAAGTTCTCCGGGTATCGGTTTGAGATTTGACACTCCACTCGGCGTTGTCCGTTGTGATTACGGGTTTAACTGGTTCCCGAAAAGCGGTGAGCCACCAGGCAAGCTTTACTTCAGTCTGGGGCAGGCATTTTAGGATGAGTTCTCATCAAAAAATTAACGCAAATTTCTCCTCTCGTTCCCAAAGCTTTAGGACGTTAAATGCGAAGCATATTTAACTGTTCCCAGTTTCTCCTCTCGTTCCCAAACCCCAGTTTGGGAACGCACTCCACCCCCAGCGTTACCAAGCAGGGGCTTGGTAATGAGGTTAAGCATAATGGTTGATTAAGTTGAATGTTTGTCTTTTAGAATAAAAGAGAAAGTTGAAACCGCAAACTAATTGACAAATATTTTTCAAGATAAATTTTGTAAAAAAATAATGTTAATTATGCGATTGCTATTGCAGGTTGGCGAGTGTTCATATCCAACAGAGTAAAGAAAATGAAAGATATAATTATAAGATTTAAATTATAGATCTCTGTGCCCTCTGCATGCCACAGCGTAATGTAATGTAGCCGGGTGTTCTCTGTGGTTACAATGTATAAATGAAAATTGCTTATTTTGAATCACGACATTACATAAAAGGTAAAAGATAGCTTATGAAAGAAATACTCGTAGTTAGTGACACTCACGGAAACTATGAAATGTTGCAGCAAGTGATGGACAGCAATCTTCATGTTGGTGTGATAATCCATCTTGGAGATAATTATGATGATCTAGATTCCTGTGTTTATAACAGAAGAGGAAGAAAAGTATATCGTGTACCCGGAATTTTTTATCCGGAATACAGAAACGGCAAGCTGCCGCATGTGCTTGAAATAGAGATTGGAAAAAAGAAATTCCTCATTGCCCATTCTCCCGATGACCTGAACCACTCCGCTGATGTACTTCTGTTCGGGCATACTCATAATTGGGAATGCTCGAATAGCCCGTTTGGTATTCGGTTCAATCCGGGACATCTGCGGGCAAAGGAAGATAAGGGGCGCATCGCAACGTATGGAGTTATAACATTGAGAGA
>JAUWPE010000131.1 GCA_030611765.1 Candidatus Cloacimonadota bacterium | reverse complement strand
GCTGGGATATCATGCTGTAAGTCAGGTAGGGTATATGATATTGGGAATTGGAACCGGTACTCCAATTGGGATTATCGGGGGACTCTTCCACATGTTAAATAATGCAATATACAAATCAAGCTTGTTCTTATCTCTTGGTTCTGTTGAAAAGAGAACTAAAACGCAAGATCTTGATAAAATGGGTGGTCTTGCCAGAAAGATGCCACTCACCTTTGTTGCTGCGCTGATAGGAGCGCTTTCAATATCGGGTATTCCACCATTGAATGGATTCTTCTCAAAATGGATGGTCTATCAAGGTATTTTGAAAATTGCTTCCCAGCATGGAGCTATCTGGCAGATCGTACTGAATCTCTGCTTTGTCCTCGCTGTTTTCGGAAGCGCGCTTACTCTTGCCAGTTTTATAAAATTTATTCATGCAATATTCTTGAGCAAATTACCTAAAAAATATGAGGGCGTGAAAGAGATCAGTTTCAATAACTGGTTTGCAAATCTCTTGCTTGGAGCGCTTTGTATAATATTCGGTGTGCTTGTATTTTCAATTCCTGTGAAATTATTCTTACTGCCTATAATTGGCGCAGGTACTATCAAAACATTGCTGTTGGGATTCTATAGTTCAAAGATCATACTTTACTTCTTTGCCGCCTCGATTCTGCTTGGTTTCATCATCTATATTGTTTTCAAAAAGATCCGTTTTGATGATGAATATGTTGGAACATATCCGACAACCGAAGAACACAGAGCGACAGGTGTTGAGTTTTATAATGAAGTTTCCTCGATGAGACCTTTCGACAAGATCTACGAGTGGGCAAATAAGAAGTTTTTTGATATATATAAATGGGGAACGGTGTTCTCCTTATGGTTTGGCGATGTATTCCACAAGTTACATTCGGGTTTATTGCACACCTATGCAATTTGGATGCTTGCCGGTTTGGTTGTTGTCACAATAATTTTATTAAGCGCAGTTTAGTTTAAGTATAATATTATGAACCACGAAATACACCCGTCTCCATTGCATTACGCCGTTGCAGGCGAAAGACGCGAAAAAATAATTTTCAAAGAAAGAAGTTATGCAATTCAGGATGCTATTTTTGAATTGCGAAAAATGGGTTCAAATTTAATAAACGAAATTAATAAAATGAAGTCTAATAAAACAATTTTCTTAAACAACATTTTCGTGCTTTTAGCCTGTCACGACGGAGCAAAGCGTAGTCGGATGGTTAAAAGTGTTTATATATAGGAGGCTTAAGTGCCAGTTGATATTTGGTTGTACTTTATTTTAGGATTCATGATAATCGGTTCGATTGCATGTCTGGAAATAAAAAATATACTTTCTTCGATCATCACCATTGGTGTTGTTGGATTGAGCCTTTCTTTAGCATTTCTCTTTTTGGGTGCTCCAGATCTTGCACTTGTTCAGTTTGTTTTCGAGATTCTATGCATGATCATTTTGATACGTGCTTTTGCGAAACGTTCAATCGAAGTCCGTGCTCTTCAAAGAGATGTGCCAGAAACAATCATTGCTATCGTAATTCTTGCAAGTATTTTTGTGCTCAGCATCTTTGCGTTCAAGGATATGCCGTCTTTTGGAAAACCAATTGTCCGCGTTGCAGAGCGATATCTTGCCAATGCAGGCGTGGAGACCGGTTCTCAAAATATCGTTACAGCTGTTATTCTAAATTATAGAATATATGATACATTGGGTGAGATCACTGTACTCTTTACCGCAATTTTAGGTACATTGACCATATTACGTAAAACAGGGAGGAAGAAAAGACATGCAGAATAATTTTCCAAATGAAGGTATGTCCGTAATTGTTAAAACAATTACACGTTTCACTGTCTGGTTGATCTTCTTGTATGGTTTGTATATTGTTATTCATGGTCATCTTTCCCCTGGCGGCGGTTTTGCAGGCGGTGTCATCGTTGCACTTTCTTATGTTCACTTGACGCTTGCGTATGGTAAAAATTTTGTGATGGAACGCGTGAATAAATTTGCCATGAACAGTCTAGAAGCTATTGCAGCGATCCTAATCGTGCTAACCGGTCTCGTCGGCTTATACGTCACCGGTTATTTCCTCGCAAATTTTATGGGAATCGGCAAATTGTATACTCTCCTAAGTGCCGGCTACATCCCGATGCTCAATATCTTTATCTGCGTAAAGGTTAGCATGGGATTGTATCTTGTGTTCTATTATTTAGCTAGTTTTAAACAACAGGAAGGATAAGATATGATACTCTATATAATGTGCTTTTTCCTCTTTTTGGTCGGTGTGTACGGTGCGATCACAAAAAGAGATCTGATTAAGATAATACTTGCAATTGGTATCATGGGTTATTCCGTAAACCTGTTCCTCGTATTGCTTGCATATCGCACAGGTGCTTTGGTTCCAATCCTAAAAAAAGGATTGAATATTCCGGCAAACATGATGGTCGACCCTATTCCACAAGCTTTGGTACTTACCTCGATCGTTATTGAACTTGGTGTCACTGCACTTATGGCTGCGCTTGCAATCAGGATCTATCAAAAATATGATACCTTTGATATTACGAAGATCAGGAGATTACAAGGATGATTTTATCACAATTTATTTTTGTCCCTTTACTCGCTGCATTTCTCATCGTTCTCGTTGCCCGTAAAAAGGAAAATATCGCTGCTGTTATTGCCCTTGCTGCATGTGCCTGGATTTTGATCGTTTCGTTCATTGCGTTCTTTAAGCTCCCTGCACATGGGGGTATGATCCTAAACAATACAAGTGGATGGAAAATACCCTATACGATCAGCTTGATCCTGGATAATCTGTCTTCCTTTATGCTGATAGTAGTGAGCATTGTTGCCTTTTTCTCTGCGTTCTATGCGATCCAGTACATAAATCATTTTACAGGGAAGTGGAATTTCTTTGCACTCTTTATGCTGATGGTAACCGGAATGAATGGAGTGATACTTACAGGTGACTTCTTCAATTTGTATGTTTTTATGGAGATAGCGCTCATTTCTGCCTATGCTCTTGTTGCCTTTGGTACGGAATCTGAAGAGCTGGAAGCAGCATTCAAATATGCCACAATGGGTGCGATAACTTCCACAATGATTCTGTTTGGTATTGGAATTCTCTATAGTTATACTTCCACACTTACAATGGCGGATGTCGGACTTCAACTGAGAAGTGCAGGAACTCCGAAACTGATTTTTCTTGTTTACGGCTTGTTCATTGCAGGTTTTGGTTTGAAAACTGCACTCGTTCCCTTCCATGCGTGGCTTCCTGATGCGCATCCATCAGCCCCTGCACCGATCTCGGCAATGCTTTCCGGTGTACTAATCAAAACGCTTGGTGTGTATGCTTTAGTGAGAATTTTCTTTAATGTATTCGGAGCCCCAACAGTTGTATTACAGATCCTTATGCTTCTCGGAACACTCTCGATCGTGATAGGAGGTTTTCTCTCGGTCGTGCAATGGGATTTCAAACGGTTGCTGGGATTTAGCAGTATCAGCCAGGTCGGATTTATAGTTATAGGTTTTGCGCTTGGCACACCTCTCGGTATTCTTGGTGGTATTCTTCATCTCTTTTATCATGCAATCTTCAAATCTCTGCTCTTCTTAGACAGCGGAGCTGTTGAATATGCAACCGACACACGAGATCTGAGACAGTTGGGAGGTCTTTCAAAAGAACTCAAAGTTACTTCGGCAACGACTATGGTAGGAACATTATCAATTTCTGGAATTCCACCTTTTAATGGCTTCTTCAGCAAACTCATAATTATTATTGCTTGTATTTCTGCGGGTCAGATCGTTATAGGTATTATTGCAGCCCTGATGAGCATTGTAACTCTCGCCTACTTATTGAAAGTTCAAAAGCACGCATTTTATGGTAAAAAGGGATCTGCAAAAGTGCTTGAAAAGGTTCCTTTTGCCATGAAAACTGCAATGATCATTCTTGCTGCACTGTGTCTAATCAGCTCTGCTATTATGATACCATCAATTAGAAAAAATTATCTGAATCCCATAGTGGACACCGTTATGGGAAAAACTTCATATATTGATAAAATCGAGCCCTATCTTGATAAAGGGAGTGTTAAATGAAGACAGAGAGAAAAAGTCGTATCGTTGTCTTTTTTCTATCCTTATTAATTTGGATATTGATAACGATGGTTTGCAGTATTCCCTCTTTGATCGCAGGCATCATCATTGCATTAATCACCTCGATCTTTGCCGGAGAGATGCTGATCATAACTGAAAGAAAATTTCATTTGAAACGAGTATGGTACACGATTGAATATCTAGTAAAATTCACATGGGAACTAATAAAAGCCAACTTCCACGTTGCATACATTGTTATCCACCCTCTTCTTCCTATCAAGCCGGGAATCGTGAAAGTCAAAACGAAATTAAAAAGAGATTCAGCTCTAACCATGCTTGCAAATTCAATAACCTTAACTCCCGGAACACTTACGGTAGATATCGATGTTGATAACCAGATTTTATACGTGCACTGGATCGATGTGAAATTTACCGATATAGAGCAAACCACAAAAGATATAGGTGGGCGCTTTGAAAAATTACTCGAGGAGATCTTTGAATGAGAGTTTTTAGATGGTTTATCGGTTTACTTTTCATTGCAGCATTCTTTGTGATGAATTTTGTTGTATTTACAGAAATTCCCTTCAACTATAAGTTGATCAATGTGCTCCTTTTCTGCTCACTATTCATTCTTATTCGAGTGGTGAGAGGACCGTCGGTTGCAGACCGTATTGTCGCTATTGATATTCTTGGTATTCTAATCATCGGAGTATGTGCGATCCTTGCTATAGCATTACAGCGTTCATATTTTATAGATATCGGAATTGCCTGGGGTTTGCAAAGTTTCATTGGCACATTAGCCCTTGCAAAATTTTTAGAAGGGAGGTCACTCGATGCATGATTTAGCATTAAACCAAATCATTGGATATATTATCATTTGTGGTGGCATTATTTTTGATTTTTTTGGAGTGCTCGGACTTGTTCGTCTTCCCGATGTGTATAATCGTCTTCAGGCAGCGACAAAAAGTGTGACTTTTGGTTCTGTTGGAATTCTACTTGGTGTCTTTATTTATTCCGGCTTTACTGCAACGGGCTTCAAAGCAATTTTGTGTGCGATCTTCATACTTTTAACGTCCCCGGTTTCTGCTCACGCAATTGCAAAAGCTGCCCACAAAGCTGGGATTAAACTGACTGACGAAACCATTATTGATCTATATCAAGAAGATAAAGAATTACAGAAATAACAGATATGAGCCACGAAAACACACAAAAGCACACGAAAATGAATATTACATATTAATTATGAAAAAGAGTAAAGAAAATTTTTCGAAAATTAGTGTGATTTTGTAGCTAAAAGGAATCATAGATGAGCCACGAAAACACCAGTCTTCACTACGTTACGCCGTGGCAGGCACAAAAACACACGAAAGAAGATATTATATTTGGAGAGGAATGTTATAAAATCAACGATTGTGCTTTCACGGTGTGGAAAGAATTGGGTTATGGATTTTTGGAGAATGTTTACAAAAAGGCTTTAGTCATTGAATTAAATAATAAAGGATTTAATGCAGAAACAGAACATCCAATTGAAGTATTTTATAAGGGAAAA
>JAUWPE010000103.1 GCA_030611765.1 Candidatus Cloacimonadota bacterium | reverse complement strand
GCGCGCGAAGTGCTTGGCTATCCGGGAAAACCGTAAATCAGAATTCTGATAAAGCATTACATAAATTGCTAATTCTTTTTAGTAGAACTTCGAAAGCGAGGATTGATGAAAAAGATAATAATTATAATAATACTAATAAGTGCTGCAATACTAAGTAAGGCTCAAGCCGATTCGCTTTTTTCAAGTGGTTCTATTTCGGGTGTTTTTGGCGGTCCACTCGTAAAATACACAAAGATCAATAATAAAGATGCGTTGATCCTGGGCGCTCGAGGTGGATGGGCATTCAATAGCATATTCACTATCGGTGGAGGTGCCTACGGACTGGTGAATGATATTCCAATCAATGCTGCGCAATCTGATACCAATTTTATAAATCTCAGCTATGGCGGAATTGTTGTTGAGTTCGTAGGTATGTCCGATAATGTCATGCATTGGAAGGTCAACGGACTGATCGGAACAGGAGCAGTAAGTACCCGAAATGGCAATAATACAGGCAAGAATGATATCATATTTGTTCTTGAACCCGGTGCTGATGCCGTGCTGAATATTACCTCTACTATACGATTATCTGCTGGACTCAGCTACCGATTTGTGTCAGGTGTTGATCCGAATAATTTCAATGAATACCTAAAAAATGGTGATCTCTCCGGTTTTACTGCGAGTCTTACCTTGCTTTTTGGGAGTTTTTAAAGAATAAACCTAACTCGGATAAACCCCCAGTTAATAGAGAAAAATGATTTAACGGGGTGAACAGAAACCAAAAGGAATTCACCACCCGTCTTCATTTCATTACGCCGTGGCAGGCAGAGAACACCCATCTTCGCTGCGCTACGCCGTCGCCGGCAGAGAGCACCGAGAAAGATAGAAAAATATTATGTTAAAAAGTTCATCTTGTGCCCAAGTTGAAGTTGGGTACGAGAGAGCATAAATCTTACAAAGACAAAAGCCCACAAATGAATATGGGCTTTTTATGTAGTATGAGTGTGTAAGAAAAATTACTTCTTTGCGTCCCGTGACTTTGCGTAATCCTTTTGCAGTTTATCAACTAATCTATTCGCTGCATAATCAGCCATGTGGGTAAATCCGTTCTTCATCTGATCCGGTGTTAATTGCGAGAGCTGTACTGCAGTGAGTACATTTCCTACAGCAGTACTCCCAGTGAGAAAGAAGGATGAAGAAACAGGTCGTGATTCCGAAACATCGGTTTTCCATATCAGCGCCGAGGTGTGATTATCATAAATTTTAAGAGTAACATCCATATTGAAATTCACAGATGATGCCCATGAATTCGCGCCTATGCCATAACCGTTGATCGTTATACTGAAGAGGAAATCTGCTGCTCTTGCATCTTTGATGGGATTGAAATGAAGAATGTTTGAACACTGCTGAAGTGTCTGCGTTTTAATGATCTCAGCAACATTCACATCCTTCATAGCGCTATCGAGTTTTGCCTGGGTTTTACCGGCTTCAATGCTGTTGATGACTGTTGTTCCGATGTTAACAAGGGTGTTGAAAAGGTTTTCCGAACTCGATTTGTCGGAACCTGATGAAATCGTAAAATAGCTGTTTGTTGTTACATTGCCCCAGGGTGTAGAGGTAACAGTCGCTGCAACGGTCTTGTTATTGAAGGTATATGGAATGAGTTTTTTATACGCAGTGCTGCATGCGAAGAGACTAAAAAGAACGAGAACGGCAACAACAAGTCGAACTGATTTTTTCACATTTTTATTCATGTATAACTCCTATAATTATTTTTTAAAGCGAAATCAAAAAGAAATTTGAATACTATAATGTCAATTTATTTAGAGTATTTTCATAAACCTCAAGATCATTCTCCAAAAAAAAAGCTAAGGCATCTCGTTAAAAAATCCATGCTTATTAAGTATTTCTTGTGCCAGCCAGTTCGAGGACTTTTTGAACCAGTTTCTCGATGCCGAGTGAAATGTAAGAAATGCTCGGACCAAGCATATAAGCAGGGGTGGTAACTATTTTTAGAGTATCATCAACAACAATTTCATCAACAGGGCAATCAATATGTTGTGCTCCGAAGGATTCGATCGTTTGTGCAGTTCTTTTATCAAATCCTACAGATAATTTTGGGTGCTCGGAACCGAATATTTTTGCAGCGATCATAGGAGCTATGCACATAAATCCCAGTGGTTTTTTGCTGGCGTGCATTTCTTTCAAGAGCTTTTCAAGATGAGGATTAACTGTCATGTTTTTTCCTTTGATTGCGAAATCACAAAGGTTTTTCATCGCACCAAATCCGCCGGGTATGATAAGCCCATCCAGCTCGCTGGTAGATACATTTTTGATGTCCCGAATATCTCCCCGCGCTATCCTTGCAGATTCCACAAGCGTGTTTCTTTTTTCACCGTGAACAGGTTGATTTGTCAGATGGTTCACCACATCCATTTGTTTGGTGTCGGGCGCCATCATCACAATGCCTGCGTGTGCTCTATCGAGATGAAGAAGTGTAAGGACTGCTTCATGTATTTCTGAGCCGTCTTTCCAACCGGAGCCGGACAGAACCACTCCGATATTCAAATTACTTGCATCTTGCATTATTCCTCCAAGTATATCTAACTTTGGTTAACCATTGGAGCACGCCACATCTCAGCGTGGGAGCTCTCTTTTAAAAGCAGATTCAAAACTGACCTACATCAATCAAAAAGATATTTCCATTTTCTTTTGAATATTGAATTAATTCATCGCTAAATCCTGATTTTGAGAATAAAGAAAAATATTCTTTTCGATTTGTTGAACCCCATTTCACACTTCTGCTTTTCATCTGTAAATCAGTTAAAATATTCATTCCAATATGTTTCTGAGACCATTTACACTCACCAAATACAATTTCATCATCACCAATCCCTACAACATCGATTTCGTTATCCTTATCCCACCATCTTCCACATTTTTTCATCATGAAGGGGAATTTTAATTTATACATTATTCGCCTTGATAAAGTTTCAAACACATTAGCAACAAAATGATCAAAGTCATTTTGAATTTTTTCTTCAACTGAAGTAATATCATCCATCTCAAGATAACTTTGATAAGGGAAAACATATTTAAACCAAAATCTTATAAAATTATCTTTTATAAAATACAAACCTTTTTTACTTTTTAATGGATTTGATTCTGTTACCGGAACTTGTTTCTCTAAGATATCTAGATCAAGTAATTTTTTTAGAAATGCAGTAATACTACTTGCTTGAACGCCTAATCTGCTAGTGATATTATTTAACTTATGATTTCCTGCTGCGATAACGGAAAGAATTGAAAAATATGTAGATACATCGCTTATTTCTTCATGCAATAAGAATCGGGGTTCATAATAAAGAAATTTATTTTTATCTAGAATTTCTGTTTTTATTGATTCAAATAATCTTTTTCTCTTTTTAAACAATTCGATATATTTTGGAATTCCACCTGTCACACTATAGTATTGTATTAATTCTTCATTATCCATGCCTTTATAAAATTTATGATAATGTGAGAAATCAATTTCCTGAAGTTTGATCTGAGCAGTTCTTCTTCCATAAAGAGGACTGCTATATGCCAGAGTTTCACTATACATCATACTTATTAATGAACCACAGAGAATTATCATTATGTTCTTATTCTTAAGCTGAGTATCAAAAATTCTCTGAAAGATCGAGGAAAAATTTTTATTTGATTTTACTAATGATTGGAACTCATCAATTGCTAACACAAATCTTTCATTATCATTTAGCTTTTGACTCAAATATTTAAATATTAGATCCCATGAATCAATTTTGACTTCTCTGAAAAGGTCATCTTCGAATAGATCTGATAACCGGTCTTGAAATCTCTTGATCTGTCCTGCTTCATTTTGAGTATCAGCAAAGAAGTATAAGGATTTTTTCCCTTTCAGGAAACGATTTATTAATGTTGTCTTCCCGATTCTTCGTCTTCCAAATAATACAACAAAAGATGACGTTTCACGTCTGTATTCACTTTCCAGAAGTTCCAATTCTTTTTCTCTGTTAATGAACTCCATCAATAACCCCTTTTAATAATATGAATTATAATAATACAAATTATTATTATCGGATTTATGTGTCAACTTTATCTGCATCCATTTGAAGTTTCACGGGTTTTGTTTTTTTATCATAAATCGTTAATTTACCTGAATAGCAAATATATTCGTTTGTTCTAGTAAATTTACCGAATATATTTTCTATTAATAATGAGGGTATTTTTGAGAGGTCACTATCCAATCCAAAACAAAGTAGAGAATTATTCTTTAAACATATCTTTCTATATTTCTCTATAAATTTCATATAAGTAATCCCTTGCTAATACAAATACTAATCAAATAGCTTAAAAGATTTAAGCATCTTTCTATAAGTATCCAAATCTTTATTAAATTGTTCTTTGCTACCTGACATATAATGAATTTTATATAATCTCCCTCTATGAATAAATTCTACTCCTCCATCAGCCCAACCAACTCCTTTCCGAACTATCCTTTCTGCCCCCCCTATCTCCATCATCCTCACACCTTTTAACCTTTCTTGTTTAATCCTGTTTGCAATCTTTGGATTTGATGAGAAATGTCCATTTTTTATCATTTCCTCAATTGAGGAAAAGTGATAATCATCAAGAATTACTATGTTAAAAAAACTGCCATTTTCAGTAATTGGTCCCCCACCAGCAACTATTACTTTCTCTTCCATGTTCTCAATGTATAAATTCTCTAGACATTTTTTTTTAGACCTGCAACTACTTGTATAGTCTTTTAAATACCAACTTGATGGATGCTGGATCTCGTATCTTAGTTCTAAATTTTGATAAGTTTTCCAATTTGTATCATTCTTTTTTATACATGAGGCCAAGGATAAAATAGTGATTATTCCAATAACTAAAATAATTATAAAGATAAATTTACTAATATAATACTTTATTTTTAACATATTTAATTCCAATTTAATTAAACGAGCTAAGCGAGTTAATGACACAATTGCAACGAAATGTTACGACTACATTTTACAGTGAAGCGTTTTGACCATTTTTGACATCTTGCTATTTTTAATATATCTTCAATTTTTTCTTTCATCCTGTCATAATGCGTACCCTTCCAATAAATCTTATCACAGTGTCTGCAAATAGAGAATGAGTCATGTCCTTCCCGTACTTTTTGCGGAAGCCGATGAACGATCTTTGCTTTTTCAATCGGGTGCAACAATGAATTGCATTCAAGACATCGCGAAAATAGGGAGGTGTACTCTTTCAGTTTGAACTGTAGTATCAGTTCTTCAAGTTGTGAATCAAGATCATCAGCATAAACAAAGTAGCCATACTTGAGTTCATTCCGCTTCAGGATATTATGATCTTTTGTGAGCAGGATACGTTTTTCCTGATTAGCTTTTTCTACAAGTTCATGACCTGTAAGGTTTTCATTGTAAGCTGTATCGATGCCGAGTATTCTGAGATAACGAACAAGTGTGCCAAGATGTTGATCGGCAAGAAAACGTATCTGATCTGGAAGAGGGTGAGAGATTTTACTCACAGAATATACATCAAAGTTGTGGAAATAAGGATAGATACTTATTCTGTCATTATTCTGCACAACGTAAGAAAAATCTTCCTGCACTCCATTGGCCAGTATCATTTGAACTTGAGTGTGGGGGATGTTGAAGGATTCAATGAGGTCTTTCACTGAGGTTTGTACTGGAATTGTGTGAGTAAATTGTACTTTTCTTTTTTCTTTGGGAAGAAATTCATTCAGCTCTTCATAGCATCGAAGGTGAATGGTTAGCATGGTCTTATTCTTTTACGATCCGGGAATCCCTGTGTGAGAGGATAATGATAGTATTGAGCACACCGGTGAGAAGAATCACATAGAGCAGTGCATGAACAGTATCCTGACTTTGATGAGACCAGTTAAAGAGCAGCATTGTCATCAATACAAAAAATAGCCAGAAAACCGGGAAATAACCGAGCCGTTTAATAAGCAGTCCGAGGATTATTGCAGGGATGAGCCAAATAACCAGTTCAAGAGGTAAAAATGGAACGAGGATTCCAATGATAGGTGCACCTCCGCGACCGCCGTAAAAATGATAAAAAACTGGAAAGCAATGTCCAATGACTACAAAGGAAGCAGCAATAATTATATGAGGGATCTGCATTTTAAGCAGAAAGCCGATGAATATCAGAAAGAGTCCTTTTAGACCATCAAGTACTGCAACAACACATCCCCAGCCCTTGCCGATATTTCTGAAAACATTGTATGCGCCGGCATTTTTGAAGTCGATATTCCGGATATCTTTTCCTGTTACAAGCTTAGTGATAATTACGCTGAAGGAAAGTGAGCCGATCAAATAACCAGCTATTGAAAGAAGGATAAGTTTTAATATCTCAAGATTCATATAAAGTCCTTCGTAGCTTCATTATTTTTCGATCTCAAGATCCTTCATTTTCCTTGAAAGATTGGATTGCTGGAGACCGATATTTTCAGCTGTAAGACTTATATTCCAATTAAATTTGTCAAGCTGTTCTTTCAAATAATGTATTTCAAACTGTTTTTTTGCTTCTGTAAAATTGGGTAAACTGAACAAACCCGCTTCCTCATTTTTCTTTGTAGACAGCATTTTTATGTGTGGTGCAACCTCATCTTCAGAGATAATTTTTTCTGGGGAAATGATGTACAATCGCTCGATAAGATTTTTTAATTCCCGAATATTACCAGGGAAAGAGTAACCTTGCAAAAGCCGCATAGCTTGAGATGAAAATTTTATAGGATGTACTTTCAACTCCACTGCATAATAATCAAGATAGTATTCAAGCAGAATCGGAATGTCTGAAATTCGTTCTCTTAAAGGGGGAATCTGAATTGGGATTACATTCAATCTATAAAACAGGTCTTCGCGAAATTCTCCAGATTCAATCATATTCTCCAGATTTTTATTTGTTGCAGCCAGAATACGGACATCTATATCAATGGTTTTATTACTACCGACTCGCTCAAATTTTCCTTCTTGAATAACCCGAAGAATTTTTGCCTGAGCATTTAGATTCATATCGCCAATTTCATCTAAAAACAGAGTGCCTTCATCTGCCATTTCAAGTTTGCCGAGTTTAAGCTTTTCTGCACCAGTAAATGCT
>JAUWPE010000020.1 GCA_030611765.1 Candidatus Cloacimonadota bacterium | reverse complement strand
TCTCCATCAGTTTTTTTGTGAATTTCGCCTGCCGAGGCGTAGTGGAACGGAGACTGGTGCCTTTCGCCTGCAACGGCGTAACGGAGTGAAGACGTGTGGTAAAAGTATTTATATGTAGGAGAAAAAAATGTTAATAGATATCAAAGGTAAAGATGTGATCTGTACGCAGGAACTTACGTTGCCACAGATCGAAGCGATTCTGAAACTTGCGAAGGAGATGAAGGCAGACCGTTTTGGAGAAAAATATATTGAATTATTAAAGGACAAAACATTTCTTATGTTCTTCTTTAATCCATCACTCCGAACACGAATATCTTTTGAAGCCGCTGCCACGGAACTTGGTGGTCATGCCCAATTCCTCGAACCCAAAACCATGCGTCTTAAAAAGACAAGCCACGGAGTCGAGGTGCAAGCTGGAGAAACTATTGAGGACGCAGCACAAGTATTGGATAGATATGCCTGCGGAATGGGTATAAGAATTCTGGAAACTTCTGTAGAAAATTATGGGGATGGCGATGCGCTTTTGCGCGAATATGCCAGATGGATGGATGCTCCAATCATCAATATGGCTGACGATAAATACCATCCCTGTCAGGGTTTATCAGACGTTATGGGAATGCAGGAACACAAAGGTGATCTGACCGGAAAAACTGTGCTCATGACCTGGGCACATGGCTCGCTCGCTCGATCTTATTGCTCTGTTCATGAGAATCTTCTGATAACTTCCCGCATGGGAATGAATGTGCGTCTTGCTTATCCTAAGGGATATGATCTGCCGAAAGAAGAGATTGAAAAAGTAAAAACCAACTGTGAAAAGAATGGAAGAAAATTCGAGATCTGCCACGATCCGGATGAAGCATACACGCACGATGTGGAATTCGTTTATTCCAGAAACTGGTTCGGACCGGATTTCTATGAAATTGGTAAAAAAGTAGAGATCGAAAGGGCAAGCAAATTAACTGACTGGATATGCAATGAAGAACGAATGAAACGCACAAATAATGGACTGTTTGTTCATCCGATGCCGGTTGATAGAGGTAAAGAAGTGACCGATGAAGTTGCCAGCGGACCTCGATCAATAATTGTAGATATTGCCGAGAACCGGCTTCATACCCAGAAAGCGATTATGGCAATGACGATCGCAGGAATGAAAGTGGAGGTTTGAAATTAGAAAATGGAAATTTGAAATTTGAAATTGGAGAATATATCCGAACTCAAATAGAGTGAGATCGAAGTGATAAAACCACCAGTCTCCGTTGCACTACGCCTTGGCAAGCAGAGAGCACCAGTCTTCTTCCGAAAAATCGGAATACGCCTTGGCAGGCAGAGAAAATCTCCTCTTGCTTGTCTCGCCATAATATAATGAAGGCGGAAGAGGAGTACTCCGCCAGTTGGCGGAGGGAGGTGTGTGTCGGTTTATGCTTATACAAAAAAATTATTGGATAATTAAAAAATTTCAAATTTCAAATTTCAAATTTCAAAACATGGAGAATTAAATGAAAAATGATAAAAGAAAACTCGTTGTCATCGCACTCGGTGGCAATGCAATTAAACAAGCAAATGAAAAGGGTACTGCAGAAGAGCAGTTCAAGAATGTTGCGATCACCTGTGACCAACTTGTAAAGATGAATGCTCTCGGCTATAAGCTGATCATTACGCATGGAAATGGACCGCAAGCAGGCAACCTTCTTATCCAACAGGAGGAAGGAAAGCAGCTTGTTCCTCCTCAACCTCTCGATGTAATTGGCGCAATGACACAGGGGCAGATCGGGTATATGTTCCAGAATATCCTGAGAGATTACTTCATCAACAAAGGTAAAGACATTCCAATAACTACAGTCGTGACCCAGGTTCTAGTTGATGAGAATGATCCCGATTTTGATGACCCGTCAAAACCGGTAGGACCTTTCTATACAAAGGAAGTTGCCATGGAATTGAAGGATACAAAGGGTTATGTCGTGAAGCAGGTGAAGCCCAAAGGTGAAAAAACATGGCGTCGTGTTGTGCCCTCGCCGGAACCGCATACGATTGTGGAAGCGGATTGCATAAAAGCCCTTGTAGCGGCACGGGCTATTATTATTGCATCCGGCGGTGGCGGTGTGCCTGTTAAGAAGAATCCGGACGGCACATTCAGCGGTCTTGAGGCAGTAATTGATAAGGATAAAGCCGGTAATATACTAGCCCAATCTGTAGATGCAGATATATTCCTGATATTGACAGATGTTCGGAATGCATGCATTAATTATGGGAAACCGGATGAAAAAGCACTGGGTGAAATAACGGTCGCGGAAGCTGAAAAGTATTATGATGAAGGGCATTTCCTTGCTGGAAGTATGGGACCCAAAATGCAGGCAGCGATCCGATTCGTGAAAGCAGGCGGTGATAAGTCGATCATTACTTCCCTCGACCATGCAGTCGATGCGCTGGAAGGAAAGACGGGGACGATAATTAGGAAGTGACATTAAGTCACCACAGAGGACACAGAGGATAGAAGAATATCTTGCTTCGTTGAACTGTGTTATGATTTGGTTACGTTAAAACTATACCGCGACAGGGCGCAGCATGAAAAGAAGAGAGATCCGTCTTCATTGCATTACGCCGTGACGGGAAAGCGTCGGGTGAGACTAAAAAAAGAGGGGTGTTCGTTGAAAAATTTGTTGTTATTCTGAACCTCCAGTTGGCTGACAAGAATCCCCACAACTCGGTTGTCATCCTTGAGGGAGCGAAGCGACTGAAGGATCTCACCAAAAGGATAAATTAATGTTTTTTTATTATTGTGTTTTGGTTTTGACTCCGCCAGCTGGCGGAATGAAATGACGAGGAGTCGAGGTAATAGAATATCTTACGAAAGTTCCCGCTCTCTGGCAAAATCATTCATTCTAATTTTTGAAGTAGTGTCATGTCAATCTTCGATTGGAAATGGTAATTGAATTTTGACATTCCGTTAGTTTACCCCATGAATTTTAGCTTGCTAAGTATTTCATCGGGGGATGAGGTTTCAAACTTTGTTAAAATTCAATTTACGTCATTTAACTATTGACTTATCAGTAGTTATATTTTTAATATCAATCTCAAAAAAGTAGACAAATATTTTCTTCTCTCATCATTTTGCTTTGAATGCTTATGAAAAATTTTTATTATAAATGCTTCTCATGCGGTGCCGTGTGGTCATCGGATGAAATAGAGGAAAATAATCATTACCTCTGCCCGAATTGTGTAGCAAAGAATCAACCTCAATCGCCACTCGTTGGATGCCTGCGAGTTCTTTATGATTATGAAGCACTAAAAACTCGATATAATCACGATTTCTTTCAAAAGTCAAAACCGGGTAACATTTTCCAGTTTCCTCTGCTTCTGCCTTTGAAAAGTGAAGTGCAAGAATTGATGAAAACTCGTATGGCATTGCCAGTTAACTCTCTCAATCATATTCCTTATAATTCAGAGAATGCTGTTTATGTCCTGGATGACACGCACAATCCAACCTTTTCTTATAAGGACAGGGCGTCTGTTTTGGTTCTTGCAAAAGCTCTGGAGCTTGGTAAAGAAACTATCTGCACTGCATCGACAGGGAATGCTGCATCTTCTATGTCCGGGCTTTGTGCAATGGTTGGCATGACATCAAAAATATTTGTACCCAAAAGTATTCCACATGAGAAGCTCACTCAGATCCAAATGTATGGAGCAGAGGTTGAAAAGGTTAATGGCTCCTATGATGATGCCTATGATAGCTCTATAAATGAATCACATAAACATGGCTGGTATAACCGCAACACAGCATACAATCCGCTCACAACAGAAGGTAAGAAGTCGGGTGCTTTTGATATCTTCTTGCAACTGAACTGCAAAGCTCCTGACAAGGTATTCGTGCCGACGGGGGACGGAAGTATTATATCAGGAATATACAAAGGATTCTATGATTTGAAGCAGCTCGATCTTATCGAGAAAATTCCCGGGCTCATTGCAGTGCAGGCAGAAGGAAGTTCGGGCATTATTGATTATTTTGAAAGCAATGAATTTCTATACAAAGAATCAAGCACGCTTGCAGACAGTATTTCTGTGAATGCACCTCGGAATTTGTATATGGCTGTTGATGCGATAAGAAGAACCGATGGATTCGGCACAAAGGTAAGCGATGATGAAATATTGAATGCTGAGAAATATTTAGGTCAACAACATGGTTATTTCGTCGAACCATCGGCTGCTGCTGCATGGGCTGGTTTCATAAAATATAGTAAGCAGAGCGAAGCGAAAGATGAAACTATCGTTGTTTTATTGACAGGCAGCGGTTTGAAGGACATCAAAAATGCCGAGCGAGCGTTGCAATTATAAGAGAAATGAGGAAAAAGATATACGGATTGATTCTCGCTGCGGGTTATTCCAGCAGAATGGATGATTTCAAACCCCTCGTGCTTTATGATCAAAAACCCTTTATCGAACACATCATTAATAAACTGGCTGCAGTGTGTGATGAAATACTTATCGTGACGGGATTCAATAGATATGTGCTCGAGGATAGTGTTAAAGCGATATATAATGGCAGACCAATCCTGAAAAAAATTGATTTTGTTCATAATAAAGATTTTGCAAAAGGAATGTTCAGCAGTGTTCAGGTCGGTTTAAAAGAACTGTTTCCTGAAATGCAAAAAGACGATTATGTGATGCTTCATCTTATTGACCAGCCGCATATCCCAGAAGCTGTGTATGAAAAATTGGTTCTTGAAGCACGAAGTTCCACACGGAAGGTTATATTGCCTTCTTATGAGAAGAAAGCCGGTCATCCCATTATGTTATCAAAATCTGTAGTAGAAAAAATTATTGACACTCCTGTATCAGACAATCTGCGCAATATTCTAAGAAATTTTCATGATGAAATTAGTTATATAGAAATTTTAGATGAATCAATTGTTCAAGATGTAAATACACAAGAAGAAAGAGAAAGGTATCTTAAATAATATGGATATCATAGAAAAAATTTATCGGCTCAAAAAAGACAATATTCCCTTTGTGATCGCAACTGTGATTGAAGCAGAAGGTTCCACTCCGGGAAAAGCCGGATTTAAGATGATTATTACAGCGAGTGGAGAAACCTACGGAACTGTTGGTGGCGGCACAGTCGAAAAGCTGGTTGAACGTGATGCACTACTCTTCCTGAAGAAAAGAATGAATAAAACCAAACAATATGATTTTAATGCTGATAAGCTTACATCCGACAAGGCGACAGGAATGATCTGCGGGGGTAATGTAAAGGTCTATTTTGAAATACATATACCTAAGCGGAAAGTCTATATTTTCGGCGGAGGGCATGTCTCACAAGCACTGGAGAGGATACTCCAAAAGGAAAAATATTCAATCGTAATTATTGATAATCGTAAGGAATTTTCAGCAAAATCATTGCACCCATTAGCTGATGAGCTGGTTTGTGAAGAATATGAGAATTATTTAAAGGATTTCGAGCCGGAAGCCGGTTCCTATGCAGTCATCGTAACACACGGGCACAGGTTTGATTATGATGTCTTAAGAATGATCATAAAGCGAGATACTGCTTTTGAATATATTGGTATGATAGGATCGAAGATTAAAGTGAAGGCAACTCTGGACAAAATCAAAAAAGAGCTTGTTGATGTGAATTTGGAAAAACTGTATTCACCAATAGGAATTGATCTCGGTGGTTCATCAGCTTCCGAGATAGCGCTTAGTATTGCTGCGGAAATGCAAGCAGTTGAATATAACAGGAAAGTACCTCACATGAGTATAGTTTGAGACAATGAAAGAACATAGTGAAGTTCGCGTAGATGCTGCTTCAAAAATTGCAGGAATAGAAAAGTACACACGAGATTTACGTATTAAGAATGCCCTGGTCGCGGGTACAGTTCGTTCTTCAAAAGCACATGCAAGAATAGAATCAATTTCTTATGATGATAATTTTGATTGGTCAAAGGTGACAATTCTCTCAGCGAAAGAGATAAAGAACAATTTTGTCGCCATTATCAAAAATGATATGCCCTATCTTGCAGAAAAGGAAGTAAATTATATTGGAGAACCGATTCTGCTTTTAGCTGCTGAAAATGAAACGATACTCATAGAAGCGAAAAAGCATATTAAGATCAAATATGAAGAGTTGGCGGCAGCTAAAACGTTGAAAGCAGCTATTGATCGGAATCGAGCCGAAGATTTGTTCGAAGAAATTCTTCTTGAAAATGGTGAGCCGGAAAAAACATTTGAAAATGCAGATTCGATTGTTGAGGATATATTTGAGACAGGATTTCAGGAACATGTGTATCTCGAACCACAGGTCGTTGTCGCCATACCGGATGGAAACACAATTCATATCAAGGGTTCGATGCAATGTCCGTATTATGTGCAAAATGCTATGAATGAGCTTTTCAAGGGATCAGAAATAAAGGTGGATGTTACCCAGATCATGACAGGCGGCGCTTTTGGTGGTAAGGAGGATTTTCCATCTTTGATTTGCGGACATGTCGCCCTACTTGCACGGAAGACAGGAAGATCGATCATCCTGAGTTATAATAGAGAAGAAGATATTCGATTCACCACAAAACGGCATCCTTCGAGAATTCATGCTAAAGCAGCGGTGAGTTCTGATGGAAAAATTCTCGGGCTGGATATGGATATTCTACTCGATAGTGGCGCCTATACTACACTGAGTCCAGTTGTACTTGCACGAGCTGTGCTCACGTCTTTTGGCTGCTATAGAATTCCAAATGTACGTATCCATGGCAAGGCAATAAAAACCAATATTTCTCCATGCGGTGCTTTTCGTGGCTTTGGTGGACCTCAATCCTTATTCGCTATAGAGATGCTCATGGAAAAAGTTGCAAAGACATTAAAAATCCCAGTTTGGGAAATTAAAAAAGCTAATATGCTTTTTCTGGGCGACAAGTTGCCGACAGGTCAGCCAATCGATTATAGCTATGGTCTGCCTCAATGTGTGAAGAAGGTTTTGAAAAGCTCAGAATACGAAAAGAAATATGATGAATTCAAAAAATATAATGAAAATGAATCTGCTAAGGCAGGTATTCTTAAAGGCATAGGTATTTCTCTTGCTGTTCATGGCTGCGGTTTTACAGGAGTTGGCGAAAATCGTATCAAGGCGATCGCAGAGATGGAGCTTCTTAATGATGGAAAAGTACTCGTCAAAACTGCAAATACAGAAATGGGACAGGGAGTCGATACAGCGTATAAAATAATAGTGTCGGAAAAATTAGGGTTACCATTTAAAGACATAATCATCGAGGAAAAAAATACTAGCAAAGTACCGAACAGCGGTCCAACTGTTGCTTCCCGCAGTACGATGATCGTTGGCAAGCTGCTACTTGATAACTGTGAACAAATTCTCGACGCATTGTCATTAAATGACGTTGAGTTCTCGTCTCAAGATTTCAAAGAAGCAGCAATAGAATATTTCGGAAAACATGATTCGCTCGTTGTACAAAAAGAATATAAACATCCGAAATTTATAAAGTTTAATGAAGATACATATAAGGGTTACGGATACCCTGTCTATTCATGGTCAGCAAATGTCGCCGAAGTGGAGATCGATCTCACTTCATATCAAGTTGAAGTAAAAAAGTTCTACACGGCTCATGATGTCGGCAAAGCAATAAACAAGCAACAATCAGAGGGACAAATTCAGGGCGGCGTCATCCAGGGAATCGGGTATGCAGTGTATGAAGCACTTAGTATGGAGGATGGAGAAGTTCAGAATAGAGGATTCCGCGATTATATTATTCCAACTATTCAGGATATTCCTGAAATGTATGTGGATATTGTTGAAGATGCTTATTTTAACGGACCTTACGGGGCAAAGGCGCTCGGCGAACTTCCCTTTGTTGGAGCTGCGCCTGCAGTTGCTTCTGCGGTGAGTTTTGCAATCGGAAAAATTGCAAGAAAGATCCCCCTGACTCCCGAAGTAATAGCAACACTAATAGAGAACAGCAATTATGAATATTGATCTGACAGTAAACGGCAAACCTGTTTCAATAGAAGCTGAACCATTGGATCGGCTTCTTGATATTTTGAGAGATAAACTTGAATTAACTGGTACAAAAGAAGGATGTGGCGAAGGTGAATGTGGTGCATGCACTGTATTCATGAATAATAAACTTGTTAATTCATGCCTTGTTCCTGCGATGCACCTGCATAATGCCAATGTTGTCACTATAGATGGCTTGCGGGATTTTGATTTTTTTAGATTTATCACAAAAGCTTATGAAGAGAACGGTGCGGTACAGTGCGGTTTTTGCACTCCCGGATTTGTCATGTCAACGATTAATCTTTTGCGAAATTCGTCTGAAAAAAACGTGGGCGACGAAGAAATAAAAGATGCCTTTGCAGGTAATATTTGTCGCTGTACGGGATATGATAAAATAATCAAAGCCGTAAGACAGTTACTTACAATGGATATTAAAGTTCCGGAAAGATTTTATGAATAGCATGCAATACTACTCTCCGAACACTCTCGATGAATATCATAAAATATATTCCGAACTTTCGGGCAAAGATATCATTGTTTTTTCGGGTGGAACAGACTTGATGATAGGAAGATATGATCTGCCGCAGGATGCGGTCATAATTGATATTTCGAGAATAGATGAACTTAAAGGAATTGAAATAAAAGAGGATAAGATTTTTATTGGCTCCTGTACAACATTAAATGAAATTTTATATTCTCATAAGATACAGAATGACATTCCGATTTTGATCAAAGCTATAAAGACAATGGCTTCTGAACAGGTGCGCAACAGAGCAACTATTGGCGGTAACATTGGAAATGCGTCGCCAGCCGGTGATACGATCACTCCGCTTGTAGTATTGGAAGTAAGGGTTGAAATTTTTTCGCCGGAATCCAATGAAGTCAGAACTATACCAATAAAATCGCTTTTCTGCGGACCATGCGCTACAACCTTGAAAAAAGGCGAGATCATCACAAAAATTATTATTCCGCTTTCTAAAGATAAGGATGTATTTTATTATTTCAGGAAGATCGGGCAACGAAATGCGATGACCATCACAAAGGCATCTCTGTCTGCAATTGCGAAATATTCTGATGGTAAAATTGAATGGATAAAGCTTGCTTCGGGCAGTGTGTCTCCTGTAGTAAAAAGAATAAGTAAAACCGAAGAATTTCTCAAGGGGAAAGTACTCACTCCTGCTGTCATAGATGAAGCAAGAGAGATGATCGCGAAAGAGATTTCTCCCATTACCGATATTCGTTCCACAAAAGCATTTCGGTTGCTGATAACCAAAAACCTTCTGGGAGATTGTCTATATTACCTCATAAGACAGCAAAATATTTAAATAATTTAATAAGCATTTCTATTTATTAGTTTTGGGGTATTAAAAAAAATGAAATAAATTTGACAAAAATATATTTTAATCTCCAAAAGATATTAGGAGTTCAGATGAAAAAGAGGAGCATAAGATGATAAAACGAAGTGGAAATCCCGATCTGTCGGGAAGAAAGATAATTTTACTTTTATTAATTGGATTATTTATAAGTACCATTACTTTTGCAGACTACCGCATTACCAGAGGACCAAATATTGGTGAAATATATTTCATTGGACCAACAGCAACTGGAGAAGGGATATATTACTCCACAGATTTTGGAGAATCCGCTGTTTGTATGGACAGTACAGTAGATGCAATGAGTATTTGTGCTGATAAAACGCAGGGAGTCCTTTATTATTTTGCAATGCCTGAAAACTTATATTATTCAGATAATTACGGTAATCAAGGAAGCTGGCAATTTAGAAATAGTGGAATTTATATTGATATCATAAGTGGAGTAACAGAAGGACATATATATAATTCTATTTCCTCCCATAGTGAAGATTATGGAATAAATTTTATTCAACATTCTTGTAATGGATTCTTTGGTAGTCATAAATCATCTGAAATTGATAATAAAGATATTGTCGGTTATGCGCTTGTAAGACAATATAGTATTCTTGATTCTTTATGGTTATTAATTAGTTACGATAATTTCGAAAATTTTGAGATTCAATATGTTTTTGATTTTGGAGCACCAACAACTAATTTAACGAGAGGGTATGAAGAAGGAGAAATTTATTTATATACCTATTACTGGGGAATTGGCGACGGGAGGAAATTAAGATTTAGCAACGATTACGGCCAAGCTTGGGAATTAAAAAACGAATTTAATTGCCCAAATTTACCAATTAGAAGTATTGTAGGTGGAAGACAACCCGGTGAATTGTATATGGTAGTTGAGTATGTTCAATTAATGTATGAAATTGCTCATATTTATATTTACCACAGTGTAGATTATGGAGAAACATTTACTGTTTATCATCCATTCTCCCATGGGCCCGAACCCTATGTAGCAAATTTTGAAGCGAATCCGACAAGCGGCACAGCACCTTTGACAGTTCAATTCACAGATCTTTCTGTGGGAACAAATTATTGGGAATGGGACTTTGATAATGACGGCATAATAGATTCTTATGAACAAAATCCTGAATATACATATCAGGATACGGGATATTATTCTGTTGAATTATCTCTTACACCTGATCAGCTATATACAGCCACTCGATACAATTATATTCATGTAACAAATGTTGCGATAGATGAAGAAGTTCCCTTTGAACCGGAAATAGAATTGAAAAGTTATCCTAATCCCATTACTACGAAAGCAGAAATTTATTATTCATTACCAAAGAATACGAGAGAAGCCGTGATTGAAATATATAACATAAAGGGAGAACAGATCGAAGAGATATTCATAAGCAATAATCAATCTTCAATTGAGTGGAACACAAAAAGTTTAGCGTCGGGTATTTATTTTTATAGATTAAACTTAATAAATTCACCGATAAAAAAAGTAATCTTATTAAAATAACACAAAAATGGAGGAAAATTAAATGTTGAAACAGGGTGTAAATACTACATGGAAAAGGACTCTTCTGCTCTTATTGGTTTGTTCATGTATTACTACTTCCCTTGCTTTTGCCGACTACCACATTACCCGAGGACCCGACATAGGTGAAATATATTTCGTAGGACCAACCGTTACCGGTGAAGGTATTTACTATTCTACCGATTTTGGGGAAACTGCCGTGTGTATGGATAGTATAACGCCGGTTATAAGCATTTGTGCAGATAAAACACCCGGGGTCTTATACTATGATTATTTTGATAATTTGTTCGTCTCCTTTAATTATGGACAATACGGGAGTTGGATTTTTAGAGATGCAGACGTTTCTTATAAAATTAGTAGCGGTACTAACGAGGGATACTTATTTAGTGGTATTATGAAACACAGTGAAAATTATGGATTAAATTTTATTCCACACAATTGTGCAGGTTTTATGGGAAATGTTACTGCAACTGAAATTGATAATCAAAATGGAGTAGGTTATGCAAATGTTCATATCACGGGGATAAATGACTCTACATATCTATTTATAACTTATGATAACTATGACAGTCTATGCATACATAGCGTGTTTAATGTCGATGAAAATCCTATACGTGATTTAAGCAGAGGGACAGAATACGGTGAATTATACAACTTTGCTGATTCTCCGAAGAGACTTTCATATAGTTACGATTATGGAGAAACCTGGGAATTACATAATATTTTAAATTACGGATTAGACTACAAAGATATGGTGGGAGGAAGACAAGAGGGGGAGGTATATATCTATGGTTATTATGATGCAAATATGCTTACAATATTGCATAGTTATATATTTCATTCAACCGATTATGGCAAAACCTTTAAAGCTTATCATCCCTTTTCCAAAGGGGAAGAACCCTTGGTTGCAAATTTTTCTTCTGCTGTAACAGAAGGTAACGCACCTTTGAGTGTATCATTCTGTAATTATTCGGCAGGAAATATTCAGAGCTATGAATGGGACTTTGATAATGACGGTGTTGTAGATTCTTATGAAGAAGAACCGGAATATACCTATCAGGACACAGGATATTATTCTGTGAAACTTACTGTTTATGATACGGATGAATCCGATGAATTTTTAAGAGAAAATTATATTCATGTTATAGGGCCAAACGCTGTAGATGAAGAAACAGATAATTCTGGAATAATATTGAATAATAAACCTAATCCTTTTAAGAATAATACTTCTATTAGCTATGAAATTCCGTTAAATATGCATGCGGTTTATATAGAAATTTATAACATTAAAGGGCAACTGATAAAGCAATTATCAGCAAATAATAATCAATCTTTGGTAGAATGGAACGCTGAAGGTTTTGCTCCGGGAATTTATTTATATAAACTCATCATTGATGATAAAGAAATCATTAAGAAGATGGTGCTAATGAGATAATCCTGAACCTTACCTACATAAAAAGAGGAACCTACAATTTTGCCTATAATGTTTTACAAACTAAATTTTCTTGACAGTTCAGAGTGCATGAAAATTCAAAGAATAAGCAACTGGAAATGAAAGGCAGGTACTCGTGGCATCTGAACAAACTCTATGTCTCATCAAGCCCGATGCAGTAAAAGCAGGAAATATCGGGCATATCATTACATCGATCGAAAACAATGATTTCACAATTCGGAAATTAAAAATGCTTACAATGAGTCGTGAAATTGCAGAGAAATTTTATTCTGTACATAAAGGGAAGCATTTTTATGAAGATCTCGTTGAATTTATGACAAGCAGTCCAATAGTTGCGATAGTGATCGAGCGCGAGAATGCGATCCTAGTTTTCAGAGAATTGGCAGGCAGTACGGATTCCCGGAAAGCTGCAAAAGGTACTATTCGTCATCTGTATGGTACTGATAACCAGGAAAATGCAGTGCACGGATCGGATAGCCCTGAAAGTTTCGAATATGAACAAGGTGTGATCTTCGAGTCATGAATTTGTCCAAGAAGGTTAATAAAGTAGCATTGCTCAAAGGTGGCACTTCCGAAGAACGGGAAGTCTCCATCAATACATGTAATGCAATTGAGAAAGCTCTGATAGCACTGCACAAAGAAGTATTGGTTGTCGATCCGGCAGATTTTGTGAAAAATAATGTCCTCAACTATCTGAAATTTGTGGATCATATTAAGAAGTCCGGAGTTGATATTGTATTTATCGGTTTGCACGGCGGTGATGGAGAGGACGGCACATTCCAAAGATTATTCGAGCTTGCCGGCATTCCTTATGTGGGTTCATCGTCAGAAGCAAGTTACATCTCGATGAATAAGAAAATCTCAAAATTGTTAGCCCAGAATCTTGGTATTCCTGTTCCCAAAGCACAGTATTTTCGCAAAAATGGAGTGAAACCATCTTATGATGAAATATGCGCGCAGCTTGGAACGGAATTTGTCATCAAACCCAATGCATCCGGCTCGTCGGTCGGCGTGACAATATTGGATTATGCAGATGGATTTGATGCTGCCCTCGAATTAGCATTTTCCGTAAATGATGACATTCTTATTGAGGAATATATATCCGGCAGAGAGATAACTGTAGCGATGCTCGGTAATGGAGCTCTTCCTGTAGTGGAGATCAAACCGAGTGGTGAATTTTATGATTATGCTCATAAATATACCGACGGCTACACCGTGTATGAAACTCCTGCAAAATTAACTCAAAAGGAAGCTGAAATCGTCTTAGATTACGGCGAAAGAATCTACAAGGAATTCAAATGCTCGGACTATGCACGTGTGGACTTTCGATTCGATGGGAAGAAATTCTGTTTTCTCGAACTTAACACACTTCCCGGCATGACCTCCTTGAGTTTAGTGCCCATGGCTGCAAAAGTTGTCGGCATTTCATTTGAAGAATTAATAAGAAAATTAATAGAAAGAGATTTTGAATGATCTCATCCCAAAGAGGAAGCAATGAAAAAAAATAAATTTAAATTCGTTTTGATCTTCTCAATTTTTGTGTTTATCGCAGTCATTCTTTTGTCGATGACGCGAATTTATAAGAATCTCGAACTTATCTGGATAGATACAAACTTTAATCTTCGGGGACCGCTCGAAGTTTCGAAAGACATCGTTATCGTAGATGTTTCCGACCAGGCATTCGAGGAGCTTGGAAGATATCCATTTCCGCGGAGTTATTTTGCACATCTTGTAGATAATCTCAATCAAGCCGGTGCAGCGGTCATCATATTTGATATTGAATTCACAGAACCGACGCTCGCCAAGGAGGATGTGGACCTGGCTGTCACTGCAGCAAAATATGGAAACGTTATTTTCGCTGGAAAATTGAGCGAGAAAAAGACTGGCGCATCGATCACACTCAGGATTGTTCCACCTATTAAGGAAATCACAGATAGGGATTTGCCGTGGGGACTCGTTGGTATATCTCAGGATCAGGATGGATTTGTGCGTAAATACACCCTTTTCTCAACCTTTTCAGATGAATCTTATTACACAATTGGCGTTGTGGGTCTGCAAATGCTACTCACTCAGAAACGAGGAGAGGAACCGAAGATCTTTAATTCTATTGATAATTTCGTACTCGGATCCTATGTTATACCAAAATATTCAGGCAATACAGTCCTAATAAACTATTATGGTCCCGCAAACACCTTTCCCTATTATCATATAGATACTGTATTGGATGACAGCACTTTTCAGGTGCGTACGGAGCAGGATTTCGGATTTAAACTCAACCTCTTTGAAGAGCATCTCAAAGGAAATACTTTTAAGGATAAAATTGTTCTTGTTGGCGCTTCTTCAGAAGAACTTCATGACCTTTTTCCTACTCCTTTTTATAATCCCGGGAAAGGACAAGGGCTTACGCCGGGCGTTGAGATCCATGCTAACTTCCTTGAGATGGTGCTGCACTCAAATTATTTACAACCTTTCAGCTATCTGTACCTTGTACTTGGTCTGCTAATTCTCATTTTTATCATAAATATCATATTTAATTTTTTCAAACCTACGATCAATGTAATAATCGGAGTGCTGCTGATCATCGGTTACCTAATTTTTGTATATGTGATGTTTTCATCCCATCATACTATTGTGAATGTTACAGAAGTTCCGACTGCAATTCTGATCTCCTTTTTTGGGAATCTTATCATGCAGTATTATATGGGCAGGAAAGAGAAGCTCTTCATAAAAAAGGCGTTCCAGCAGTATGTTGCAAAGGATATTGTGGATATTATTGTGAAAGATCCCAAGCGGCTTAAATTTGGTGGTAAGGTTCAGGAACTCACAGTTCTCTTTTCCGACCTGCGTTCCTTTACGGCCTATTCCGAGCAGCATGAAACCCATGAAGTTGTTGAGATTCTGCGTGAGTACCTGACCGAGATGGTGGATGTGGTCAAGGATAACAGCGGAACGATTGACAAGTTCATTGGTGATGCGCTCATGGCGCTTTTTGGTGTCCCCTATTACTATGAAATGCATGCATATAATGCGTGCAAAACAGCCCTGCTAATGGCTGAACGGTTGAGAAAATTACAGGCAAAATGGGAAAAAGAAGGCAAAGATCCTGTACAGTTTGGTATTGGAATTCACACCGGTTCGGCACTTGTGGGAAATCTCGGCTCAGAACAGATATTTGATTATACAGCGATCGGTGATACTATTAATACCGGAGCGCGCATCGAGCCAATGAATAAAATATATGAAACAGAGAATCATATTATTATTAGTGAAACGACATATGAAGCCGTGAAAGAAAGGGTTGAAGCTCGTTATTTGGATATAAAAACTCTTCGGGGAAAAGGTAAGCCATTCAAATTGTATGAATTGATCTCCCTTAAGGAAGATGTGAATGTGCAGAAGACGATTGAGTAGGAAAGATAATTGTATTAACTGAGCTAAACTCAAGCCAAAAATTGTACCAGTAGAGTAGAAGCAGGCGTTAGCCTGCTCCCCTCATCAAACCGTGCATGCGGTTTTCCCGCACACGGCTTACCGACAAAGTTCATTCCAAGCATTCACAGTCGTCATGCGTTTCTGCATTCGATAGGATTGATTAAACCATATTGTGAACCCAATCTATCGAAAGCATTCTGGCGATAAAGCTTACATTTACGTTGACTTTTCCGTTGATAAAAGCGGTACAGTTTCCGCATCAAATACCAACGAAGATTTCTTTTCGCTTTATTGGGATAGCTTACGTTTTCAATAGTTATGTAATTCAGCCATCCTCTCAATATCGGATTTAAATCTTTACAGACTTCTCGGGGGTTCTTGTGTCCGTTGTATCGTAAGTATTCCCTTAACTTTCTGCGGGTATTTTTCTCGCTCTCTTCACGGGGAACAATATTCAAATACTTTGTTCCTCGACCGTATAAATCTCGGTCGTAGCGAAAAGTAAATCCCAAGAAATTGAAAGGTTCTTTCACGGCATTGAGAAGATGTGTTTTATCTGCATTTATTGTCAGTTCCATTTTCTCAAGCATTTTGAGGAGATAATCCAAACTCCGCTTTGGTGTCTTGCGAGACATCAGAATAAAGTCATCCGCATATCTTACTATAACGACACCAAACTTGTGGAACATTCCATCCTTTCTCTGCACAGCTTTATCTACTAAATTAAGATAAATATTTGCGAGTAGTGGTGAAATTATCCCACCTTGCGGTGTTCCCTTCTTGTTCTTATGAAGTTTATTATCCTCAAAAATCGGGGCTTTTACCCATTGTCTTATCAGTTTAAGAATTCGCTTATCTGATATCCTGCTTTCCACCAAATACATTAGCTTCTCGTGTGGAATGTTATCAAAATATCCTGATAAATCCGCATCATACACCTCTCGCATTCCTGCTTTCAGGTTTGCTTTTATCGTTCGTATTGCATCGTGTGCCGAACGCTTAGGTCGAAATCCGTATGAACAGTCTTCAAAATCGGCTTCGTAAATTGGTTCGATTATCAATTTGCAACACATCTGAACGATTCGGTCTTTTACGGTTGGAATCCCCAACGGTCTCAACTTTCCGTTTGATTTTGGAATACAAACTCGTAGGATTGGCTGAGCTTTGTAGATTTCCGAATTCAATTCTTCCGATATTTCCGAAAGGTATTTCTCAACACCATATTTCTTAATATCGGATATTTGAATCTTGTCGTAACCTGCTGCTCCTCCATTGGATCTTACCCTCTCCCAAGATTCACGCAAGAAGTATCCGAGATACATTTTGTCATACAAAACATAAAAACGAAAAGATTTTTCCTGCTTGGCTTTGGAATATAGTTTACGTTGAAAAACACGCACTCTTTCCTTATCGGTCATTGCCGATTTAGGTTTGTTTGTTAGATTTACATCAATCACAAAATGCCTACTTTCCTTGTAAATTTCTTTGAAGTAATGCCCCTTCGCTACGAATGAGTTATGTTGTCTCATTCATCATCACTACTATGGGCATCTCCGACTGCCTTGACATCCGATTTTCACTTCGTTTTACCTTATAGAAAATCGTTTAAGATTGCCAACCTTTGATGAAAAGGCTCTCTCACGTTCATCGCATAAACGTTTGTAAACACGCCGTCAGTTATAACTCCGACAATCTCTGATAGTGCATATTTCCGTTTCTTCCTATCAGATAACAGGTTTCATCTACTCCGACAGACTGACCGATTGCAATAGTTTAACGAAGCTGACCTGTTCGCTTACGCTACGGCTTACTTACCGATTCAAAGAGCTTTGACTTTCTCATTACTGAAAACAGTCATCTTTTTCACTTCCGACTGAACGGAAAATTAGTCGGACTGGACTTTCACCAGCTGTCTATACAACGCTTCGTGACACACCAGAGAGCACAGAGGTAAATCTCCTATTGAGAGGAGTACCCGATTTATCGGGGGAGGTGTGTTTATCTGAATTTTAGTACTTGCTCAGGTAAAATCAATATTTTTATTTCTCAGGGAGTTCTGATCTGGAAATTTTTTATTTTATGCAAGCTTTCGGGATGTGGATTTTGAATCAAACTTTTAAATACTTAAAAATATCCTTTAACGTATTAAGATAATAATCCGCTCCCTTAAGATACTTTTTGGGGAGCGTTGTTGCAATAGCTGCAACCTTTATGCCCGCATTCTTCCCTGATTCGATCCCAAGTGGAGCATTCTCAATAACAAGACATTCATCCTTCTCAAGTCCAAGTTTTTTCTGTGCAATTTCATAAGGGTCAGGATAGGGTTTTGCCCGTGGAATATCGTCGCCGGTGATGATCACATCGAAAAATTTTAACTCATTATCTGAAAGTGCATGATACATATTTTTTTTAGCACATGCAGTTACTAATGCGAGTTTGTATCCCTCTTTATGAAGTTTTTGTAAAGTTTCTTTTGCTTCAGGATAGAATTGAACTTTTACTATCGAGCGGTAATACGCACGTTTTGTCTCGATAAAATCGTGACGCTGATCTTCGGGAATTTCAATACCTGCTTCTTCTATCAGGAGTGGAAGGATTTCACGCGAGCTTCTTCCTTCATGAAGGAGGACGGTGAGTTCTTTCACCTCACCGCCCCATCTGCGAAACATTTCCTGCCAGGCAAGAAAGTGATAATGAAGAGTATCGACAATAACACCGTCTAGATCAAAGAGAATGGCTTTTATCGGCAATTTACACCAATTGCAATATTCTATTTTTCCTTTTTTCCAATAAGTGTAAAGAATATAGAAACCAAAAGTAAACTAATGGCAACTTGGAAATAGGATATTGTATGAGAAACATGAAAAAGCCAATCACCTGCTAGATAATTAATACAACCTGCAAGCATAAAAAGAAGTCCGAGTATTACGAAAACCCATGATAATATTTTCATGTGTCCCCCTTATGTTTTTTTTGATGCTTCTGCACCATTTATTTATTTAACATTTGCTTTGCAAGATTGAGGAACTGCTGAGCTTCAGTGTTATCAGGTTCGACCTCGAGCCATTTCTGTGCATAAATAACAAGATCGGTATAATTTTTTGTGTTGCTCAGACAGTAGCAAAGATATTTCAGCGCTTCAAGTTCTGTAGGATCGACTGCAACAACTTTTGCATAATATTCTGCTGCTTCGACATAATTTTTATTATTGAACTGCATGTCTGCAATATTGTAGAGCAATTCTGTATTATTTGGATCGATAGCAACAGCTTTTATTGCGTAGTTTAATGCTGCTTCTGTGTTTCCCAATTTGATCTCAGCTACCCACATATTGTAGAGCCAGTCAGTCTTATCAGGTTCTAAATTATGAAGAACTAAAAAATATTCAACGGCTTTTTCATTTTTGTTTTGATTAAAATATGTAGTAGCAATTCTATTAAGTGCGAAAATATTTTCCGGATCTTTATCATAGATTTGAAGATAAATATCCAAAGCTTTATCAATAGAATCTGCACGCACATAGGTATCACCAAGAAGTTCAAAAGTCATCATACTGTCTGGCTCGATCTCATGAGCTTGATTGAGCTTGATAAGAGCTTCTTGATAGTTTTCAGCGTTCAGTGCTGCAAGTCCCTGATTGTGAAGCTGGCTCCAAGTGGTAAGGTAGATAAGATCAACTTCTTTTTCCTTCGCAGGATCGGCTTCTAATGCCTTTTTTGCATATTGATAAGATTGATAATAATCTTCCTTGTATTGACCGTAAATTTGTGACATGAAGAGGCATGCGTCTGCATTTCCGGGATTGGCTTCAATCTCTTTTTTTAAATTTTCAATGGCTTTGTCCGGATCGTCTTCATCTCGGATGGCTAATCGGGCTGTTCTCATATACATGCTTTGACATGCAGCAAGAACCAGTACAGCAATAACTACCAAGAATATTGGAAGATATTTTTTCATTTGTTCTCCTTTTTAAGAAAAATTTTCTGAAAAATCCAAGTGGCGGAGAGTTCGTCAAGAATTTTCGAACTGTGACGATACCCTTTTGACCCAAAGAGTGAGATTGTTAATTTTTACCACTTCGACGGGTTCGTTCGCATCGATTTTACCTTCTGTGGAAATCGCAGTCCAAAGTTCACCACGAACAAAAACCTGTCCTTCAGGATCGAGCACAGTTCTTGCGAGCCCTCTTTCACCGATCTCACCCTCTCGTCCTGTGGTTACTTTGCTTTTATGAACTTTAACCACAAGCGTGGCAAGTAGCAGAAAGAACAGTATCGTAAAGATAGCGACACCGATTATGAGAGAAAGTGAAATTCGAAGGAATGGCGCTTTGGACTGGATCAACATCATAGAGCCCAGTACGATACCCACGACACCTCCTATCCCTAATATTCCGGAGGATTGCACCTTAATTTCAAGTATGATCAAGATGAATCCCACTGCAATAAGTAATAATCCTACAATATTGATCGGCAGACTTGAAAGCGCGAAAAAGGCAAGCAGCAGAGAGATTGCGCCGAAAACTCCAGCGAAACCGATTCCCGGAGAGGAGAATTCTGCAATAATACCGTAAATTCCAAGCATGAGGAGAATATAGGCAATATTGGGATTGCTAATGTGGTATAAAAATTTTTCTATAAAATTCATTCTATGAGGAATAACATCTGCATGCTCAGTACGCATTATAAAAACCTTGTCATTTTTGATTATTTCAGAGGAATCGATTTGTTTGAATAGTTCTTTTCTTGAAGCAGCAAGATAATTTATTACGTTCTTTTCCAACGCTTCTCTTGCATTAAGGGATAGACTTTCGGAAACCATCTTTTTTGCGATATCTTCGTTTCTGCCTGTTTTCTGTGCAATGGATGCAACGTAGGAAAGCATATCATTAACCACTTTCTTTTCCATAGTTGAATCGATCTTTGCTCCCAGAGCCACCGGATGTGCAGCGCCGATGCTCGAGGTTGGTGTCATTGCATTTATATCGCATGCAAGCATTATGATCGCTCCTGCAGATGCAGCACGAGCGCCCTCCGGCGTAACATATCCAATAATCGGCACATCAGCGTTCATGATCTTTTGAATGATTTCCCTCATTGAAGCATCGAGTCCGCCCGGTGTGTTAATTTCGATGAGTACTGCTGCATTGTTTGCTTCTGCTATTTCGGTCCTATCTATAATGTAGTTTGCGATAGGTGGTCCGATCGTTCCATCGATGGTAAGAAGGTATATCTCATTGATCGTAGTTTGTGCGTTAACAATAAAAGGAAGAAATAAAATAAGAATTACAATAAATATTTTTTTCATTTGAAACTCCACTATTATTGGAATAATCTATTTTTGAGTGTCAACTATTTCTTAAAAAAATGTTAAATATCAAGAATTATAACAAATTTTCTAAGAATCTTTTTAAGACTATTTTATTTATTGATAGGAAAATTGGACGCAGACCCACGCAGATTGACCTGATTTTCGCAGATAAATAATTTTAATTATTATTTTTCAGTTAATATTTCTATCAGTGTTTATCCGTTTCATCAGCGTTAATCTGTGTTCCATTTTTCTGTGAAATAGCTCACGGATTTTCACGGATGAACACAGATGGATATATTTTATTTTTCTTCATTTTATATTATTCTTAATCAGTGTTTATCCGTTTCATTAGCGTTAATCTGTGTTCCATTTTTCTATGAAATAGATTAAGGATTTTCACGGCTGAACACAGATGGATATATTTTATTTTTCTTCATTTTTTATTATTCTTAATCAGTGTTTATCCGTTTCATCAGCGTTAATCTGTGTTCCATTCTTCTTTTTTCGTGTTTTTCACCTGCCACGGCGTCCTGTCTGGGCGTAACGGAGTGAAGACTGAAACGTAGTGAAGACGGGTGGTTGAAATTCTTTAATGCATGCACAAGCCCCAAAAATCTTGACATCAAAACCCCAACACAGTGCAAAAGTCGAATGAATATTAAAGATGTAACGTTTTCCGATATAACTCCGCTCGTTGATGGGGGTCAGTATTATTGCAACTGGGAAACCGACCATCCATTCAAAATATATGTCACTATTACCGGACTGAACGCGACATCGAAAATCTTTCTGAATTTCAGGAAAAAAGCAGAAAAGAGCTGGCAGCAAATCATTATGAATTCAGTCGAGCCAAACCGATATGAAGCAGCGATTGAAACAGAAGAAACTGGTTTGTATGAATATACTTTTGTTGTTGAAATGAATGACGACAGCATTACTCATGAACGAATTTATGAAGTCTATTTTGATCGTCCACGTGCACGTTTTGCAGCATGGTATGAGATGTGGCCCCGTTCACAAGGAAAGATCAAAGGCAGAAGTGCAACCTTCGAAGATATGATAAATCGTTTGCCCTACGTGCATGATCTCGGATTTGATACGATATATCTTGCGCCAATCTATCCTGTTGGACGAACAAATAAGAAAGGTCCGAATAATTCACTCCAAGCAGGTCCCGATGATCCGGGTAGTCTCTATTCTATCGGCAACGAGCATGGAGGACATAAAGCGGTTAATCCTGATTTCGGCACTATGAAGGATTTTCATCGTTTCATAGAAGAAGCTGCCAAATTCGGGATTGAATTAGTCCTCGATATTATCTTTACGTGCTCGCCAGACCATCCCTGGCTAAAACAGCATCCTGAGTGGTTTTATCATAATCCTGACGGCACGATCAAATACGCAGAAAATCCACCAAAAAAATATCAAGATGTACATCCGCTAAATTTCGAGTGCGAAAACTATAAAGAATTATGGAACGAGCTACGAGATATTTTCCTTTTCTGGATCGATCAGGGAATTCGCACATTCCGTGTGGATAATCCTCATACAAAACCAGTAAAATTCTGGGAGTGGATCATCAGAGAAATTCATGAAAAAGATTCCGGTGCAATTCTGCTCGCAGAAGCATTTACCGAGCCAAAAATGATGAAGCTGCTGGCAAAAATAGGATTTACACAATCCTACACTTACTTCACATGGCGTTATAACAAGCATGATTTTACAGAATATCTCACAGAACTCACCATGACCGATATGCAGTATTACTTCAGAGGTAATTTCTTTACCAATACGCCTGATATTCTCATGCCGCTCTTACAAGAAGCAGGACGCCCTGCATTCATGCAGAGAATTGTGCTGGCAAGTACGCTTTCCTCTGTGTACGGAATGTATAATGGTTACGAGCTTTGCGAAAATAGAGCAATTCCCGGCACTGAAGAATATCTGAATTCAGAAAAATATGAATACAAAGTCTGGGATTGGGACAGGCCTGGCAATATCAAATACTACATCAAAAAGCTAAATCAGATACGCAGAGAAAACGCTGCACTACACTATTATCGCAATCTATCATTCTATGATTCCTCAGATGAAAGCATCCTCTTTTATGGAAAAACCTCGTATGATAAAGAAAACACAGTTCTCGTTGCCGTCAATATGGATGCATATAATGAGCATTCCGGTGTGCTGCATTTGCCCCTAGAGAAATTCGGCATTCATGCTGATAAAGAATATACGATCGAGGAATTGTTATCAGAAAAAACCTTTACACATAAAGGAAAAGAATTATCTATAACCTTGCCAAATGAAGATCCTGCTTGGATTTTCACCTTATATAAAAAACATTAGAAAGGTTCTTATGAAAGTTACATTTATTACTAAAGAATATCCGCCGAATGTATATGGCGGCGCTGGAGTGCACGTTCGCTATCTCGTTCAGGAACTCCGCAAAATGATAGATATTGAAGTGAGAAGTTTTGGCGATCAAGATATCAAAGAAGAAGGATATCGCGTCAAAGGATACTCCTCTCTTGGAAAGTTGGAAGGTGATCCACGCATCAGCAAAGCTCTTGATACACTTGGAATCGACCTTTCGATCGTCAATGATATGATGGATTCCGACATTGTGCACACCCACACCTGGTATGCTGCATTTGCCGGATTTCTTGCTAAGATCCTATATAATAACAAATTTGTGCTTACTTCACATAGTCTTGAACCGCTTCGTCCATGGAAGGAAGAACAGCTTGGAGCTGGCTATAAACTCAGCAGTTGGGTGGAGAAACTCGGCATCGAAAATGCAGACAGAGTTGTAGCAGTTTCCAAAATGATGAAAGCCGATATCCTAAAATATTTTGATATTGACGAGAAGAAAATCAAAGTTATATATAATGGAATCGATATTAGTAAATGGGAAAAAACCTTGACCGACTACACGCTGAAAGAATATGGCATTGATGAGGAGTATGTGCTTTTTGTAGGCAGAACCACCCAGCAGAAGGGGATGGTCTATCTCATCGAAGCAGCGAAGGATATCAAAGCAAAAGTTGTATTCTGTACCAGTGCTCCGGACACTCCTGAAATCGAGCAGATAATCACT
>JAUWPE010000179.1 GCA_030611765.1 Candidatus Cloacimonadota bacterium | reverse complement strand
CTTTCTTTGAAAGTAATGCATTCGATAAAATGTTGGTCAAGGTCGGAAGGGATGATGTTATCAGTTACAAGAATGACAATAAATGGTTGCTCGTACATCCAGCCACTGCCCTCATCTTTGACATGCCGGAAAAAACTTGGCATAGGATTAAAACACCCTACAAAACGACCTTCAAAGAATTGGTATTCGGTGAACTTCCGTCAGAAAAAGAATTAATTCTCGCTCTGAAAAGTCTTGCAGAAAGATTAAAGCTCGTTGAATGGAAAGTAACAATATAGCTTATTATTCTCATTTTAGTAGTTGATCAGATACACAATTTTCTCAAATAAATTGACAACTCATTCTCTCAATATGTATTTCATTTTAAAGCTTAAAACAGGAGGTTTATATGCAAACTATTGTAATAATAGTTGTTCTCGGGCTTATTATATTGTGCAAAGCGATACGTGTCGTTCGCGAATATGAACGTGGAGTCGTTTTCCGTTTGGGAAGACTTCTTCGTGCAAAGGGTCCTGGAATATTTCTGCTCATTCCATTTATTGATAATATGGTGAAGGTCGAACTTCGTACCGTAACCATGGACGTCCCACCGCAGGATATCATCACACGTGATAATGTGCCTGTAAAAGTTAATGCTGTGGTGTATTTCCGAGTTGTTAACCCGGAAGATGCAGTGGTCAAAATCGAGAACTATGTACAGGCAACATCGCAGATCGCTCAAACCACACTGCGAAATATTCTCGGTAAATCAGAACTCGATGAACTACTTTCCGAAAGAGATAAGATCAGCTTGGAACTCCAGCGAGTGATCGATGAACAAACTGATCCCTGGGGAATCAAAGTGAGTGTTGTTGAAGTCAAAGACGTTGAACTTCCTCAGAGCATGCAGCGTGCAATGGCTCGTCAGGCAGAAGCAGAACGTGAACGTCGTGCCAAGATCATCCATGCAGAAGGTGAATTTCAGGCATCCAAGCAGCTTGCAGAAGCAGCAAACGTACTCTCCAAAAATCCAGCTTCACTTCAGCTCAGATACCTGCAAACACTCAACGATATCGCTACGGAAAAAAACTCAACTATCGTATTCCCATTACCGATCGACCTTATTAAAGCTTTTATGGAAAAATTAACTCAATAACACATTTCGTATAAAGGAGTGTTCTTGACTTGTCGGGGCACTCCTTTTTATAAAACATTATGGGATAATCTATGAAAGAAAGAACTGCAGATTGTGCAGAATCAAAAAGAGATTTTGAACATAAAATAGGTATTTGCAAAAAGGAGTCTAAAGAGTCAAAACATTGGTTGAGAATGATTTCAAAAGCAGTTCCACAATTAAAGGATGAAGCAAAAATTTATTGGAAAGAAGCTAATGAACTTAACCCCGTTAGATATTTATGCTATTAGATATTCTTTCTGATATATATGAAATTATCTAACAGGGTAAATTTAATTTTCTCGTCAATTGTAATAAAATCAAAGAAGAAAAAATTACTTTGACATTTAAGTTTTGACATTTTATTTGTAATTAGAAATTAGGGTTTAGAAATTAATTTGAATCTTACTAATTTTTCGAAGAATATATTATAAAAGGTTAAATATGATTTTTTCAAGTAATCTCCACTCCCGCAAAACTTCAGTTATGTATAAACTCGTGCTGCTGCGCCACGGAGAAAGCATCTGGAATAAGGAGAATAAATTCACCGGCTGGACAGATGTTGACCTTTCCGAAAAGGGGATTCATGAAGCAAAAGAGTCCGCAAAATTACTTCAGAAAGAAGGATTCACTTTTGACATCGTTTTCACTTCTGTGCTCAAAAGGGCGATCAGAACATTGTGGATCGTGATGGATGATATGGATATGATGTGGCTGCCGGTGATACGATCATGGCGCTTGAACGAACGGCATTACGGTGCACTTCAGAGTTTGAATAAAAAAGAGACCGCTGAAAAATTTGGTGAAAAACAAGTGCTTATCTGGCGCAGAAGTTATGATATACGTCCTCCTGCGCTCACAAAAGATGATCCGCGTTACCCGGGAAATAATCCAATGTATGCGAATGTGCCTGAAAAAGATCTACCTTTAACAGAATGCCTGAAAGATACTGTTGCCCGATTCATCCCCTATTGGAAGGACTCAATAACTCCACAAATCAGGCAGAATAAGAAGGTCATTATTGTTGCTCATGGAAATAGTTTGCGAGCTCTTGTTAAATATTTGGACAATATTTCCGATGAAAAAATCGTTGGTCTCAATATTCCAACCGGCATTCCGCTTATTTATGAATTGGATAAAAATCTGGAAGCTGTTACACATTATTATCTTGGCGATCAGGAAAAAGTGCAGCAGGCAATTGATTCTGTGAAAAATCAAATAAGGAAATAGAAATGAAGCGAGAAAAATATCTTGTAACCAGTGCATTACCTTATGCGAACGGACATCTCCATATCGGACACGTTGCCGGAGCATATCTTCCGGCAGATATCTTCGTGCGCTTTAAAAAGCTGCTCGGCAATGATGTGATATACATCTGCGGAACTGACGAATACGGCGCCCCCATCTCCATTAAAGCAGAAGCTGAGGGCAAAACTCCTCGCGAGATCGTTGATCATTATCATGACAGTATAGTAAAAAGTTTTCATGATCTGGAAATAGATTTTGATAATTTTTCAGGCACCGCGCGTCCAGAGCACACAAGAATTTCTCAGAAATTTTTCCTGAATCTTCTCAATGCAGGTTATGTAACTCAAAAAACAACTCAACAGCTTTACTGTGAGCATGACAAGCGTTTTCTGGCAGATAGATATATTGAAGGAACCTGCCCATACTGCGGCACAAAAGGAGCTCGCGGAGATCAATGCGATACCTGCGGAAAACTCGTAGATGCTATAAAATTGGTCGATCCGAAATGTAAGATCTGCGGGAATACACCGGTCGTTAAAGAAACTACCCTCTGGTATCTTGAATTACCCAAATTTGAAAAACCATTGCGAGAATGGCTGAAATCCAAAACTTACTCGAAAGAAAATGTGCTCAATTTCATCCCGAGTTGGCTGAATGAAGGGCTTATTGAACGCTCCATAACACTATATCTGGGCTGGGGAATAC
>JAUWPE010000167.1 GCA_030611765.1 Candidatus Cloacimonadota bacterium | reverse complement strand
ATTTGAAAACTCTTGAAGCAGAACAGGCAACTGCGGTTGAAGAAGCGCTTTTCGAGAGTGAAGATGCTGATTCTCTTGCAGATTCTACTGCCGCAGCCCTCGAAGAAACATCACATGATCATTTATTCTCCAGTCTCGTGGCTGTATATGGGCAGCGTTTGATAGTACGTCCCGAAAATCTCGATCTATTCAGAAAGGTCATAAACCTTCCCGAGATAAAAGAGATCATGCCCGAAGGCGTGGTCATCCTTCTCGGAAAGGTCGATAAGGATAATATTCAAGGAGCTCGTCCCGTTTATTTCTTGTATGATAATGTCGAGCTTACCGGTACTCATCTGAAGAACGCAGATGTCCGTATAGGGCAGGGAATGGATCCCAAGATAGCAAACAAACCCTACGTAAGTCTGAAATTTGATAACGAAGGTGCGCGAATTTTCGCAAATGTAACAGGCAATCATATTAATGAACAACTCGCGATCGTACTGGACGATATTGTGCATTCTGCGCCGGTCATAAATGATAAGATCAGAGATGGAAATGCGATGATCACAGGTATTGGCGAAATGAACGAGGCAAAAGACCTTGCGATCGTACTTAATGCTGGTAATCTCCCTGCACCTGTAAATATTGTCGAAGAGCGTACTGTCGGTCCAACACTCGGATCAGACTCAATCAAAGCCGGATTTAAGGCTGCATTATTCGGTTTGGTGCTGGTTATGATTTTCATGATAATTTATTACAAACTTGCCGGTGTGATCGCTGATATCGCACTTTTCGCCAATATACTTATTATACTTGCAGTTCTTACTATGCTTAATGCCAGTTTGACAATGCCCGGTATAGCAGGTATCATTCTAATAATCGGTATGGCAGTAGATGCGAATGTGCTTATCTTTGAGAGAATTCGGGAAGAGCTTCGTGCCGGTAAAACGGTGAGAACAGCAATAGATAACGGCTACAAGCGAGCGGTTATCACCATTGCTGACGCTAATATCACAACGCTTATTACAGCGATTGTGCTCTATCAGTTCGGAACCGGTCCGATTCGAGGTTTTGCAGTTACATTGAGTATTGGTATTCTTGCTTCCATGTTCACAGCGATTGTGGTAACCAGAGCTATATTTGATGGTGTGGTTACTCGCAAGCCCAGAAAAAAACTTAGCATTTAAGAGGAGACCAACATGAATTTCTTATCAAATACTAATATAGATTTCATAAGCAAACGAAAAGTAGCATTCGTTATTTCTGCTCTTTTGATCGTCGCAGGTATCGTGTCCTGGATCATTCATGGCGGACCTCAATATGGTATTGATTTCACTGGTGGAACACTTTTTGAATTCGATTTTACACCAGACACAATTGAAACTCCTCCTGTTGAGATCCAAGCTATTCGTAACATAATGGGTTCTGAGGGATTCAGCGATGCGGTCATTCAGGAATTCGGAAATCCAAATATTATTTTGATAAAGATCAAAACAAGCGAGAATCCACGTGAAGATGAAGAAGCTCTGATAAGTATTCTGCGCACCAATTTCCCGAATTATGCAGCAAATAAAACCGAAGTTGACTTTCTGCGAAGAAGCGAGCATGTGGGTTCAAAAGTAGGGGAAGAACTTCGCGGAAAAGCTATCATTGCAATTCTGATCGCTATGCTCGGCATTATTATATATATATGGTGGAGGTTTGAACTCACTTTTGGTTTTGCGGCAGTGCTCGCTCTTTTGCATGACGTAGTTATCACTGTAGGACTTCTGTCAATATTAAATATAGAAATTACGATCAGTGTCATTGCAGCATTGCTTGCGATCGTTGGTTATTCATTGAACGATACGATCGTGCTCTTCGTACGTATTCGAGAAGACTTGAAAATATATCGTAAAGAAAACTATGAATCTATAATCAATCATAGTATAAATGAAGTGCTCTCACGAACTGTTATCACATCCTTCACGACACTTATGGTTGTCATGATCCTGTTCTTCTTTGGCAGTGAGGGTATTCGAGCATTTTCAACCACGCTTCTCATAGGTATTCTTGTTGGTACATACTCATCCATCTTCATTGCAAGCCCTGTTCTTGTTGCTTATAGAGATTGGAAAACCAAACATTCGGAGAAGAAACACCGAAGAGTGTAACGCAACTTAGTAACCACGAAATACACGAAAAAATTAAGCGGAGCGTGGCGTAGTCGGATGGTTAAAAGTATTTATTCTAAAGAATCAAAACATTGGTTGAGAATAATTTCAAAAGCAATTCCACAATTAAAAGATGAAGCAAAAAATGCTTTAACATTTATGTTTTGACATTTTTTTTGTAATTAGTCCCGACTTGTCGGGAAGAAATTAATTTAAGAATAAATATAAAGGTTAAACATGATTTTATTAAGTAATTTAAACTCCTACGGAACTTCAGTTTTATAATTGTATCGTGCATATTATATCCGGAACACATAAAGGGCGCAAGCTCGAAATTCCAAAGAGTGCTGTTCGTCCAACTATGGACAAGGTTCGGGAAGCAGTTTTTGCAATGATCCGAAGTGAAGTGATGAATGCAAAAGTACTCGATCTCTTTGCAGGAAGTGGAAGTCTTGGATTGGAAGCACTCAGCGAAGGCGCCGAGAGATGCGATTTTGTGGAAAACTCTTACAAAGTAGTTAAAATTCTTCAAAAAAATATCAGCAAACTAACTTTTAATGAATTTGCTCATATACATATTTGTTCAGCATTCAGCTATCTGAAGAATTGTACTAAGACCTACGATATTATCTTTTTTGATCCTCCATATAAAAGAGAATTCGCAGAAAGAATTATCAAAGCAATATATGTGAATAATGTCCTCTCTGACGAAGGGATAATTATTGTAGAAACAGGAAAAGGCGAAGATATATCAAAATTTGAGAATTTTATTATCAAAGAAAAAATTTACGGTGATACAAAGGTGACAATATTGAAGAAAGGAACAGCATGAGTCTGAAATTATATAATACATTTACTCGTAAAAAAGAAGATTTCGTACCCATTAAAAAAGGTGAAGTGGGTCTCTATACTTGCGGACTCACTGTTTATAACTACGCACATATTGGGAACCTTCGCACTTATATTTTTGAGGATATTCTCAAACGAGTGCTCATATATGATGGCTACACAGTTACCCACGTGATGAATATTACTGATATTGGACATCTCACGTCTGATGCCGATACCGGCGAAGACAAGATGGTTAAAGAAGCAAAAAAGGAAGGCAAGACAGTTTGGGAAATCGCTGATCATTACACAAAAGCATTTGAAAAAGATCTCAAGCAGCTCAATATCATTCCACCTGATCATCATGTAAAAGCAACCGCTCATATTCAGCAGATGATCGACCTTATTAAAAGATTGGAAGATAACGGCTTCACTTATATTGCAGATGGCAATGTGTATTTTGATATTTCGAAATTCAAGGATTATGGCAAGCTTGCACAGTTGGATGTCAAAAGTCTAAAACCCGGTGCGCGTATTGAGATTGATTCTGCAAAAAAGAACCCGCTCGATTTTGTA
>JAUWPE010000014.1 GCA_030611765.1 Candidatus Cloacimonadota bacterium | reverse complement strand
CAGCGAGTCGGTTCAGGATGTAATTATTAACGGAAAAGTACTCATGCAGGGCAGAAAATTGACTGGAATTGATGAAGATGAACTCTTTGAAAAAGCAAAGTATTATCAGAGAGAACTTCAAAAAGACTAAATCAGATTAGTTTCTCTATAAAAAGAATATCGAAAATCATTCATATATTACTTAGCTTCAAGTTTTTATTGCAACAAACTTACGAAGAAGGTTAAGTTTGTTGCATCATGAAAAAGTATAAGAGATTAAAGAATGAAGAGCGAGAGAAAATAAGTCAGTTATTGTCACAAGGTAAGACTTATCGGTTGATTAGCAAAGCATTAAACAGGAATGTTAGTACTATAAGCAGAGAGGTGAATAAATACCGAAAGACAGATGTAGAATACAAGGCTTTTAATGCTCAAGAAGATGCAGAAGTATTAGCTAAAAGACGAAATTGTAAGAGAAAGATTGACAAAAACGAAGAGTTATGGAATTTTATCAAAGAGAAATTATTGTTAAGGTGGTCTCCAAAGTAAATATCAGAAACGCTTAAGTTGCAATATCCAGGAGATAAATCAATGCAAATCTCACACGAGAGCATATATACTTATTTGTATATATTACCAAAGGGAGAGTTAAAGAAGGAGCTTATTAGCTATTTACGGCAAAAGAAACGTTTAAGAAAAAATAGGAAAGGAGTTACAGATCAAAGAGGTGTTATACCCAATATGATCAGTATAGAGGAACGGCCGGAAGAAGTATCAGAAAGGACTATTCCAGGTCATTGGGAAGGTGATTTATTGATGGGCAAAGATCATAAAAGCGCATTGGGTTCACTTGTTGAGAGAACAACCAGAACAGTTATTTTAGTTCCCTTGGAAGCAAAAGACGCCACAACGGTTAGGAAGAGTTTTGCAAAAGAGATGAAGAATTTACCACAGCAAATGAAATTATCTCTTACTTATGATAGAGGAAAAGAAATGACAGAACACCAACTTTTTACAAAACAAACTCAAATTAAAGTGTATTTCTGTCATCCTAACAGCCCTTGGGAAAGAGGAACCAATGAAAACACTAATATGCTAATTAGAGACTTTTTCCCTAAAGGAACAGACTTTAGTAAAGTTAGTAAGAAGGAAATTAAGAATGTTCAAAATATGTTGAATGAAAGACCAAGAAAAACACTGAATTGGCTAACTCCTAAAGAGGTATTTAATAATTTAATTGTTGCAATAAAAACTTGAATCTACCTTATAAAATAATAGCACGCTGACCCACGCAGAGAAAGAAATTTCAACCAACCGTCTCCATTTCATTACGCCGTGGCAGGCGAATTATCACGAATTTTCACAAAAGATGATCAATAACAAAAATAATTGTCATCCTCGAGCACATTCGCTTTGCTCAGTGTAAACTCCGCGAAGGATCTCAGGTTAGGATAGATTAATTTGAAGTACTAAATTATAATTTATTATATTTTCTGGATCCGTTTTCACCCGGTGCAAATACGTGTGCAATTCTTTCTTCAGAATAGCACGCAGATTGTGCAGATTTATGCAGATTTAAAAATTTTATTATTCATTTTCATTTTTTCGTGTTTTTCGCCTGCCTCGTCGTAATGTAACGGAGACGGGTGCGTTTCGTGGTTAAATTTCCAATTTCAAATTTCCATTAACTTTGACAAAAAATACTACCAACCTAAATTTTAATAGAATTAAATAGAATATTATTTCTTGGGAGCATAAATGAAAAAATATTTTTTTGCAGTTCTTGGTGCAATACTGTTGACCTTCAGTCTTGCCCATGCATCTGACATTGAGGTGGACTTCACTTTTGACAGACCCTCAATTTACGAAAATCGTATTGTAACCGATTTCATTACAAAGCAGCAGGTTCCCGGCGAACCGATTATTCCCTTTTACGGGTCTAAAATTCTTCTTCCTTATGGGGAGAAGATCGTAAATATTCAAACTACTCACTCGGACTGGGAACTCGTTACTTCCGACATGTACATTGATTTTGCCAGAACACCGCAACCCACGAGTGTAAAAGAGGTTATCCCCACACAAAAGAATGAAACGATTTATCAATCCAATGATCTTTATCCTGCTGTAGAGTATGAGCTTATCAGTACTGAGATGTATGCCGGACATTCAATTGCTCTGTTCAATGTGTTTCCGATCAGGTACATACCCGGAACAGGCACAGTCGAGTATGCGTCGAACTGGTCATTGAAAGTGGAAACTGCGTACGATTCCGAGATTGCAGACCATCAATCCAAGATGCTGCAGAATTCAGATACAGTCCTCAGCGAGCTCGATAATATGGTTGATAATGCCCACGAAAAGCACTCATATATTGGGAAAGAAGCGAATAGCTCTTACCGTGATAATCTCATCGATCCTGCCGATCCTCACGACTATATTATTATTACTTCAGAAAATTTCCTTCCCACTTTTACCGATTTTAAAATTTGGAAAATTAATCGCGGCGTGCAAGCAGAGGTCTATACAGTTGAAGATATTTATGCCAATTATTCTGGTAACACGAATGCGGAAAAGATTCGTAATTTTCTTAAACTTGCCTATGATGTTTGGAGCGGTTCGAGTAATCCACTCGAGTATGTGCTTCTTGGTGGAGATGATGAGATCATACCAAGTGTGAAATTTTATGTCCAGGCAGGCGGGACAATAGGGTACATTCCTTCAGATCTGTATTATGGAGGTCTTGACGGTAACTGGAATGCCGATGGCGATAATAAATTCGGTGAGATGGAAGACGATCCTGATTTCTATCCTGAAGTTGCAGTTGGAAGAATTCCCGGAGATGTTCAGCAGGATTTTGTGAATGCTATTTATAAAATTCAGAGTTATACAGATATCCCAAAACCGGCGCTTGAAAAAGCATGTATGGTTGGGGAAAATCTTAATTGGAATCCCGTAACATGGGGGGGAGATTATAAAGACGATGTTGCGACCCGCATTCCTGTTGATAATTATCATTTTTACACTCTATACGAACGAGAAGGGACCTATTCGGGCAATGCAGTAAAAAATGTGATCAATTCGGGAATGGGTATCATAAATCACATGGGACATGCGAATTACAGTATTCTTATGGGAATGAGCCCGAACACGCCCGATACTTTTATTAATGATGAATATGGTTTCATCTATACACAGGGCTGCCTTCCCGCTGCCTTTGATAACGGCACAAGCGGCTATTCAGAATGTGTGGGCGAACGTCTTGTTATCGCTGAGCACGGTCCAATGGCATTCATCGGAAATACCCGCTATGGATGGTATTCTCCCGGCTCGATAGAAGGTCCTTCGGAGCAATTTGACCGAACCTTCTTTGATGCACTTTTTATAGAGAATATCAGAGAACTGGGAAAGGCAAACGACTACTCAAAAACAGCCCTTGTTTCGACTGTTAATGATCCGTGGATGCGCTGGTGTTATTATGAGCTTGTGGTTTTTGGCGATCCCGGAACCGCGGTCATTATGACAGATGGTGAATTCCCTTATGTGGAAGTCAGCAATATTGAATTTTTTGATCCTTCAGGAGATAATGACGGCATAATCAATCCCGGCGAAGAGATCGAGATGGTAGTAGAGATTCAAAATCTACCGGAATGGCAGCTTGCTGAAAATGTCGAAGTTGAGTTCATTTGTGACAGTAGTTTCATTGTGGTGCAGAACAGCACGCATAATTACGGCTCTATTCCCGCCGGCAGCATCGCAGATAATAGTTCCAATCCTTTTACCTTTACTGTGAGCAATAGCTGCGGGTATGAGGACATTCATTTCCAACTGCATATCACTGCAAATCAGACTGCTACCTATCCTTTTGATAAGATGTATTACGATACATTCCAGGTTTCGCTGTTGCAGAATAACTGGCCTACATATCTCGGCGTGGAAGTGAAATCTTCACCCATTGTTATTGATCTTGATAACGACGGCGAAGAGGAGATCGTGACAGTTGACCGCATGGGAAATATCTATGCCATAAATGCTGATGCCGAGACAAAGCCCGGTTTCCCGATCCAGCTTGATGATGAGGTTTGGGAATCTCTCGCTGCCGGTGATGTTGATAATGATAATGAACTCGAACTTGTCATAGCCGGCAGAAACGGTACTGTGTATGCGCTCAACCACGATGGCTCGCAAGTCTTTACTTATACAACCGGCGGTCAGATAATTACCACTCCTGCTCTTGCCGACCTCGATAACGATAACTATCTTGAGACAATTATTTCCTGCATCGATAATAAGCTCTACGTGATAGATTACGAAGGAAATAATTTTGGCACATTTCCTTATGAATTTGATGCTCCGCTCTGTTCTGATGTGGCAGTTGGCGATATCAACGAGGATGGTGTGATAGATATGGTTGTCGGATTAACAAATGGTAAAATTTACGCTATAGACAGCAATGCTGAGGTGCTCACAGGTTTTCCAGTTCAAACAAAATCCCATGTTTGGGCATCTCCGATAATCTTTGATACGAATTATATCACCTTTGGAAATAGCAGCAACAAGCTATACATAATTGACTACACAGGTGCGATCATTCATGAAGAAGATCTCTCTGCAAGCTTGTTCTCCTCACCAATTGCCTTTACAAAAAATCAGGGTGGCATTTTCAATATTGGTTATTCATCTTTGGACGGAGAGGTAAAGCTGCTCGAAGTTGACGGCACAACGATTGACGGCTGGCCCCAGAGTATGAACAGCACCTCAAAAACAAGTCTTGTTGCAGCAGATATTAATAATGACGGCAGTGTGGAGATAGTTGCTTCAACTTTTGATGGGAAAATATATTGCTATGCTTATGATGGCACACTGCTACCGGAATTCCCAGTTTGCAATCCCACTTCAATAACCTCACCTATCGCTCTTTATGATCTTGATAATGACGGAGACTATGAGATTATCGCAGGAACAACTTTCGGTATATCTATTTGGGATTATAAAGGGTTGCACGGCTCGTTCCATCCATGGACGATCTATCGTGGCAACATACAGAGAACAGGCAACTATGCCGATAATTTGACATACGCAGTTGAACCGGAAATTCCATCCAATGATTTTGCCCTTTATCAAAATTTCCCGAATCCATTCAAAAATTCTACAGTGATCTCATATAATCCCGGCACATTCCATTTTGAACAGGCAAAGGTGGCGGTTTTCAATATCAAAGGGCAAATGGTTTGTGAAATTCCATTTGCAATCGGCTTTTATTCCGTTCAATGGGACGGAAAGGATAACAGCGGCAGAACCCTCGCAAATGGCGTTTATCTTTACAAATTATTGACAGAGAATTACGAGTCCGGCGTAAAAAGATTATTATTGATCAAGTAAATACATTTTAGGTGCACCCATAGCTCAGTTGGTAGAGCAGCTGACTCTTAATCAGCGGGTCCTGGGTTCGAGCCCCGGTGGGTGTACCATTTTTTTACGTTTACAATACAACCCAACTTCATAAAGAAGATTCATCAGAAATTTCTTGCTATAAAATTAGCACACTCAATATTTTACAACATGAATAAGAGGTTTTTTTTATGAATGGAAATGAGTTGGATATCATGGAGGATAAAATGGATAAGATGTATAATATTTGCCCAATTTGTGGATCGCCGCTTAGAGATGATTTCACAAAGCCCAAAGAATATATGTGGAGATATGACTGTTATAGATGCGGAAAATTCAAGATATTAACAACCGGTATAAGTGCATTAAATGGTCAAATTTCTGGGATAGAATTAAATGATATAACTAAAATCTACATCTCAGGTTGGATAAGAGAAAATCAAGGTTCCAATATTATTATAGATTCAAAGATAATGGAATCTTTGATGTCACTACCAGAGCTTTCCATGTTTGAAAAAGCCGATAAAATGTTACAATATCTTGCAGAGCAATTTCCTGTTGCGGGAACATATCTAGGTTATAATTTTACCGAAGTGTATGGCATCTTAGAAAAAATTAAGATTCGTAGAGTTCCTGATGAAAATACTCAAAATGGTAGAGAGTTCTTTAAAAACATCCTGGTCTTATTGCCTCTAATCGCTATTGGAAGAATCATCAACGGTCACGAGTTTAGTTTCTTGTTTAGTCAATATTTAGAAGACACAAAGCAGTATATTTCAAAAGGATCTCCCAAGTATATTACACCTGCCGGCTGGGCATACCTTGAAACATTTCGTCATCCAAATCCTGATAGCAAAAAGGCATTTGTTGCGATGTGGTTTGATGAAAAGATGGAAGAGATTTATGATAGTCATTTAAGAAAAGCAGTTGAAAAAGCTGGTTTTAAACCAATTCAAATCGGGCGCAAAGAACATAACAATGACATCAATGATGAAATAATCGGTGAAATAAGAAGTAGTAAATTTGTTGTTGCCGATTTTACGGGCAATCGGGGTGGTGTTTATTATGAAGCCGGTTTTGCACATGGATTAAACCTTGAAGTAATTCATACTTGCCAGGAAGATCAACTTAAAGATGTTCATTTTGATATAAACCATAGAAATATAATTAAATGGAAAGATGGTGAAGATTTATACAACAAGCTGCTTAATAGGATCAAAGCGACTATTGTATGAATATTCGATATATTTGCAATAATCAGCATGCTGTTTGCGTATTGATAATGACTGAATTGGGGATTCCTTGATTATTATTTCTATTTATTAGCCAACTTTTCAGAGTTCGGGCAACGATCGATTACTTAAAATTTGACAAGAAAACATGGTGCTAATGAATGATATTTTGGTCTAAAAGAAAAAAGTGGATATTTTAAATAAGAAGGTTTCTAATATGAATGGAAAATCGTTAGATACGAAAGAAGATTTAATAAAAAAATTAAGAACAATCGCACCAGCGGTTTTTAATGAAGACAAGATCGATTGGGAAAAACTGAAATCCACTTTTGGAGATGAGATAAATTTTTCAGATGAAAGATATGTTCTCAACTGGGCTGGAAAATCCGATGCTTTCCGAGCAATCCAAACTCAAACTACCGCTACCTTAATTCCCGATAAAGAAGAATCCGTTAGTTTTGATGAAACCGGAAATATCTTCATCGAAGGTGAGAATTTGGAAGTGCTGAAAGTTCTGCAGAAAGCATATTACAATAAAATTAAAATGATCTACATCGATCCGCCCTACAATACCGGAAACGATTTTATTTATAATGATAAATACGCTGAAAATAAAAATGAATACCTACAACGCTCCGGTGAAAAAGATGAGGAAGGACTTTTAACAAACGAAAACCTGTATCGCAAAAACTCTAAAGAAAGCGGACATTACCATTCTAACTGGCTGACAATGATGTATCCTCGTTTGTTCCTTGCCCGAAATTTACTGCGTGATGATGGTGTTATCTTTGTTTCTATTGATGACAATGAGGTGCATAATTTAAGAATGTTAATGAATGAGATTTTTGGGGAAGAGAATTTTGTTGGAAAAATATCAGTACAGAGTAATCCAAGAGGGAGACAATCTGAGAAATTTTTAGCAACAGTTCATGATTATGTTCTTATCTTTGCAAAAAATAATGTGTCTTGTATTATTTCAGGTTCGTCATTAAATGAAGAACAAATTAAGGAGTATAAATTTAAAGATAAGAAAGAAAGAAGATATCGTCTTTTAGGATTACGGCAACGAGGTTCAGCATCTCTAAGAAAAGATAGACCTTTTATGTATTATCCAATTTATGTTAACCCAAAAACTAGAAGAATCTCACTTACTGAAAGTAATCATTATAATATTTGTGTTTATCCAAAAAAATCGACAGGGCAGGATGGTCGATGGATGTGGTCAAAAGAAAAAGTTTTTAAAGAAATTGATATTGTGGAAACAAAATTAATTTCAACGAGAAATGAATGGGATATTTTTGTTAGAGATTATTTAGATAAAGAAGGTGAAGAAAAAAAAAGAAAAATAAAAACTATATGGTCCGAAAAAAAACTTAATAATCAAAACGGTACAGTAGAAGTAAAAAATCTTTTCAATGGAAACAAAATGTTTGATTTTCCTAAAGCCGTAGGATTAATTAAAAAAATAATAGAAATGGTTATTTTTAATGAAAACGATATTTGTTTAGATTTCTTTCCAGGTTCCTGCACAACAGCTCATGCAGTTCTTGATTTAAATAAAGAAGATGCTTCGACGGGCTCAGCACAAATTTATGGAAACAGAAAATTCATAATGGTGCAACTTCCGGAAAAAACAGATGAAAAATCAGAAGCTTATAAAGCGGGATTTGAAACAATAGCAGACATTGGTAAAGAACGAATTCGCAGAGTAATAAAGAGAATTGAAGATGATCGAAAAGAAAAATTGAATTTTGAAGATAATAAACAAGATTTAGGTTTCAAAGTTTTCAAGCTGCAGGAATCCAATTTCAAGATCTGGCGTGGCGATAAATTTAAAACCGGTGATGAATTAGAAAAACAACTTAATTATTTTGTAAATCCGGTAAAAGAAAGTTCAACTGAAGAAAATATGCTTTACGAACTGCTATTAAAATCCGGAATTGATTTGAATTGCAAAATTGGGAAAATTCCCCTCTCGCTTGTCGCGCCGGAGCATTGCAAAGGCGGAAGAGGGGTGGATTCCGACTTGTCGGAAGACGGGGTGTGTTATTATCTCATTAACGAAAATGAATTGGTAATTGCATTATCAAAAATTAATGAAGAAATTGTAAAAAATATCATTAAAGCAAAACCGCAGAAAGTAATTACTCTTGACAAACTTTTCGAGGGAAACGATAAATTAAAAACCAATACGATCCTGCAGATGAAAGATGCAGGAATTGAGTTTAAGGTGGTGTGAGTATGAATAAAGAAATTTCAAACATAAATAAAACATATTCAACCATCCGAAGTATTCTGGATAATGCCCGTTCCAAAGTCTATCGAACTGTAAATTTTGTAATGGTGCAAGCGTATTGGAATATCGGGAAGATAATTGTGGAGGAAGAGCAAAAGGGAAAAGATAGAGCAAAATATGGTTCATATTTGATAAAAGAATTATCAAAGAAACTAACAACAGATTTTGGAAAAGGATTTTCCGAACAAAGTTTAAGGAATATGCGGCAATTTTACAATTGCTTTTCAATTCGCTCCGCACTGCAGAGCAAATTGGATAAAACAAAGAAAAACCACTTAACTCATACTGAATTGGTAAATGCTCTATCCAAAATAAATGAAGATATTGTAAAAAATATCATTGAAGCAAAACCGCAGAAAGTAATTACTCTTGACAAACTTTTCGAGGGAAACGATAAATTAAAAAACCAATACGATCTTGCAGATGAAAGATGCAGGGATCGAATTTAAGGTGGTGTGAGGTTAATATGGAAAATAAAATTAATATATTTAGGAATGGATCAATATGGTTCAGGGCAGATTTTCATCTTCATACCAAAGCTGACAAAGAATTCAACTATTCTGGCGATGAAAATGATTTTATAAGGCAATATGTTGAGCAGCTCAAAAATCAGAATATTGGTATTGGTGTAATTACCAATCATAATAAGTTTGTTAAAGATGAATTTGTTGCCTTGAAGAAGAAAGCCCAAAAGGATAACATAGGTCTTTTCCCAGGCATTGAATATTCTTTAAAAGAAGGAATTCATGTGCTAATTGTATTCGACAACAAATGGTATCAGGGGGAGATTTGTCAAATTAATAAATTTCTTGATAAAGCATTTTATGTGATACCAAAATATTGGATACCATCTTATCCAAATTCAAAACTTGATTTAAATCAGACAGTTGAAGCTTTAGATGAAATAGGGTTCGAATATTATATTGTGCTTGCCCATGTCGATGACAAAAATGGATTGTTCGATGTGCTTAGTGGCAGAACATTGGATGCATTTATTCAAGATGAATCGTTTGGGAAAGTATTGGCCATTCAAAAAAGCAGGAATCTTGAAAATTATAAACAGCTTTGTTCTAAGGCCAACCGGGAAATAGCATGTGTCGAAGGGTCAGACAATGCCCATGGTGGTATTGAAGCTATAGGTACAGATAATCCAGTATTCATTAAGATTGGGGATTTTAATTTTGAAGCATTAAAGTTTGCACTGATAGATTCAAATAACAGAATTGCAATAGAAAAGCCAGAAATAAAGAACTCCTATATTAAATCTATTGCTTTTGAAGGCGGATTACTCGATGGCAAAGAAATTCATTTCTCTCCTGAACTTAACAGTATTATCGGAATCAGGGGCAGCGGAAAATCATCCATTCTGGAAATATTGAGATATACATTAAACATTCCTCTGGGTTCAAACGAAGCAGATAATAAATACAAAACTGAACTGATTAATCATGTTTTTACGAGTAATGGAAAAGCTACAATAAATGTTGTTAATAACAAAGGTGAAGAATACTCAATAAGAAAGATTTATGGTGAGAAAGCAGATATTTTTCGCAATGGAGAATTAGTTAGCGAAATTTCAATTAATGCTGTACTTGACAGACCTTTATACTTTGGACAAAAAGATTTATCGAATAAACAATTCGGCTTTGAAAATGATTTAATAAACAGGCTTATTGAAAGTAAATTAAAAGATTGTAGGTCAGAAATTGACCGAAATAAGGCAGCTGTCGAACATACAATAATTGAATTAAAAAAACTCAAAGACTTAAAAGAAAAAAAGCGAGAAACAGAATCAACATTAAATGATGCAACCTTTAAATATAATGAATATAAAAAAAGCGGAGTAGAAGAAAAACTAAAACTACAAACCGAGTTTGATAGAGATCTTTCCCGCTTAAATCACATAAAAGATAACATATACCTGTTTGATTCCGAGTTAAAAAACATTATTCAGGAATATTTTGACTTTTTTAATCAACAGTTTCCTGTAAGCGAAAACAACAAAGAACTTTTCGAAGAGGCAAAAAAGATATTTGAGAAGTTTAAAACTGATTTCAAAATAATTGAAAGTATTGCAAGCGCATCGGCAACGAATATCAATAAATTTGAAGTTACCATCAAAAAACTTGAAGAAAAAAAGGAAAGTCTAAAAGAAGAATTTAGGGAAATTCGTCAAAAAATTAATATTCCATCATTAAATACTGATGATTTTATTAAATTGAATCGAACTATTGAAACATCAAAACTTAAACTAAAAGAAATTAAAAAGGCAGAAATAAAGCGTACGGAACTGTTAAAAAAACTCAACCAAAACCTTGTTCAACTTGACAATTCTTGGCGCAATGAATATAAACTTACTCAGATTGAAATAAACCGAATAAATGAGAATTCTAATAAAGTTTACATTAAATTGGAATACAAAGAGGATAGAGAAACCTTCTTAAAGCACTTGCAACAAATGTTCAGAGGAACAAATATTTCAGTAACTGCATATAAGGAAATCAGTAAAACATACAAAGATTATATTCAGATCTATAAAGATAATTATGTTACTTTTTCAAAAATATTAACCGAAAGACAATTGGTTGATTTTAAACAACGATTTGATGAACATTTGACAGAATTGTTAACATTCAAAGTTGATAATAAGGTTACATTTTTTTATGATGATAAACCATTAAAACAACATTCTTTAGGGCAACAGGCATCAGCATTAATCCTATTTTTATTGGCACAAAAGGAAAATGACATTTTAATAATTGATCAACCTGAAGATGACCTTGACAATCAAACAATTTATGAAGAAGTGATTAAGCAAATAAAATCGTTGAAAGGGAACATGCAATTCATTTTTGCCACGCACAATGCGAATATCCCTGTACTGGGTGATAGCGAAAAGCTCATTGCCTGTACAAATGTAGATAATAAAGAGATTACGTTGCTGACAGGTACAATTGACAACCACCCGATTCAGGAACGGATTGTAAACATTATGGAAGGCGGTAAGGAAGCTTTCAGATTGAGAAAAGATATTTACAATATCTGGAAAATTGAAAAATAAAAGGAAGAAACATGGATGCAATTGAATTACTCGATATAATCAGCAATGGGGAAACCAGCAAAGTGCAGTTTAAAGAAAAAATGCCCAAGCCTGATGATTTTGCAAAAGAAATTGTTGCAATGTCTAATTCTTTGGGCGGCGTAATTCTTCTGGGTGTAAAAGACAAAACAGGTGAAATTGTTGGTCTTAGTACCGAAGAATTTCATGATTATGGGATAAAGGTTGCAGACATTGCTGATAATAAAGTAATACCTGTTGTTTATATCACAACTGAAGTAGTGTCTGTTGAGTTGGATTCTGTAAAAAAAATACTTGTAGTTCATGTTAATGAGGGAATAAATAAGCCCTATAAAGTAAGAAAAACACTAAAAGTATATGTGAAACAGGGAGATACAAAAAGACAAGTGTCGGACAATGCGGAAATGCTGCGTCTTTTTCAACAAAGCGGAAATTTATCAGCAGATGAAATGGAGGTTTACGATACCTCTATTAATGATATTGACCTAAACCTATTTTCGGAGTTTTACTTGCAAGAAGAAGGTGTATCTATCGACAATATTGAAATTGTGTTGAAACTGTTATTCAGAAATCTGAATATTCAAAGAAATGACAAACTTACATTAGGAGGGTTGTTGTTCTTTGGTAAAAATCCACAGCGTTTCAAACCGGCATTTTGTATAAAAGCAATATCTTTTTTTGGTAATGATATCGCAGGTTCGGAATATAGGGACAGTAAAGATGTTAAAGGAACAATCCCTATACTTTTTAAGGAAGGAATGAGATTCTTTAAAACCAATCTTAAACAAATACAGCAAGGGCAGAATGTAAATTCCATTGGAATATTGGAAATTTCATCAATCGCCCTTGAAGAAGTCCTCGTAAATGCTTTAGTTCATCGTGATTATTTTAAAAACTCCCCAATAAGAATAATGATATTTGATAACAGGATAGAAATTTTAAGCCCTGGAAGTTTACCTAATAATTTAACTGTTGAAAATATTAAAGTAGGAAACTCAGCCGTTAGAAATAACTTAATCTCTACTTTCTGCTCAAAAGTTATGAAATACAGAGGATTTGGATTTGGAATCAAAAGAGCATTAAAGGAACAACCTAACATTGAATTCATTAATGATGTTGAAGGAGAACAATTTAAAGTAATTATTCCAAGACCAGAAGAATAAACATGATCCTCAAATTCGACCCAAACCAATCTTTCCAACTCGATGCCATTAAATCAATCGTAGATTTATTTGAAGGACAGCCGTTAAATCAAAGCGATCTGGATTTTACATTTTCCGATACAAGTCTGCAATTTTCCGAAACAGGTGTTGGCAACAGAATTGTGTTGAATGACGAGCAAATCCTGAAAAATCTGCAATCGGTTCAAAAACAAAATAAGATAGAACATGTTTCACAAAAATTAGACGGAAAACACTTTTCCGTTGAAATGGAAACCGGAACAGGCAAAACTTATGTTTATCTGCGAACCATTTACGAACTCAATAAAAACTACGGATTCAAGAAATTTGTGATCGTTGTTCCGAGTGTCGCCATTCGTGAAGGTGTGATCAAAAATCTGCAAATTACAAATGAGCATTTTCAAAATCTATATGATAAAACTCCTGTAAATTTTGAGGTTTACGATTCCAGAAAAGTTTCCAATCTGCGTTCGTTCTCAACAAATAATAACATTCAGATTCTGGTGATAAATATTGATTCCTTTGCCAAAGATGAAAACATTATCAATAAACCGAACGATAAGCTGACCGGCAAAAAACCGATAGAATTTATTCAATACACAAACCCGATCGTAATTGTTGATGAACCGCAAAATATAGAAACATCCATTCGCAAAAAAGCGATTGAAAATTTGAATTATTGCTGCACACTTCGCTATTCGGCAACTCATACAAAATATTATAATCTGGTTTACAGCTTGAATCCGGTTCAGGCTTATGATCTCGGTCTGGTAAAACACATCGAAGTTGATTCCGTAGTTTCGGAAAATGATTTTAACGATGTTTTTGTAAGTCTGGAAAGAGTTAGTTCAACAACAACCCAAACTTCTGCCAGACTCCGCATAATCCAAAACACAGATAAAGGAGTTATCAAAAAAGTTGTGTCTGTAAAAGTCGGGGATGACCTTTATAAATTTTCCAATTATCGGGAAATTTACAAAAACGGTTATATCATCAACGAGATAGATGTTTCCAATGAATGTATTTCCTTATCGAATGGAGATGATATTTTTGTTGGTGAATCACGTGGCGGAATTACAGATGAGATTATGAAATTCCAGATTGAAAAAACAATCGAGGAGCATTTCAGAAAAGAAAGAATCTTACAAAAGAAGGGAATAAAAGTTCTTTCTCTTTTCTTTATCGATAGAGTTGCAAATTATAGAAAGTATGATGAATCCGGTAATTTATTGAAAGGCAAATTTGCAGTTTGGTTTGAGGAAATATTTAATAAATATACAGAGAAATCAGCATATAAAGATTTAATTCCTTTTACCATAAAAGAAGTTCACAATGGTTATTTTGCTCAGGATAAAAAGGGTCATTTTAAAGATTCTCAAAAAGCAGCAAAATCTCAAGCGGACATCGATACTTTCAAATTAATAATGAAAGAAAAAGAGAAACTTTTGGATTCAGATGAACCTTTGAGATTTATTTTCAGTCATTCAGCTTTAAGGGAAGGTTGGGATAATCCAAATGTTTTTCAGATTTGCACTTTGAATGAAACGAAATCAGAACTCAAGAAAAGGCAGGAAATCGGCAGAGGTTTAAGACTTTCGGTAAATCAGAAAGGTGAAAGAATATTTGATAATAACATTAATCGCTTAACCGTGATTGCTAATGAGAGTTATGAAGATTTCGCCAAACAGCTTCAAAAAGAGATCGAAGATGATTGCGGAGTTTCTTTCAAAGGGAGAATCAAAGATGCGAGAAAAGAGATAAAAGTAAATTACAAAAAGGGATTTAAATTAGATGAGAATTTCAAAGAAATCTGGGAAAGGATAAAATATAAAACCACTTATCGTGTAAATTACAAAAGTTACGATTTGATAGATAAAGCTTCAAGAGAAATAATAGAAATTCCTGAAATCACAAAGACAGTTTTAAAATCTACAAAAACCGCAATAAAATATGATGATGAAGGAGTTGGGTTTGATATAAAAGGTTCAACAAAGATTTATCTTGAGAATGAATTCCTGATTCCCGATGTTTTAAACTATATTCAAAATAAAACCGGTTTAACACGTTCAACTATTTTGCAGATTTTGAAAAATTCTGATCGTTTGCAAGATGTTCTTGTTAATCCACAACTCTTTATGGATTATGTAGTTGAAAAGATAAATGCTGTTTTGAATGAATTGATCATCGATGGAATTAAATACGAGAAAATCGGAAATAGAGAATATGAAATGCATCTTTTTAAAGATGATGAAATTAAACTCTATCTGGACAATATTGCCTATAAAGTGAATAACTCACAAAAAACAATTTATGAAAATTATATCCCACTCGATTCTAATGTTGAATATGAATTTGCCAAAGAATGTGAAACGAGAGATGATATCGAGTTTTATTTCAAACTTCCCATCTGGTTTCATATAAAAACACCAATCGGCAAATATAACCCTGATTGGGCTTTAATAAAAAAGAATGAGACAAAAATCTATTTCGTTGCTGAAACAAAATCTGAAGGTCAACAATTACGAAAGAGTGAAGAACAAAGAATTCAATGTGGAAAAGCTCATTTCAGAGAATTTGAGGATGTAACTTTTAGAGGACCTATTTCTACGATTTCTGATTTGGATTAATAAAGATGCAGAAACGAATAACATACCGCACCTACGGTGCTTTGTATTGTTTTTTTATCACATTCCAGAAGCTAACGCATCCGGCTACAAATATTAAACACCGATGGTGTTAGCTGAAATAAATGTGTAATTTTTTCATAAGTTCCATTCTGAACGAAATCTTTGTAGTTTAAATGAAATGAATGTACGATTTATTAATAAGTTCCATTCGGAACGAGATGTTTGTAGTAAAGGGTGTCAGCCCTTGTTTAAATGAAATGAATGTATGATTTATTAATGAGTTCCGTTAGGAACGAAATCTTTGTAGTAAAAGGCGTTAGCCCTTGATTAAAAAGAAAATCGATAATCATTTCAGCACCATAGGTGCGAAATGTGAAGGAGCACAATGGCAAACACATACACACAAATTTATGTAATGCTGGTTTTCGGGACAAAGGGTAGAAACAACTTGATAACCGATGAGCACGAAGATGAAATTTATAAATATATTTCTGGAATCATTAGAAACAAAGCTCAAAAATTATTACAGATCAATGGAATGCCCGACCATATCCATATTCTGGCCAGTCTAAAACCGGATAAATCGATATCAGATTTGGTAAGAGATATAAAATCAAATTCATCGAAATTCATTAATGGAAAAAAATGGTTTGCTGATAAATTTCATTGGCAGAAAGGATTCGGAGCATTTTCATATTCTCGTTCCCAAATTGATGATGTAGTTCATTATATTAAAAATCAGAAGGAACATCATAAGAAAATATCTTTTAAAGAGGAATATAAAAAATTATTGGATTTATATGGAATAGAATATGATGAGCGATATATTTTCCAATAAGATGCCGCACCTACGGTGCTTTGTATTGTTTTTTTATCATATTCCAGAAGCTAACGCATCCGGCTACAAATATTAAACACCGATGGTGTTAGCTGAAATAAATGTGTAATTTATTCATAAATTCCATTCTGAACGAAATCTTTGTAGTAAAGGGCGTTAGCCCTTGTTTAAATGAAATGAATGTACGATTTATTAATAAGTTCCGTTAGGAACGAGATGTTTATAGTAAGGGGCGTCAGCCCTTGGTTAAAAAGAAAATCGATCATCATTTCAGCACCATAGGTGCGAAATGTGAAGGATATTAAAATGGAAAGTATTCAAAAGTTCCATTCGGAACGTAATGTTCATAGTAAAGGGCTGAAATGAATGTACGATTTATTAATAAGTTCCGTTAGGAACGAGATGTTTATAGTAAGGGGCGTCAGCCCTTGAAACAAAGAAATCCAATCATAAAATTAGCACCGTAGGTGCGGGATGTGTATGATATTAAAACGTGAAGCACACAAAACAAGGAGGTAGAAATGGCACAGGATCGAAAACTGACGTTTAAGCGTCTTTCGGGATTATGGGAGGATAATAGTATAACCGTCATGGAAACAAATAATAACAAATACGCAATCCTGAGTGATCTGCATTTCGGGAACGGCGGACCCGCAGACGATTTTCGGCACAATATCGAAACCTTGAAGCGTCTGCTCTCTCATTATCTTGTCAAAGATTTCCATCTTATCCTTCTTGGCGATATCGAAGAGTTATGGCAATTCGATCTCGATATGATTACGAAAGAATATGATGAAGAAATATACAGTTTGTTCAGAAAATTCGAAGCAGATCGGATAATACGAGTGTTCGGCAATCATGATCAAGAGTGGGCTTCGCCAGATGACCCTGCTATGAAAAATCCAAGAAAACATAAAGGCGCTCCAGAAGCATTGAAAATGAAAGATAGTAATGGAAATATAAAAATCTTGCTTGTTCATGGTCATCAAGGAAATATTGAATCTGATAAAAATAGCTGGATAAGCAAATTTTTGGTAAGAGGAATATTCAAACATATTGAATCCTTTGCAAAATCCTTAAAGCTCTATGGACATCCTTCAGCTACTAAATCGCAGGTTACAAAGGATTATGAGCAGGTCATGTATGCGTGGGCAAAACAGAATAAGGTAATTCTTATTTGCGGACATTCTCATCGAGCAATATTTGCATCCACTTCCTATGCAAGGAGATTGGAAAACGAGATTGAAGCACTGCGTAAAGAAAACCGAAATCGCAAAGACGATCCTAAGCTGGTTTCTGAAAATAAAAAAAAGATAAAAGAATTAAATAAGAATCTGCGTGAAGAAAAGAAGAAAAACCGGGATATCGATCCTGCTGATCCTGGAAGTAAACCATTGCCCTGCTATTTCAATTCCGGGTGCGGACTTTTCACCACAGGGATTACCTGTCTTGAAATAGAAGACGATGAGATTAGATTGGTAAAATGGCATAAGGAAAAGAAAGAGGAACCTTTCTATGAAATCTATGAGAGAGGTAAATTGAGTGAATTTACAAGACAAATGAAAGGCATATAAAATTTTCTTAATACGCATTATCACATAAAACTAGAAAGGAATTTCATGAAAACGAAACCATTCAGGATTATTGGATTTACACTTATTTCTATTGTGTTATTTGCTGCGTTTCTCTCCGCACAAGAGAGCAAAGCCGAAAATGAAAATGTCTGTATCTGGAAGATAGAATCGGACAGCAATACAGTGTATCTTATGGGCTCGATCCATTTTTTGAAAGAAGCGGATTATCCACTCGATGATAAGTATGACCTATGCTTCGAAGACGCAGAGAATGTTGTGTTCGAATTGAATTTTGACAGCACACAAACACCAGCTTTTCAGCAATATACAGTACTGAAAGCATTTTATCCTCAGGGAGAAACCTTTCAGGGATCGGTAAGCGATTCCACATACACTTTGGTAAAGACCAAGTTTCTCGAACTGGGAGTACCTGTAGAAAAACTCAATACATTACAGCCGTGGTTCATTGCAATTACGATGCTGAGTCTTAACTTACAAAAAATTGGATTTGATCCCAAACTGGGAGTGGACATGCATTTCTTTGAAATGGCAAAGGAAGCACAAAAAAATATTTTGGGCTTGGAGACGCCGGAATATCAACTCGACCTGCTTTCAACATTGGGCGGGGAAGATCAGGAAGATTTCATCATTCAGACAATAGACCAGTTCGATGATATGGAATCAGTTCTCCAGGACCTTGTCGATGCGTGGGATGTGGGAGACCTGGAGAAACTGGATAAGCTTCTTAATAAGGGATTTGAAGAATATCCTGCACTGAAGCAATCGTTATTAATTGATAGAAACTATAATTGGCTTGAGGATGTGATAGAATACACAAAGGATAATGAAGATTATCTGGTAATAGTTGGATCCGGGCATCTTGCTGGTGAAGAAGGATTGGTCGAGCTTCTTGAAGCGAAGGGATATTCTGTAGAACGGTTTTAGGTTAATATAAAAATATTTAGAGCGTAGAATTATAGGTCACAATGCTTTTTCGACTACTAAGCGCAGCGAGGAGTTGAGGTTCGTTTCCACCGCGAATTTTCACGAATTTTCACAAAAGCATGATCAGTGATAATTTCCCACGTTAAATATCCCACAATTCCTTTATTCGTGGATTTTTTAATAATATTTATTTGATCCTTAGTAGTATCTCTTTCTTGAGATAAAGCTCATTTGCTAATAAAAAAAATTGACGTGTTGAACCCGTTGGAAATTTTCGTAATTGAAAAAAAAATAGAAATATAAGAAAGAGTGATTGCTATGAACAACAAAAATTTTGAAGTTGTGGATAAAAAAATTTTGGAGAATATCGTTCAGCGGTGCAGGGAAAGGAATATCATTATCCCAACCTATGAAGAGATGATCCATCCTGAAAAGGTGCCCGAGAAAATCAAACAGGAACTTTCAAATATAGGATTATGGGATCTGCACCCAAGAAATCTTTATAGAATTACATGGAAGAATGAACCAAAAGAAAAAGGGGGCGGTTATGATGGCGTGAATTACATGGAAATACCCTCAGAACTGACAGGTGTGAAAGCACGAATATTTATTCTGCTCGGAAAGTATTTTCCTACTGGATCTCATAAAGTAGGTGCAACTTTTGGACCGCTTGTCGAAAAATTGATTCGTGGTGCCTTTGACCCGACAAGGCAGAAGGCGCTCTGGCCCTCGACAGGAAATTATTGCAGGGGCGGTGCGTATGATTCATGTCTGCTTGCATGTCCATCAATTGCAGTATTACCTGAAGGTATGTCTCGCGAACGGTTTGAATGGCTCGAAAAAGTGGGCGCCGAGATCTATGCAACTCCCGGATGCGAAAGTAATGTGAAAGAAGTGTATGACAAAACAAAGGAATTGAAAGAAGCGCGTGGTGATGAAATTGTTGTGCTCAACCAGTTCAGTGAATTTGGCAATGCCGTCTGGCATTATGCAGTGACCGGTCGTGCTATGGAAGAAGTCTTTGAACATCATAAATTTGAAGGTCAACGAATGAGCGGATTATTCCTCACTCAAGGATCTGCAGGAACACTTGGCTGTGCCGAATATCTTAGAGAAAAGTATCCGACAATAAAAGTCTGTGCAGGTGAAGCTCTGCAGTGTCCTACTCTTCTTCTCAACGGCTATGGCGGGCATCGAATTGAAGGAATAGGCGATAAGCACGTGCCCTGGATACATAATATGAAAAATATGGATATGGTTGCCGATATTGATGATGAAGCATGTATGAACCTGCTGAGATTGTTCAATGAACCGGCAGGAAAAGAATATTTGATCGCTCAAGGAATTGATAAGAAATTTGTTGATGAACTTCATTTGCTTGGCATTTCATCTATAGCAAATCTTCTCGGAACCATTAAGATGGCAAAATACTATGAGATGGACGAAAATGATGTGCTCTTAACAGTAGCAACCGACTCGATGGAGCTATATCAATCTAGAATGAAAGAGCTGCATGAACAATTTGGCGAATATACACCTTACAATGCTGTTGGTGATTTTGAACGCTATCTCATGGGCGTCACTATTGATTATATGCTTGAGCTTTCCTATTGGGATAAAAAGCGTATGCATAATCTGAAGTATTTTACGTGGATCGAGCAGCAGGGCAAAACTTTGGAAGAACTCAATGCCCAATGGTATGATGAAAATTACTGGAAAGAAAAAATGCATTCCTATGAACAGTGGGATGATTCTATTAGAGAATTCAACGATAGAACAGGACTACTGAAACAATATAAATAAAATGTCCCCAAAAATTATCAATGCAATTCTCTCTCGTGGAAACAGAGCTGTTCTTTGCGACATAGTATATGATTCTCAGATAGTGAATGTCATCGAGAAAGAAGAAGTTCCTGATACTCCTGTTGAATTATCTGAGTATATACACCTAAAAAGAAGTGTACAAACTCATCCAACTAATTTTATTGATACGAATTATTGTGTTGTATTGCCGGGAGCCATCGATCCACATGTGCATTATGATGATCCTGGTTTTGAGTGGCGGGAGGATTTTTACACAGGCACACTTGCTGCAGCATTCGGTGGAGTTACCACAGTTGCGGATATGCCCTGTACATCAATTCCACCTATAATAAATGCGGTGAATTTGCAGCATAAACTTAATGTGATCAGCAGAAAGGCAGTTGTTGATTTCACTTTGTGGGGAGGGGTTTCCGGAACAGAGTTTTTGGATGATACAGTAAGAGATAATATGTATGAACTAAAAGAGCAGGGAGTTATAGGATTCAAAACCTATCTGATCTCAGGAATGGATGATTTTACTTCGCTTGTCCCATCACAGCTTGAAAAAGTGGCGTTTATTGCCAAGGAATTGGATTTGCCGGTTGCAGTTCATGCCGAGGATAAAGCATTTGTTGAGAGCAGGCGTGCACAATTTCAAAAAGAAAATAAAAATGAAATAACATATTACTGCCAGGCACGAGGTGTTGAAGCAGAGGTTCTGGCAATAAAAACAGTTATTAGAATTGCAAAAAAAACTGGTACTCACTTTCATATTGTACATTTGAGCAGCAAAAGGGGATTGCAGCTTATCGAAAAAGCAAAAGCACAAGGAGTTCATATTACAACGGAGACCTGTCCTCATTTTCTTGCTTTTACGCAGGATGATTTTGAGCAGCAGGGAAGCATCCTGAAGACAGCTCCACCTGTGAGATTTGAAGAAGATAAAGAAGCTCTTTGGAATGGACTTAAAAACGGCACTATCAGCTTTGTTGCTACAGATCATGCCGGTTGCGATTATCCGCGCGAGAAAAGTACAGGAAATATCTGGACCGATTATGGCGGTATGCCCGGAAGTGAACTTATGGTTCCTTTTATCTTTTCTGAAGGTTTTATGAAAAACCGGTTCAATCTTCATCAAATACAAAAAATTCTCAGTGAAAATGCAGCCCAAAACTACAGATTGGATTCTCATAAGGGGAGTATTAGCATTGGCAAAGATGCAGATTTCGTGTTCATTGATCCACTTGCAAAGACTCATGTTGAACAAGAGAAACTACATTCAAAGGGAAAATATACACCTTTTGATGATCGGACATTTCAGGAAAAAATCACAAAGACTATAATCAGGGGCGAGGTCATAATAGGAAATGGTAAATTTTTAGGTACACCCGGGTATGGCACGTATTGTAAAAGCGAAAATCATACATGATGACAAGAACAGTCGTGGAAGTAATGGACATCGCCCGGTTGAAGGGAATTCAGAAAATTATCATCGCCTTAACAAAAAAACCGAATAATCGTTTGATGTTTATTTAATAAATTTGACACAAATATCAACTCTTTCTCAATGGAAAAGATGTTAGGAAATAAATATGAATAATAATTTACGTATCAAAAATGCCTTTATATGTCAATTTAAAAATGGGGCATTTGTTCCGATATTTGGCGACATTATTATTGAGGATGAACTCATTCATGAGATCAAAGAGACATCTTATTCTGATTTTTTAAAGGGTCCGGTTAAACGAAAAGATTCTATAACCGACGACAAGGATTTGGGAGAGTACGACGCTCAGGGTCGAATGGTTTTGCCCCCTTTAATAAATTTTCATGAACATATCTATTCCCGATTGAGCAAGGGATTGCCCGTAAAGGGAAAGATGAGTAATTTCGTTGAAGTTCTTGAGAATCTCTGGTGGAAGTTTGATATAACGCTGAATGAACAGGCAAATAAAGTAAGCGCCGAACTCGCCGCGATCGAGGCAATAAAAAATGGCGTACTCACTCTGTTCGACCATCACTCATCTCCGGATTTCCCTGATGACAGTGAAAATATTATTAAGAAAGTGTTAAAAGCCCGAGAGCTGAACGCAGTGCTTTCCTATGAAGTATCGGATCGGAATGGCAAAAAAAACATGAGGCATGCAGTTAGGGAAAATCTGACTTTCATTAAATATCGTACCACCGCAGATTTCAAGGGACAGTTTGGTCTGCACGCACTTTTTACCTTATCGGATGAAACGCTGGACTTTATACGAGAGAAGACAAAGGATCTGGGGTGTGGATATCATATCCATGCAGCCGAAGATGCCTTTGATGTCCGATATTCTGAAGAAAAATACGGATTGTCGATTTGTGAGAGGTTGGAGAAATACAATTTATTGAACGATCTCACTTTTCTTGCTCATGGGAATCATCTGGGACGTAAGGATTTCGAGATTATTTCAAAGCACAATGCATCGCTTATTCATAATCCGGATTCAAACTTCAATAATGCAGTTGGTACGCTTAATCTCGCAAAAGTACCCGAAGAAATTCCTTTATTACTTGGCACAGATGGCATGCATTGTAATATGCTCAAAACGATCAAAATGGCATTTCTCACTTGTCGCCATATTAATCAGAGTTCAGAAATCGGATTTGGTATTGTGGCGCGTATTTTGAAGAACAGCTTTGATATCCATGACCGATTTTTTGGAAATACCCCGATGCTTCAAAAGGGTGATTCTGCTGATCTTATCGTACTTGATTATTGTCCATATACTCCGATGGATGCAGATAATTTCCTTGGGCATTTTATTTATGGTGCCTGTGAAACTTCAGTTCGAACAGTCTGTAAAAAAGGACATTATCTAATGAAAGATTTTATCATTGATCCGGAAGAAGAAGTATATAAGAAAGCTTATAAAGTCGCCGAAATAGTTCGGGAGAAATTTGAATTCCTGCAAAATGTTGAACGATAAATACAAAGTAATTGGTAAGAAACTGCCAAGAACAGATGCCTATGAAAAAGTTACTGGCAGAGCACAATACGCTGCCGATATCTCCTTCCCGGGCATGTGTTTTGCTGCACAAAAAAAGATTACAGTTCCCCATGGCATGATCAAGAATATCGACATTTCTCAAGCTGATAAAGTTGCCGGTGTGGAGGCAATCATTACTCACAAGGATGTACCCGGAAACAATATCACAGGTGTGATAAAGTATGACCAGCCGGTGTTTTCCTTCGATAAAATATATTGTCCGGCGGATGTTGTAGCGCTGGTGGTGGGAGAAGATAAGGAAGCTGTCCGGAAAGCGCTCACACTAATTAAGATCGAGGTTGAGGAGCTTCCGGTTTTATCAGATTATACACATGCTTTGGATAATGATGCGCTGCTTATTCATCCTGAAAATAAATCGAATCTCATCAATCATTATCCATTAAGAAAGGGCAATATTGAGAAGGGTTTTCAGGAATCCGATTTCATCATCGAGAGAACATACACCACACCTGCTATCGAGCATGCATACATTGAACCTGAATGTATTACAGCAGTCCCGGATTTCAGGAAAGATGTTTATAAAATTTATGGTTCGGTACAAAATCCATTTACATGCAGGAGAATTGTCGCCCAAGTAATGAAGGTGCCTCTTGCGAATATTCATATTATCCAAAATGAGCTTGGCGGCTCTTTCGGCGGAAAAGACGACATTATGGATATACTGGCTGCCCGAGCTTGTGTCGCCTGTAAAAAAATCGGAAAACCAGTCAGAATACAACTTTCACGCGAAGAATCTATAATAGAAAGTTATAAGAGACATCCTTATTCTATGAGATATAAGGTTGGTATTTCGCATAAAGGTATCCTAAAGGCAATGAAGATCGATATACTCGCTGATGGAGGAGCTTATGCCTCAATGAGCCCTTTTGTGACGTGGCGTTCGGTTGTACAGGCGACAGGTCCTTACGAGGTGAAGAATGTCCACACCGATGTCCGAGCGGTATATACAAACAATCCATACACCGGTGCAATGAGGGGTTTTGGTTCTCCACAGATCATTTTTGCTCAGGAATCTCTGATGGATGAGTTGGCGGATAAGTTACATATGTCGCCGATTGAAATTCGAAGGATAAACGGTTATAAGCAGGATTCAGAAACTGCCAGCGGACAAATCTTGTCAAATCACGTTGTGAGCTTGAATCAAGTTATTGATAAGGCAACGAAAGAATCGGATTTTGAGAAAAAGTATGAGACATACAAAGCCAAATATTCAGTTGAGGGAAATTCCCATTCTGTAAATCTCATATTGAATGACAATCAGTTTTCAGCGGGCTCAAATATTAAAGAGGGAATCGGGCTTGCGTGTAGTTTCCGTGGGTGTTCCCTTGGTGCAGAGGGCATTGACGCAACAGGCGCTTTAATAAGCATTCAGAAGGATGGGAGTGTATATCTTATTTCGGGATTGGCTGAGAACGGGCAGGGTTTACGCATGACTTTTTCCATGGTTGCTGCTGAGGTTCTCGGCATATCTCCAGATGATATCTACTATCTTGAACAGGATACGAGCAGGGTAGCTGATGGTGGTCCGACTGTCGCTTCCCGCTCAACTTTAATGGGTGGTGAAGCCGTAAAAGCTGCTGCTGATACCGTGAGGAATAGAATTGAAAAAATGCTCATAGATGAATGGAACCTCGATGAAGAGGCGACATTTAATTTTGCCGATCATTATATTTCTCATAATGAAACAGGGCACAGGATCACTTTTTCTGAAGCTTGTAATACAGCTTATCTGAGTGGAGTAAACCTTAATGCCTATGGGTGGTTCAAGGCACCTGAAGTTGACTGGAATGAAGAGATCGGTCAAGGTCCTGCCTATTTCACCTATGTGTATGGCTGCCAGATCGCAGAAGTGGAGGTGAACGCCGCATCCTGTAAAATATTTGTAAAAAGAGTTACGGCAGTTCATGATGCCGGAAAAATAATCAACAGACTGGGAGCTCTTGGGCAGATATATGGAGGAGTTTCCATGGGCGCAGGATACGGAATCATGGAAGAAGTGATCGTTAAAAATGCAGAAATACAGAATATTAATTTCGATGAATATCTTATCCCGACCAGCGTTGATGTTGGAGGAATAAGGGCATTCTTTGTAGAAAATCCCGACAGATTTGGACCCTTCGGAGCAAAAAGTCTTGGTGAGCCCACACTTGAAATTACTGCTGCAGCGATCAATAATGCTGTCGCTAATGCGCTTAGCAAAAGATTCTACCATCTTCCCCTCGATCTTGAGCAGATTAAGACAGGGAAAACATTATACCAAATAAAAAAATGAAAAAACATTCTTTTCATAAATTTACCGAATTAAGACCAGCTCTTGAATTTATGGAAAAAAATGGTGCGCAGAGTAAGATTATTGCCGGCGGTACTGATATGCTTGTAGATATCCGTAAAGGAGCCAGCAAACTCGATCCAGTGAAGCATATTGTCGATATTCATGACATTCAGGAACTCAGAAATATCGAGATCAAAGGTAATGTTTGCAGGATCGGAGCATGCTGCACTTTCAAAGAGATCGGCATTAATGAGGATGTAAGATCATATTATCCAGTTTTGAAGATGGCAGTTGACCGGATCGGATCTCCGCAGATAAGAAATGTCGCCACGATCGGCGGGAATATTTGTAATCTTGCTGCGTGTGCGGACAGCATCGCACCTCTTCTTGTGTATGATGCACAGGTCAGACTTTGCTCAGTTGGAGATGAAAGAATTGTACCTTTGGAAAATATTCTTATAAAACCATACAAAACGGACATTCATCCCGATGAGATGCTTACAGAGATAATACTCCCCATCCCTGATAAGGATTGGAAATATTGCTTTTATAAACTAGGTCGAAGATCCGGAGTTTCAATAAGCAGATTGAGTTATGCTATCCTTCTTAAAACAAACAAAGATAAGATCGAGGATATTCATTTTGCTTTTGGAGCTTTATTTTCTGTTCCAAAAAGATTGCTGGATCTTGAGCAGGAACTTAGGCATCAAACAATATCTGCCGATCTATGGAAAGATGTGAGCAGAAAGGTCGCACAAAAAATCATTGAGGAGACCGGAATTCGCTGGTCCACTCCATATAAGATTCCAACACTTCAGCAGCTTTTTTTCACAAGTTTAATGGATTTGACGTAAACAAATATATTTATACATTGTATTTAATTAAATATTTAGGAGAATAGATGAATCGTACAAAAACAATCATACAAAAATTCGGATTTCTCATTGTTATCATAGGATTGCTCGCTGCATTCGGCTGCTCAGCTAAAACAAGCTCATTAATAGAGATGACCGGTGACAATTTTGAGGAACTGATCCAGAACGAACTTCTTGTTGTAGTATTTATTCCGGCAAATTGCGATAGTTGTGATGAAGTGCTCACCACTCTTGATGAAATTCAGGATGAGATGCAGGATATCATAGTGGCGAAAATGGATGTTAAAAAGAATGAACAATTTTTAAATAAAATAAGATTTCGAGTGAAAGAGGGAGTGCCAACCGTCGTGATGTTCAGTAACGGTGATGTTCAGGATTATTTCATGGGAGCAGAGAGCAAAGAGACAATTGTTGAAAAAATAAACAAAGTCAAAGCCAACCTGCATATCTGGGAAGATGTGGAAGCAGGCAGGGTCTCCTTCATGAATGCCTTTGATTTCACATTGAAAGATCTCGATGGCAACGATGTCATTTTAAGTGAAATTGGCGGACTGATCATTCTGGATTTCTGGGCGACCTGGTGTCCTCCCTGTAAGGTTGAAATTCCTTTTCTTGTAGAATTTTATGATAATTATAAAAATAGAGGACTCACAGTTATTGGAGTGAGTGCAGAAAGCCATGAAACTCTAATTGATTATAAAGAAAACCTCGAAGCCACTGGAACAAATATCACTTATCTCATCCTTGTGGATAGTGATAGAGAAGTCTCAAAAATGTTCGGGATCAAAAGTATTCCAACAACTTTTTTCATCTCTCCTGAAGGAAAACTGCTAAAGAAAGAGGTGGGTTTCTCTGAAGAATTCGTTCCTGATTTTCAAAAACTCATTGAAGATAATTTGCCAAAGTAAACACTACGAGGAGAACTCGTGTTCATAAAATATATCGAGTACTCATAATATCTCTACTTATGATTTTCAGTATCACAGCGTTGCAGGCGCAGGAAATAGAAAAACCTATTAATAAAATAACTGAAGTTTCGCAGGTGTAATGAAAATTTTCTAACTTAACTGTTTAAAACCACTCCTGCAGAAGGTAGAGAGACGACAGAAGATAATAGGAATGAATGTAGAAGCAGGGGCTTATTTAGTTATTGCAATTGGCAAAGAGGACCACAATCTACTCTTTACCATCATCCGGCAGTCTGACCTGTTATCTTTACCAAGCCTTTAGGACGTGAAATCTTTTTTATTTATTTTTAACCCCTGAAATCTGTCTTTTTATTTTACCCTGTTAAATATCTCGATATATCGTGATCCCGAAGGGATTTAACAGCGTGAACTGGGTTCACTGTCTCCAGTTTACCAAGGCGTAATGCAATGAAGGCTGGCTTGGTAAAGCATAATTTTTCAAGGATGTTGACAGAAAAGAAGTGGGATTTCCAATAAAACCAAATAAAGAATATACAGGAATTTATTCATAAAAAAATTACAAGGATGTTACGATGAAAAAAACGTATGTAATCATGACAGCAATAATTCTGATTTCTCTCGCATTCTCATTTTGCTCGAAGTCAAGCAGTGGTCCACCACCGGATTTTAAATACCTTGGTACCTGGCTCGGCTTCACTCAATATACTGATACTATTGCAGTGACTATTAGCAATGTAGGTAATGAGCAGAAAATTACTACGATCAAATTATACTATCCAAATATCGATGGCACACCTGGATATCAAGAGATAGAATATACTGATTCGGATGGGATCGCTGAAGTTGCCAACGACGCTTTTGATTTTACACAACTAGGTGCCGAACCCGGATCACAGGTGAATATAAAGGGAACTTTCCAAAGTACTACTCAGCTTGCAGGAACCTTTATGGCTTATACCGCAACTGATACAGTGCGGGGAGACTATCAAGCGACAAAGCAATAATTAAATATGCACGAACCGATTAAAAAAGAAGTGAATCAGATAATTGACAAACACCATCGTTGGCTCACACTCAACCGAATAGCAGCGCTCACTGACGGTATCTTTGCCATCGTTATGACGCTTTTGGTGCTAACCCTCGACCTGCCGGAAAAGGTCGAGCTCCTGAACCAGGCAGAGATAAAAGAGTTTCTCAACTCCCAGTGGCATGTGCTCTTCATATATATATTAAGCTTCCTGATCTTGGCTAAATTCTGGACGGCTCATCATTCCCAATTCTCTCATTTAAAAGCTACCAATCCGAAACATCTATGGTTAAATATTATATTTCTGATGTTCATTGCCCTGCTTCCTTTTACTGCCGACCTAGCAGGTGCACTACCGAATTATTGGATCAGTCAATACCCTTTTCATTTGAATATGTTCCTCATCAGTATAACATTTCTTATGAGCTGGCAGTACGCATCAAAGGGTCGGCGGTTGTTAAAGGATGATGTTTCTGAGGATTTAATTAAATACATCTCACTTAAATCGTGGATTACACCTCTTGTCGCGATCATATGCATGATCACCGCTTTTATTGTCCCTGCATATTCATCTATTCCGTATCTGATGATTCCTATAATTCATAAATTTATCCGATCTCGATTTTACAAACAAATCATGAAATAACAAAATCCCGGAGGTGCGGCTGATGAAACCGCAGCTATTTGCGCTTGTAACCGCTATTGCATGGGGAGTGGGCGGATACTTTGAGAAAAAGGGACTTCACATGGGAAATCTCGCACCGCAAATGGGTATTACTATTCGAACTTTCATAGCTCTTATCATACTCGGTATCGTGAGCATTCCTTATTGGAAGACTGTCCCGCAAGCCGGAACAAAAGCACTTGCATATATGATAGTTGGTGGGGGCATCGTTGCCGGATCAGTCGGAATGCTCTGCTTCTATCATGCACTCAAAGGCGGAAATCTTGAGCAGGTGATGCCGATCGCTTTTACTTCACCATTATTTGGTGCGTTGATGGGCATCATTTTTGCGGGTGAACCATTGACTATAAAAACAGGAGTTGGGATCCTTCTTACTATTAGTGGGATCATTGTGTTAACGATCTAAGAAAATATTATGAACCACGAAAGACACCCTGATACAGTCGTTCCCTGTTAAATATTGCCCGCCCTGTGTAATTGCTTTGCACCACTTCGTGGATTACACAGGGCAAGCATTTCACAGGGTAAACCTCCTTACAGGGCAGGCGAAAGAGACGAAAAAATTATTTTCAAAGAAAAAGTTGAGCGCTCAAGTGAGCAATTTTTGAAGTATATAGAAAAATGGGGCTTGGATTTTAATAGAATTAACTTAGCAATTCTTTACATAAAAATTTCAAAATCATTCATAGTTTATTTGACAATTTTTTTGATTCAGAATGAATGCTTGCATCAAGTCAGAAGGAGTATTCTATGAAAAAAATTATTTTACTTATCATTATCAGTTCGCTATTTATTATCTCCTGTTGCGAGAAATCAACAACACCATCGGACGAGGATATTGCACAAGCCCTCGAACTTATCCGGGATTCACTTGAGGTCGAACTTGGGCATATTGTCCAGAGCATTAGTGTGTATATCCAAACTTCAGATGATGTCTATTTTGCTACTACGACGCTACATGAAAGAGATGAGATAACGTCGGAAACTTATTTTCGTTTTGCAAGCAATACAAAAAATTTTACTGCCACTGCCATTTTGAATATGTACGAGGATGGCTGGCTTGACATATATGATACGATCACGGATACGATTCCCGGAACTAACATACCTTATGTACCCACAATTCCGGCTTGGGATATTCCATATAAAAACGAAATAACTATTGAACAGCTTCTCCAGCATAGTGCAGGCGTATATGATGTAGATAATGATATTGTACCTAATTGTGGAGAATATTCTTATGTGCATTTTATATTTAGCGCTGATCCAACCCACCAGTTCACTGCTGAAGAGTTGGTTAATCAGGTTACAATAAACGATCTGTACTATTTTACCCCGGGGACGGATCATCATTACAGCAATACCGGCTATACAATTTTGAGTGAGATCATTGCACGGACTTATTCTGCTCATACTAAAAATGAGAAGACCTATGCGGATTATCTTTATGATTATGTTACAGGTCCAACAACGGTTGTACCTGTAGATGTCCACTTCCCGTACCTGGCAACCGATGTAGCTCTTCACGATCCCCATGTGTGTGGCTTGTTATACGAACCGAATGGAGAAATAATCTTATTTGATGAAACAAATATAAGTTCTCATGTAGCAGAAGGAAACGGCTATAGTAATTTTATAGAACTCAACACCTATATCAGAACCTTGATGAAAGGACAGAATGTGCTTGAGCCGGCAACAGTAACATTGATGCAGACAGATGTTTCACCGGGTAATCCCGGATATGGATTGGGGTGTACTCATACCACGAATATCGGTTATGGTCACAATGGATGTATTCGAGGTTACTTCACCATAATGGCTTATGACCCCGATAATGACCTTTCTATGATCGTGTTGGTGCCCACCGTCGATATGACCACCGAAGCAAATTTTTACACAAGTTTTCTGGGTATGTATGATGCTGCATGGAAAGCGCGCGAAGTGCTTGGCTATCCGGGAAAACCGTAAATCAGAATTCTGATAAAGCATTACATAAATTGCTAATTCTTTTTAGTAGAACTTCGAAAGCGAGGATTGATGAAAAAGATAATAATTATAATAATACTAATAAGT
>JAUWPE010000150.1 GCA_030611765.1 Candidatus Cloacimonadota bacterium | reverse complement strand
AGTAGATTTCACGTCCTAAAGGCTTGGTAACCAGAATTTAAATTTTTTGGAAATTTAGAAGATGTTAGCAAAAAGTACTGTGGTATTGTTTCACTTCAACCTCGACTCCTCGTCGCTTCGCTTCTTAGGAGTCGAAATTGATTGATTAATTTTAATATAAATTGTGTCAATATTTTATCACCTCAATAAATCTACTTCGAATCCTAAGCGCAGCAAGGATTCGAGGTATTGTTTCACTTCAACCTCGACTCCTTGTCGCTTCGCTCCTTAGGAGTCGAAATTGAAGCTTAGGGTGACAACAGCAAGGATAGATACAAATTGTGTGATGATTTTAATATGAATTATGGGTTACCAAGCTGGGGCTTGGTAACCAGAATTTAAGAATTCTCCGCAAAAACTTTAATCATGCACTATCTAGAGAATCTTCATCGAATTTTTGGGGGTATCCCTGTTTATCACCTCAATAAATCTACTTCGAATCCTAAGCGCAGCGAGGATTCGAGGTATTGTTTCACTTTGGGAATATCCCTATTCTCAACTTTGAGATAAATAAGTAAAAATTCCAGTATAACAATTGACAAAATGAAATCACTAATGAAAATTACAAAAAATATTTTTTGAGGATATGATGCGCTTTTCCAAAAGACTGAAATGGAGAATTCAATGAAGGGCTTGCGTCTGAATAATAAAGCCAAAGATTATTTGAAAGAGCTTCCAATGATAAATGCAATTGATCGTTTATCAACGGATGATTTGTCGATTCTCAGATCAATTGTGTACGAAATGAACCTGAAAAGGAATGTGACCAAACATCCAGAAAAAGCTGCGAAAGCAAGTGAATTATTTGGAATGATATTACTTGGAGATATTTATCAAAATATATTTGAGCACTATCATAAAAATAATCCGGAATATATAATTGATGGGGATCAAGAAAGTTTTGATGAGTTGCTAAAATTTCATTTTTTCAATCAAAATCCGGTTCTTGAAAATTATATGGAGCTTTTTGAAATTGATGAACTCAATGGTTCTAATGGTGAGAAAAAACATTTTAAGAATGGTAAATATTTTGGTAACAATAAGGAATCATTATTCGATTTTGTTCAAAAACCTATTCACTTTGCACCGCACTCTCTCAAAAGACAGATTGAATATATTAATGAAAATTGGAATGAATATCTGGGTGATCTAAAAGCTCTTTTGCTAAAAGCATTGGATCTTCTTAAAGAGGAAGAAAAATGGGGTTTAGCAGCCACGGGTGAAAGCCGGCTTTACTCGTTTGTGGCTGAATGGGAAGAGCCCGAAAGATTTTCTCCAGATAGAGAGTGGATGCCATCACTTGTGCTTCTTGCAAAGAATATTTTTGTATGGCTTACTCAATTAGGTGAAAAGTATAATCTGGAGATAAAAAAACTCGATCAAATTCCCGACGAGGAGCTACGCCTTCTCGCAGTGAGCGGATTTACCGGCTTGTGGCTCATCGGTATTTGGGAACGCAGCCGTGCATCCCAACGGATAAAACATCTCACGGGAAATTCCGATGCTCTTGCTTCTGCATATTCTATAAAACGCTATCAGATTGCCAATACTCTTGGTGGAGAAGAGTCCCTTCGCATGTTATCGGAAAAGGCGTGGAAATATGGAATTAGACTTGGCTGTGATATGGTTCCAAATCATATGGCAATAGATTCGGATTGGATTTACGAGCATCCTGACTGGTTCATTCAAAGTTCATATTCTCCCTTCCCTTCCTATACGTTCATGGGAGAAAATTTATCTGACCATCCGAATGTGGAGATCTATCTTGAAGATCATTATTATGACCATTCCGATGCAGCAGTTGTATTCAAATATGTTGACCATCGTGATGGGAAAGTGCGCTATATATATCATGGAAATGACGGCACAAGTTTTCCATGGAATGACACAGCCCAGTTGAATTACCTTTTGCAGGAAGTCCGTGAAGCAGTTATTCAACAGATACTACAAATTGCACAGAAGTTTCCAATAATTAGATTTGATGCAGCAATGACGCTCTCCAAAAAGCACTTTCAACGTCTCTGGTTTCCCGAACCGGGCACTGGCGGCGATATTCCAAGCAGAACTGAACACAGTATGTCAAAACAGGAATTTAATAAACTTATGCCTGTAGAATTTTGGAGAGAAGTAGTTGACAGAGTTGCTGAGGAAGCACCCGATACACTGCTTCTTGCAGAAGCATTCTGGATGATGGAGGGCTATTTCGTGCGCACACTTGGCATGCACAGAGTCTATAACAGCGCTTTCATGAACATGCTGAAAAGAGAGGAAAACGATAAGTACAGACACTCGATCAAGAATGTGCTCGAATTTGATCCTCAAATTTTAAAACGATTTGTGAATTTTATGAGTAATCCTGATGAAGAGACAGCTATTGCTCAATTCGGGTCTGATGATAAATATTTTGGTGTATGCGTTCTGATGAGCACAATGCCGGGTCTGCCAATGTTTGCTCACGGGCAGGTACAGGGATTCAGCGAACGATATGGTATGGAATTCCATAAGCCCAAGTGGGAAGAACAGGAGAATATAAATTACATTGAGAGGCATAAAAAAGAGATATTTCCATTACTTCGAAAGAGATACCTTTTTTCTGATGTTGAGCACTTCCATCTTTTTGATTTCATCTGTGTAAATGGTAACACAAATGAAAATGTACTTGCTTACTCTAATGAGTTTGAGCAAAAAAAATCGCTTGTAATTTTTCATAATAAGTTTGAACATACAAAGGGATGGATCCGCTTGACGTATTATGCGAAAAAAGATGAAAATGGAAAAACAGTCTGGTTAAAGAAAAATATCGCAGAAATTCTTGGTATTCCCAATGAGGAAAATGTTTTTGTAATTTTCAGAGATGTAATACAGGATCGTGAATATATTCGAAATGCAAAAGAGTTGCACGAATATGGACTTTTTCAGGAGCTTGGGGCTTTTAAATATGCAGTGTTCATGGATTTTCAGATTGTTCATGATGATAGTAGCGAATCTTATAAAAAGTTATCTTCCTATCTTCAAGGTGGGGGAATAAAAAATATGGAAAAAGAAAGGAAAAGGATTATGCACAATGCAATGTATGATAGCTTTGATTCACTTTTTTCAGAAGAAACCTACGAGCAGATATTCTCAGTATCTGATGACAGATCAATGTTGGATAAAATTCTGGAAAAACTTGCAACCTTTTTGCGTTCAATCAGTTCAAAGAATGAAAAACCCATTGGAGTTAATGATTTGATCGAAAGGTACAGGGAAGATATTCTGAAAACCGTATCCCTTCTTGAGGAAAGATTTTCCATTACACACGATCAGTTCTATGCACTTTTCCTGTGGCTTATTCTCAGGCGAATAGGTTTGATATATGATAGAGAATCCTATCCAATTTCCAGCAGAAAATTTATTGAAGATTACGAACTCGACGAGATACTTATTGAGAAGATCAATGTCTATACTCAGTCGGATTTTGGGACTTTCTATACAAGATTGATCAAGTTTCTTATCTCGGAACATGAATTGTGGAAATATTTTGAAACTGAAACCAGCTGCTCTTTTCTTGGAAAACTTTTTGAAATTGAAGAAGTGCGAAAGCTGCTGGAGTTTAACTGGTTTGAGGACACGCTCTGGTTCAAGAAAGAAGCTTTTGACGAGTTTTTTATCCTTCTTGAAATTACACAAACAATTGCTTTGATGACTACATCTCAGAAGATAGATAAGAAGCTTGTACTCACAAAAATTCAGGATTTTTCTAATAATATAAGAAAGGCATATGCCTTTTCAGATTTTAAAGTTCAGCATTTATTGGATGGTTTGAAGTAAGCTCTATGCGAAAATATATCTCATTTCTTTTCCAGTTGGTTTTTCTAATAAGCTGTGCCTCAAAGCAAACCACATACATCGTTACGAGCAGCGAGCAGCTTGAAGAATTATTTTCAAGCCCTCAAAAAAACGTGCAAGTGATATTAGAACCTGGCGATTATCATCTCATCCCTGAATGTTTTATCGACTCAACCTGTTGCAATTGCCAGGATCCCAATGAAGCGGTTCCTGCAACAAATGGCATTACGATTTCAGGAAAGAATATCTCAATAATCGGACCGAATGACAGGTCGGCAGTTATTCATACACATTCCGGATACGGTATTTATATCAAGGATCTGGAAAATGGTGTTCTTGAAAATCTTACAATTACCGGCACGATTCGTGATACAGCCCAAATGGCAACCAACGCTGCTATCATAGTCTCAAACAGTGATGTTGTCATAAGAAAAAATACAATTCGAGATAATCTCGGAGATTCCCTGCTTATCTCGAAACATATCTCCGGCGTAATGGGAATTTGCGGGCGGGAACATTCTCACATAACAATAAACGGAAATGATATTTTGCGAAATTCATGGGATGGAATCGCACTTTACAGAGATGCGCACG
>JAUWPE010000034.1 GCA_030611765.1 Candidatus Cloacimonadota bacterium | reverse complement strand
GGAAACCCATGCACATAATTCGTGGTGCCGTCCGCCAGCTGGCGGATCGATGACCCAGCAGTATTCCTGACCGGGATTTTGCTCATGCTCGGTTTCTTCTGTAAGAATGTTGTGCTTAGGATAATAATTCTGAATGGTCTCTACAACTACTTTTCAGCTTCTCTGTCCACATTTGTAACAAGATTTATCCTTCCCTTATAATCGATGAGTTTCTTTTTATGAAAATTTTCTCTGATGATATCACCGGCTTTTGTGCATGCTTCAAGAGCAATATCAAGATAGGCTTTCATACATGCTCCTTTGCTGCCCCTTTGAGATTGAGCAATTTCTTGCCATGCTCAATTATTTGATTTAAATTTTTGGGATGGAAGAGCAAGTATTTCTGCGTGTAACAACTGCTCCAACATCCGTTACAGGAAGTATATTCAACTAAGAGATTTTCATACTTCTTGCTTTTTATGATCTCATCGAGGTCTTGCTCAAGCAAATTTCCAATTGCATCACCTTTGCATAGATGCACTTCGCCATTATGCATAATAGTAAGACGAGTGGCAGTCCGTTTGCCGTCCACAAAAGGGCAGAAATCAGGAAAATCATTATTAATGATTCGAGGAATGCCTTCAATGAAACTGTTGAGATTGAGAATGGATGGACTATCAGTAAGAAAATCTATTGTTTCCTGCAAAGCATCTGCATCTGCGATCTTCATCTTATCATCTTCTTTTGTTGTGTCGAGGAGGGAGTGATATAGACCGATCGTAACTTCCCATTCCACATCTTTGCATGCCTTGATAATATCCGGAACCTGATGAAGGTTTTTTGCACTAAGCACGCAATTTGCGTAGGTGAAAGAAGATGAGCCAAGCTCTTTTTTTCGAGCTGAGATTTTTTTCATATTGGAAAGAATGGTCTTAGAATGATCTTTCACACCCCGAAGATAATCTCCGCTTCCGCCAAGTCCATCCAGCGAGGTTTGAATATTGATATCATTCTTCAAGCAGAATTCGATCACATTTTTGATTTTATCATAATCAAAATAAAGTCCAGAAACAAGAGAAACAGAAATTGGAAAAACCTTTTTTGCGTAAGCAAGAATGTCTATTATATCAGGATGCAGAAGCGGTTCTCCGCCGCTGATCATACCAACGAGACTGCCGTATTTTTGCAGTTTTCGGGCGATCACCCGATAGTCTGCATAATTCATATATGGAGCGCCGTCTCGGTTTTCATGAATGTTGCACTGCCTGCATCGCTGGTTGCACAGGCGTGTCACTTTTATCTCAGTTACAGAGTTGATCGGTTTATTTTGAAGGAAGTGTTTCGTTACTTTCGGAAGGGTTTTGATCAGTGTTCTTTTTCTCATTGATCCTTTCTACATTCTTTTGTGCCAGTTCGAAATTGGGATCCAATTCAAGAGCTTTTTTCAGCAAAACGAGAGACTGCTCCAGTTGACCATCTTGTTCGTAAATAACAGCAAGATTGTTAAGCGTCTTCTTTTCCTCTTTTTTTTCGAGGATCTCTTCATAAAGCTCGCGAGATTTTTCCATATTCCCTTCTGCCTGAAAGAGGAATGCATAATTATATTTTGCTTCAGTGAATTCCGGGGCTAACTCCATGGCGTTGAAGAAATGTTCTTTTGCCTTCTCGACCTTTCCTTTTGTTGAGTAGTATATACCAAAATAATAGTGCAGATCTGACGAATCCGGGAAAACCTGCTGATATTTTTTTAGATCTTTGTAAGCGTGGTCAAAATTCTGCTGTGCGTAATTATATGCAATTCGCTGGATAAACTCATTCTCTGACAGAACCATACTCGATTCACCGAATACCTTTTCTTTGATAAACCATTGAGCGTTGATCTTTTGCAGAACAAGCGAGAGCGAATATTTTCCATTTATTTCAAATTCCACAATTGCCTGATCCTGCTCTTTGCTGAGTGCAGAGCGGATAAGATCGAATTCTTTGATGGATTTGAATGCCTTTATAGCAAGATTCCTTTTCAGATAATTTTGCCTGAAATCCTCATTTTTATATACTTCATAATGAACAAGAAGCGGAAGCATTTTTTCATAATCATAGTTGGTGACCAGTTCCATAAATCGGTTTGCAACATCTTCGTGAAATTTATTGGTTTTTTCTTTATGAGGAATTCCAAGCTGTTCACGAACATAATTATAAGAGAGCGCGTCCTTTAATGCCTGTTCATGCTTCTTCAGAAAGGAATCGATCTTCTTTTTCCCCGCTTCAGTTTCAGCATAGGATTTTGGGGTTTTATTTTCAAAAAGAGGATTCTCGTTCTTGAGCCATTTCTGAAGATGGAGATCGAGAAGTCCTTGTTGTTCTGCAATGGATTCCGAGTAGTTGTTCAATTGCAGTGAGTTTTTATACTGGGTGCTTTTGAGAACAAATTTACAGTCCTTTGGACACTCCAATTTGATGCGGATTTCATTACAGCAGTGAAAGCAAATTTGCCGTTGAGTTTTTGGACATTTGCGTGTGGCTTTGTGTTTGTTGCATATCTGACAGCGTTTGGGCTGGAAAATTCCAAAGTAAGTTTTCATAAAATATCTTTCTTGTTAAAAGGTGTATGTTTCCGGATTTGGTGGAACAGATTGTTTGAATCGGTTTGTATTTACGATTGAGATGATGTGCTGAATTTTTTCTTGTGTGAACCCTTGTGAGAGCAATTCTTCAATTGATGCCTTTTCTTCATAAAGTGCAAAGATTATTTCGTCAGCATCGGTGTAGGAAATTCCAATTTCCTTTTCATCGGTTTGGCCTTCCCACAGATCGGCGGTAGGGATTTTCTTTATGATGTTCTCGGGAACTTCCATCATTTTTGCGAGTTTCCAGACCTCAGTTTTATAAAAGCATCCGAGAGGTTCCAGTGCGCAGGCGGCATCACCGAATTGAGTTATATAACCGAGATAGAGCTCGGTTTTGTTGCTTGTTCCAAGAACCAGTGCATGCTCCTTTGCCGCAAGGTCGTAGAGTGTGCACATGCGAGCACGTGCTTTCATATTTCCTTTGCGAAGCCGGTCTGCATTCGGATCGTAGTTGTTAAAATAAACATCGACAATCGGAGTAATTTCTCGAATAATATATTTAATTCCCAGTGTTTCTGCAATCAGTCTTCCATCATCGAAGCTGTCCTTACTACTGGTTTTATAAGGCATGAGTACACCGATGACATTCTCTTTACCAAGTGCTTCAACTGCGAGGAAGGCAACGAGTGATGAATCAACCCCGCCGGAAAGCCCGATGATACCTTTGGAAAAACCTGCATCTTTGAAATAGGTTTTGATGAAGTTAATTATCTTTTGTTTCTCTTTTTTGAGATCAATATTTCGCATTAACTACCTTATTAAAATCATTTTCATAATTTTTGAAGTATAGTTTTTTCCAGTCAATTGATACAGATAAATTCCGTTTGAAAGTGCCTTGCCTTGATCGTCTTTTCCATCCCAAACTACTTCATTCGATAACTGATCAGTATAATTACTATCTATTGTTTTCGCCAACTGCCCTTTGATATTATATATCTTTATTTGAACAGCTTTAGATGTTTGGGGAATTTTAAATGAGATATTTGTAGAATTTGAAAACGGATTCGGATAGTTTTGATAAAGCTGAAATCCTATTTGATTTTGAGGAGGATCATCAACACCATAAATTGGTGCTCCGAATTCGTAACACCCCATATCGATAATGGCGAGACTATCTCCATTCCCATCCCAGATACGAATATTACCATCCAAATCCCATGGTGGTAAATTCAAGCCGGTGGTGTCTGGAGTTCCAGCATCGATGCAGGGAGAACCTAAACTCAAATGGTAATTATTCTCAAACAAAGGATCTTCATCAATATTACCTTCAAGCCAGTAAACAGTTCCATTGTTGTTAATAACAATTCCATCTTCTCCTCCTTGAATATCAGAATAAGAAATTGAAATTGTGTTTGAGTCACCATATTGTGATAAATATATTTCCTCGGTTGAATTATTCCAAGATATGGTATTGATAACATTTACAGAAGAAGAAGCAATGCAATAGATACCGGCACCATGATATCCAGAATTATTTGTGATATTAGAATTTATGATGTCTGAGGAAGTGTTATAATAATAAATACCACCGCCATAAATACTTGAGTTATCATAAATTAGAGTATTTATGATATTGAGATTTGAGTTTATACAGAAAATACCACCACCTTCGCTGCCGATACAATCAGAATATGCAGTATTATTAGTAATTCTAGAATTACTAATAATAAGAGCAGAATTATAACAATAAATTCCTCCACCAGAACCGGGAATATACAAATCCCAATCCAACCAACCTGTAGCTATATTATCTTCAATAGTAGAATTTATGATAATGGGTGAGGAATTTTTACAGTAAATAGCTCCACCATCTACTTTACATGAGTTATTATTAATTAAACAGTTTGAGATAATTACTTTTGAAAAATCATTAATATAAAAGACCCCTCCATAATTATTCCAACTATATTGTAGGTTACAGTAAATAAATTTTGAAGAATCATTTGTAGCGGGAGTATCATTAAATCTTATTCCCCTCCATTCATTTGAAGGATTTTTTGCAATAAATGTTATTATGTCACTTTCAGTTCCAATAGCCAAAATTCTTCCTTGCACATCAATTTTATAATGCCCTTGAAATTCAACAACTGTTCCGGGGTTTATTGTGAGAGTTACACTATCGTTGATAGTAACTGAACCAACAACCTTTATCGTATCTGCATCCCAAATTGTATCATTATCTATCACTCCACTTACAACAGGAGCAATAGTTCCAATTCCTGAGATATTAACAAAAACAGTATCCTCATCAGGGTCATTGCAATTAATTATAATATCCCCGGAATAACTTTGAGCCATTGTAGGTATAAATACTACATTGATTAAAGTGTCATGATATGCTTCAATGGAAAAAGAACTAATATATGAGCTAAATTCTGGGTCATCCTCTCTTTTTATTTCAAAACCAATTGGTGCTGCAATTGAATCAATTAGTAAGACTGAATGGCCAATATTTGATATTGTAATATTTTCTTCTACTGAAGTTGAGTCTATTGTGCATAATCCAAATGATATCTCTAATGGCTCAACAACAATTTCAGGAATTGGATCAGGTTCGCCTTGATATTCATAAGCCCCAATATCAATTATAGCAAGATTTCCGTTGTATATTCTCGGATTTCCCGCCAGGTCAACATCGGTTATATTTAATCCTGTGGTGTCCGGAATGCCGTGATTTATACAAATTGAACTTGATTGTAATGACCAGTCTGCATTTAAACCGTCAAATTCAACACCAGTACCTTCAGAAGGAGAGACAAACAATGGATCTACATCTATGTTATTCTCATAATTCCCAACATAGTAATAACCATAAATTCCATTTATTCCATCTTTAATATCACAATAATAAAAGTTTGGTTCATTATAAAGACCAACATAAATACTCACTTCACCACCCGAGTTTCCCCATAAAATTGTATTTATTACATTGGAACCTCTCGTTTTTTCATCTAATGTAATAATATTATCATTATTTTGCAGTTCATCTCTTTCTTTATCTTTTGGACATGGATAATCTTCTTCATTATAGCAAATTCCATCATTATTATTATTTGTAATTGTTGAATTAACGATCATAGGGTCGGCTTCATACGAATATATTCCATAGATGTTATTGTTACTTATCACACAATTAATAATTTTTGGTGACGACCAAGTTACACATCTAATTCCACCACCTCCCAACGATGATGAGTTGTTTGTAATTATTGAATTAATAATATTCGGACTTGAACTTCCATAGCATTCAATTCCTCCACCGCCACCTGTTTCTGCAATATTATAACATATTATTGATTGCATAATTGTGGGACCAGGATAGCCACAACAAATTCCTCCTCCATATTCTTTTGCGTAGTTATTCAAAATAGATGTATTATTGATTATTGATTGTCCTCTAGAATAGATTCCACCCCCATCTCTATTACTCCTATTATTCTTAATAGTACAATTAGATATTAGAACTTTTGAAAAGTTTTTTATAAAAATTGCACCCCCATTCTTATCATCAGTAATACTGCCAATAGCTTTCCCATATTCTAATTTACAATAAATTAACTTAGAGGAATCATTTGTTGCGGGTGTTTCATCAAATCTAATCCCATGCCATCCACCATCAGGAATATCCATATTACTAAATCCAGTTGTATCATCAGTTGTAAAATGAATGCTATCAATTTCAGTCCCAATTGCTAATAGTTGTCCCTGTACATTGAATTTATAATGACCTGAAAAAATTACATGCACTCCCGGTTCGATGGTTAATGTACTATCATCTGGTATGGTAATTTCACCATCAATAATATATGTGCTATCAGCAGTCCATACTCCACTTACTTCTCCAGTAGGAATGTGTATCTCAGCAAAAGATATTGTATTAATTAAAAATAAATAACATAAAATTATTAATATTTTTTTCATTGTAACCTCCCTTTTAAGAGTTTAAACATTTTTATTATATTACCTTAATATTGTCAATTGACTGCACGATGAAATCGGCAAAGGGTTCAAGAAGGTCAGCGTTATCTTTGCCGGAAAGTCCGATGATACCTTTGGAAAAACCGGCGTTCTTGAAATAGGTTTTGATGAAGTGAATTATCTTTTGTTTTTCTTTTTTGAGATCGATATTTCGCATTAACTACCTTATTAAGATCATTTTCATAATTTTTGAAGTGTAGTTTTTTCCAGTCAACTGATACAGATAAATTCCGTTTGAAAGTGCCTTGCCTTGATCGTCCTTTCCATCCCAGACAACTTCGTTAGATATCTGACCAGTATTATTACTATCTATCGTTTTTACTATTTGCCCCTTGATATTATATATCTTTATTTGAAAAGTTTTAGATGTTCCGGGAATATTAAATGAGATATTTGTCGAATTTGAAAAGGGATTCGGGTAGTTTGGATAAAGCTGAAATCCCATTTGATTATCAGGAGGATCATCCACTCCATAAAATGGTGCTCCGAATTCGTAACATCCCATATCAACAATAGCAAGACTATCTCCATTACCGTCCCATATCCGAACATTTCCATCTAAATCCCACGGAGGTAAATGCAAACCTGTTGTATCTGGAGTTCCCGCATCGATGCATGGAGAACCTGAACTTAGATGGTAATTATTCTCAAACAATGGATTTTCATCGATATTACCTTCTAGCCAATAAACAGTTCCATTGTTGTTTGTGACAATTCCATCTTCTCCTCCTTGAATATCGGAATAAGAAATTGATATTGTGTTTGAGTCTTGAATTTGTGAGAAATATATTTCTTCTGTTGAATTATTCCAAGATATAGTATTGATAACATTTACAAAAGCAGAATTATGACAATAGATACTAGCACCATTAACAGCAGAATTATTTATGATACTGGAATTTATTATATTGAGGTTTGAAGTATAGAAATAACCCTCGAAGTAAATACCACCACCCGCGCTACTACATTCACCTGAATCTGTTGTGTTACCAGCAATTTTCGAATTATAAATTACTGGAGAAGACCCCCAGCAACTAATACCGCCACCGACTCCGGGATTATTCCAATATTCATCCCACCAATCATCAGCAAAATTATCTTCAATAGTTGAATTCATAATAATAGGTGAGGAAAAGTTTGCACAGTAAATAGCCCCCCCGGCTCCCCGACATGAATTATTATTAATTGAGCAGTGAGAGATAATAGGTGAGGAACGCCAACAGCGAATAGCGCCACCATGAGAAAAAGATGAGTTATTATTAATAATACAATTTGAGATAGTGGGGGATGAATACCAAAGATGTATTGCACCCCCAGAATCTTCAGATAGATTATTATTAATTGAACAATTAGATATAATGGGAGAGGAATAATCACAGAAGATTGCCCCTCCATTTCCTTCTGAGGAATTATTATTAATTAGACAATTAGAAATCATTATTTTTGAAAAATTAATAATTTGAAATAATCCACCACCTCGCCAACCATTATATCGGCTATATTTCAGGTTACAGTAAGCAAATTTGGAAGAATCATTTGTAGTTGAAGTTTCATTAAATCTTATTCCATTCCATCCGTTAGAAGGATCTTTTGCTATAAATGTTATTGTGTCGCTTTCTGTCCCAATAGCCAGAATTCTGCCTTGCACATTAATTTTATATTTTCCTTGAAATTCAATAACTGTTCCGGGATTTATTGTGAGGGTTACGCTATCGTTGATAGTAACTGAACCAACAACTTTAATCGTATCTGCATCCCACATTGTATCATTATCAATCACTCCACTTACAACAGGTGCACTGGTTCCAATTCCAGATACATTCACAAGAACGGTGTCATCATTAGGATCATTGCATTTAATTATTATATCCTCGGAATAGTTTTGAGCCACAGTTGGCTTAAATACCACATTGATCAGGGTGTCATGATAAGCTGCAATTGTAAATGATGCAATCATTGAACTGAATTCCGGATCACCCTCTCTCTTCACTTCAAAATCGGTTGGCGCATTAATTGAATCGATTTCGAGAATTGAATGTCCGATATTTGATATTGTAAAACTTTTCACTAATGACGTTGAGTCTACTGTACAAAAACCGAACGAGAGTTCTGAAGGATCGGTAACAATTTTAGGAATTGGATCAGGTTCACCTTGATATTCATAAGCTCCAATATCAATTATATCCAAAGTGCCGTTATAGATACGAGGATTTCCAGCTAAGTCAGTACCTGGTAAATACAAGCCGGTTGTGTCAGGATTGCCATGATTTATGCAAATTGAACTTGATTGTAACGACCAATCTGCATTTAAACCGTCAAATCCAATGCCTGCACCTCCCGAAGGTGAGATAAACAACGGATCTACATCTATATTATTCTCGTAAATATCAACATAACTATAACCCGCAATTCCATTAATACCACCTTGAATGTCACAATAATAAAAATTTGTTTCAACATAATAATCACCCACAATAAGCACTTCGTGTATGGAATTTCCCCATAAAATGGTATTTATTATATTGAAACCTCTTAGAATATTATCTGCTGCTTTTATATCATTCTTAATTAGTTTGTTTTCTCTTCCGTTATCTTCTGTAAATGGATAATATTCTTCATGATAGACAATACCCGAATAATTATTATTAGTAATCGTAGAATTAACAATCAAAGGATCGCCTTCTTTTATAAAGATACCTGCATCTTCGTTGTTGCTGATAATACAATTAATTATTATTGGGGAAGAAAACCAGTGACACCAAATTCCACCACCCTTTTCCGACACTAAGTTGTTTGTAATTATTGAATTAATGATTTTAGGGTTTGTATATATGTCGCATGCAATACCCCCTCCATTTCCAGCAGAATTATAACATATAATAGAATTTTTAACAACAGTTCCCGAGCCAAGATGGTTCATGAAAATTCCACCACCCCAAGTACTGCAACGATTATTCGTTATCGTACAATTATCAATTATAACTTTTTTAAAATTTTGTATATAAATTGCCCCTCCTCGTCTATCATCACTATTATCACTGACAGCTTTACCATACTGAATCTTACAATGAACAATTCTGGATGTGTCATTCGTTACAGGGGTATTATTAAACCTAATCCCATGCCATCCTCCGGCTGTGGTATTCATATTAGTGAAGTTAGTAGTATCTGTAATAGTGAACAAGATAGAATCGGTTTCAGTTCCCACAGCGAGTAATCGTCCCTGAACATTAAGTTTATAATGTCCCATGAATTTAATTGTTGATCCTGGTTCAATTGTAAGTGTTATTCCATCATTAATGGTTACGTCACCAACCACACTAATTGTATCTGACCAGGTTGTGTCCTGGTCAATTACTCCGCTTACCATAATTCCATCGTAGGTCACTGAATGTGTGTTGTCAGGATATAACTCCTGAGAATTGATGTTTTCAACAATGTCTGCATCAAGTGATAACGTAAGAATAATCAAAGAAATAAAGATTACAAATATTTTTTTCATTTCGACCCCCCGAAATATTGATATTTACACTCTTTGTTTACCTAATAAATACCTTAACTTACTTTTTATGATTTAATATTCTATACGCAAGTTTTTTATCTTACTTTAATATTATCAATCGACTGCACAACAAAATCAGCAACTGGTTCAAGCAAATCAGCACCATCCTTGCCGGTCAGCACTCCGATAGCGAGTCCGCATCCTGCATTTTTTGCCATCTCCATATCGAGTGTGCTGTCACCAACTACAGCAGTATGTTCGGGTTTGATCTTCAGTATTTCACATACATAATGAACCATATCGGGAGCGGGTTTGTCTTTGGAGATGCTGTCTGCACCGGAAATTGCATGAACTTGATCGAGCACGTCAAAAGCTTCCAGGATTTTTTCACATCTCACTGCTAGGTCGGAGGTTGCTACAGCAATTTTTATGTTGTGTTCCAACGCATCTTCAAACAATCCCCTGATATCTCCAAGCGGACTTGCTATCTTTCTCAGGTCAACAATACTGTCCACCTCGCCAAAAATACGATGAGTTGCATCAAAAGCAGTTATTCTTTTAAACCCAAATTCAACGAGTTTATCGATAACCTTCTTCTCTGTTTCTGATCTTGAGTTGGTTAGAATTGCCACATCGAGGATTTTTGTTGAGTAAGGATCTGCACCCATTGCGCGGATAATGTCATCTACTTTTTCTGTGGGCAGTTCAAAATGTTCTCCAAGCAGACGAGCTCGTTGTTTGATGATCTCTATCCACATATTCAAGTCGGAAAGAGTGCCGTCCTTGTCAAAAATAATTAGCTTTATTTGAGCCGGATCAATATATACAATGCCATTCTGTTTCTGTGCAGCTTTATGCTTCATTATATTCTTTCTATCGCTTGAAGAACATCCATCAGCGTGATCTCATCGAGTTTTCTGTTCTTGCCTATCATGCTTGCGAGAAGGGAGAAGAATTGCTCAACTGTCACATCCGCATATTTGTCCATGATCAGGTATGAAATATCGGTGCTGCTTTTCTTGAGAATATCATCCAGTTGAGGTTTTTCATTTTTTTCTTTGTTTTTCTTGGATTTTTCATTTGCCGGTGTTTCAGTTTTTTCCTTTTCATCTTTTGAGATATTGAACACATCTTTTTCATCATCGCTCATGACAAAGGAGCCGATCTCATCATGTGCTTTTCTTGTTTTTGAGGTGATAATATCTTCGAGATATGTGATCTTTTTCTCGTAGAACTCATCTTTCTTTTTTTCATTTAGCTTTTTATACATGGTGAGTGCCATAGCGTAGTTTTCCTGCTCTTCATACATTTTTGCAAGAGTCGGGGAGGCAACAACTTCATGAAAATCCATCTTAGACCTCAATACTATTTTTTATCTTATCGAAGATGCCCTGTCCGATGCCTTTCACGTTCATGATTTCTTCGATAGTTTCAAAAGAGCCCTGCTCATTTCTGTAGTCAATAATTGCTTGTGCTTTTTTCTGACCGATCCCCTTCAAATTCTGAAGCTGCTCAATCGGAGCAGAGTTGATATTTATCTTTTCAGTCTCTCCAGTAGTAAGTGTGATGTCCTTAGTTGGCGTCTCTTCTGCAACAAAGGTATACACTTCTGCTGAATCTCCGATCATTTTAAGATAGGGGAGGAGCTTTGCCAGTGTTTTTTTGCCGATCCCTTTAATATTCACCAGTTCGATAAGAGAAGAAAGAGATTCCTGCTGGGTTCTGTATTCAAAAATGGCTTGAGCTTTTGCAGGTCCGATGCCCGGTAATTCTGCAAGTGTTTCAATATCAGCAATGTTGATGTTGATCATCATGGGCTCGTGGGATTTTTCCACTACTTTTTTTATGCTGTCCTGAACTGTGCTTGTGGAGTCTGCATCGAGAACGGAAGAAATATTTTTCACATTGAGCACGACCAGTCCAATAACAAGGAATACAACCATTAAAATAATAATGTTCCGCTCGTCAGGAGTAAAATATTTATTCATAGATCAAATGTGTCAGGACAGTGCCCACACTTTGTAGACTTTTCGGACTACATTTATCGGGCGTGTCCTCGATTGTATGCCAGTAGGGATAGTCCAGGTCAATGATATCGATCGCTTCATAACCTGCTTCAAGAAAGGGATAATGGTCGTCATAAATGAAATTTGTCACTTTCGATGAAAAAGCATTTATTTTATTTTTACTGGCAATATCCCATACTTTTTTCACCAGCGCAGGTGAAGAATTTTGTGAAAATGATTCAATCAAAATATCCAGATCTGCATCGCCTATCATATCGACCACGATCACGAACTCGGGTTCTTTCCCTGAATATTGTTCAACAAAGTATTGTGATCCAAGGCACCAAGTTTCGTTCGTTCCGTAAGTGCCGGCATCTTCGGCATCAAAAAAGAGCAGGTCGATACCAAAGACGGGCGGTTCCTTTGCCTGTAATATCGTCGCAAGTTCCATGAGCACTGCAACACCGGATGCTGCGTCATTTGCACCGATGATAGGTGTTTCGTGATTGGAAGTGTCCGCATCCCTATCAGCCCAGGGGCGCGTATCCCAGTGTGCTCCGATAAATATCCGTCGTGGTCTGTTTGGGTAATAGGATGCAATAATATTCGTGAATTGATACTCCTGTCCTCGCACTTCAGCGGAAAATTCCTGAATTTGAACAGAAGCGTCATGGGTTTTTAAAAAGTTCACAATATACTCTTTGCACTGAATATGTCCTTCCGAACCAGGATTTCTGGGACCGAACTCGCATTGAGCTTCAAGGTATTCAAATGCTTTTGCTCCGTTGAATTCCGGAACTTTGCTCGAGCATCCAAATAGGAGCAATAGACAAGCAGAGAGAGATACTAATTTTTTCATATTCTATTTTTTTGTTACAAATTTGCACAATTTTGAGTTTCAGTCCGCACGGATTTGTCTGCGAACAGCCAAAACAATAATCGCTTTCTTAAAATTCCATGTAATCCCATTCAGGATTTTGATGTTTGATAATTTCATTTTTGCAGGTTCCGTGTCAATTATTTTCTATTGGTGAAAATCCCGCGTATTGATAAGTTGTGTAAAATTTTCGGGAAGATCAGCGGGCTTGAAATACCGCGGATAAAGCCGCAGGGGATTGATATCAATACCGCCACGACGAGTATATTTACATATCAGAGCTAATTTTCTGGGAGATAAAACATTCAGAACATCATAAAGAATTCTTTCGCAGCACTCCTCATGATATTCATTATGGAGTCTGTATGAAATAATATATTTGAGTAATGATTCGGGCTGGATCGATTTTTTATCTGCATGATAATACAGATATATCGAACCCCAGTCCGGCTGGTTTGTGAGAGGACAATTCGATCTGAGAAGATGCGAGCAATAATAGAATTCCTGGTCATCTGAAGAATTTGTTTTCAGTAAAGAGGGATTCGGTTCGTAATCAGAAATCCTGTCTATGTCGATCTCATCAACACAAGTGAATGCCGAGCTGTCTGAAAATATATTTGAGAATGATAAGTATGTTTCATAATAGAGTTGTAGCGAATCAGTTTTCAGAACTTTCTCAAGATCGGTTTTGATGGTATATAACACTTCATCGAAGGAAGTAAAATGTATCATAGAAAAGGAGTTCAGATACAATTTTAGAGATTTGCTCTCAACAATATTTAGCGAATCAGCACTGTACTCCATCGCGAGAATCCCGGCAGTTGGTTTTCCGTTATCGTGTAGAAAAGAGAATTCGTAAGCATTCCAGATGTCAGAGCCATGAAAGGGGACAGGTTCTTTCCACCCAATTGCATCTCTTCCTTGCGAGCGGGGTATCGCTCTTAATAACGAAGCTTGTAGTCTCATTTTAAAATAAAAAAGGGAAAAATATCTCCCTTATTTTTTATCATTTATTTCCTGATCTATATGTTCGATGAATTTTTCCAAAGTAAAGGGACCGAGATCACCCTCCCGATGCTTCCGCACAGAAATGTTATCGTTCTCTATCTCTTTATTGCCGATCACTATCATATAAGGAATTTTCTGCTTCTCTGCTTCGCGGATCTTGTAACCAACTTTTTCATTCTGCACATCGATATCAGCGCGGATATTCGCATCTCTTAATGCCTGCAAAATTACTTTTGCATAGTCAATTTGATGCTCACTTATAGGAATGACCTGCACCTGCACCGGCGCTAACCACACAGGGAAATTTCCTGCATAATGCTCGATAAGCACTCCAAAGAAACGTTCAAGAGAACCGAGTAGGGCGCGATGTATCATATACGGACGATGTGCTTCATTGTCTTCACCGATGTAGGTCATATTAAAGCGTTCAGGGAGATTGAAGTCGTACTGAATGGTTGTGCACTGCCATGAGCGGTCGAGAGCATCCTTGATCTTGATGTCGATTTTTGGTCCGTAAAAGACACCTTCTTTGGGATCGACTTTATATTCCAATCTGGAAATTTCCAATGCCTCTTTCAGCGATTCTGTAGCTCTTTCCCAATCAATATCTTCTCCCACATGTTTATCCGGTTTGGTAGAAAGAAAAATATCATATCTGTCGAAGCCGAAGGATTTCAGGAAGAAAAGCGAGAAATCAAGTAATTTTACCACTTCATCGACAAGCTGATCAGGGGTACACATGATATGCGCATCATCCTGGGTGAAACCGCGCACTCTCATCAAGCCATGCAATGCACCTGATCGTTCATAACGATATACTGTGCCGAGTTCTGCATATTTGACAGGTAATTCGCGGTAACTTCGGAGCTTAGATTTATACACCATAATATGGAACGGGCAATTCATAGGTTTGATGTAATAATCGATCTCATCGATCTGCATGGGTGCATACATGCTTTCCTTATAAAAGTCAAGATGACCACTTTTTTCCCACAAAATTGATTTTCCAATATGGGGAGTATAGACAATCTGGTAACCGGCTTTGTAATGTTCCTTTTTCCAGAAATCTTCTATAACATCTCTGATGACTCCGCCTTTTGGATGCCAGTGAACAAGCCCGGCGCCGACATCTTCATAAAAACCGAACAGATCTAGTTCTTTACCGATTTTTCTGTGATCTCTTTTTTCTGCTTCTTCCAATTTTTCAAGATGGGCATCGAGTTCTTTCTGAGTGGGGAATGAGATGCCGTAAATTCGCTGGAGCATCTTGTTTTTCTCATCACCGCGCCAGTATGCACCGGAAAATTTCAGGAGTTTGAAAGCTTTAACTTGATCGGTTGACTGAATATGGGGTCCGCGGCAGAGGTCCACAAAATCACCGAGGACATATATTGTGATGGTCTCATCTTCGGGCATTTCATTGATAAGTTCAATCTTGTATGTCTCACCCAGACTATTAAACAGTTCAATCGCTTCTTCGCTGCTTATTACTTTTCTTTCAAAGAAGAAATTTTCATCGATAATGCGCTGCATTTCTTCTTCAATGAGTAGCAGATCGTCTTCAGTGAATGGAATTTCTTTATCAAAATCATAATAGAAGCCATGCTCGATGGATGGACCGATCGCAACTTTCACATCAGGGAAGAGCCGTTTCACTGCCTGTGCCATGATATGTGAGCTGCTGTGCCAGTAAACTTTTTTTCCTTTTTCGTCGGAAAATTTATAAAAGAGGATGGATCCGTCTTCCTCGAGGGGTCGTGTCATATCAATCGCAGTGTCATTGAATTGTGCGCTGAGAGCATCTTTCGCAAGTCCTTTGCTTATTCCTTTTGCGATCTCATGTGGAGTGATTCCTTTGGGAAATTCCTGTTCGGAACCGTCCGGAAATATTATTTTGATATTCATGAGAGATCCTTATACAAATCTATTTTGAACTTGTAAAATGACCAACCGCTCAAAATGCAGTCAAGAAAATTGGCTAATGAACAATAAAGAGATTATTCTGTATAATATTCCCGATTAGTCAAATAGTGATAATCTGTCCATGTGGAATTTTCGTCAGCAGCTTTTTCGATGAGTTCCGATGCGCCTGTGACGTGGGCATCGAGGTTGTCTGAATAATGAAGAATGAGTGCCTCTCTTGTTTTAGGAGGTACTGCAGCACCATTTTCCCGTTCGCCGTGATGACTGAGCAGCATGTGCTGAATTTTCATAAGCAGATTCTTCGGAAAATTATTAATCTTTTCACACTTATCTACCACCATCTTATTGCCGATCACAATATGTCCTATAAGCCGACCTTCATCAGTAAAATCAATGAATGGTGCAAGCGTATATTCTTTTGTCTTTCCGATATCATGCAAGATAGCACAGGTGATGAGCAAGTCTTTGTCAATACCATCATATAAAGTGCTGACCGCATCACAAATTGAAGCAACTGTCACAGAATGGTGGAGGAGACCTCCTACAAGATTATGATGCCAGTTCTTCGCAGCCGGTGATTTTGAGAATTTTTCCAGCAATTCCTTATCATCAAAGAAAAGATGCAGGAGCTGAGAGAGGTATTCATTCTTTACAGAATCGATGAAACCAAAGAGTCTTTCTATGAGTTTGTTAGTATCTTTTGTTGTGGTTGGAGCAAAATCGGACAGCTGGTATTCGTTCTCTTCAGCTTTGCGGATATTACTTATTGAGAGCTGCACATTATTTTCAAAAGTAGTAACAAGCGCTTTTATTTTAACGATATCACCAACAGAGAAGGTATCCTTAAATTTAGGTACATTATCCCAGATAAATCCTGTTACCCGACCGGTTCTGTCCAAACACATTACACGTATAAAGAACTTTCCAGCTCTGCTTTTCCTTACAGATTTCTCGCTTATCGCAAAGAGATCTGTTATTTCACTGCCCTCTAAAGAGCTCAAATCTTGTACGAATTTTTCTTTCATATTACTCCTAAATATAAATTTTTTTAACCACCCGTCTCCATTTCATTACGCCGTGGCAGGCGAAAAACACGAAAGTCACGAAAAAGTTTTTTATGTCAAAACAAATATACTTTGGTTATATGTTTTGGGCTATAAATATACAAACATTCATGTCAAAATCGACCTTCCTAAATCCTTCCTAACAAGGAAGGACTTGATACTTACTTTGCATTGGTTGGAAGTCACGTCTCCTGAAGAGGAGAAGGGATTTAGGGAAGAGGTTGTATAAGATGTCATTTCTCGCAAACTTTTTTTATCCTTCGCAGTACATCATCTAAATTGTGAAAAACTTCTTCATTCTTTATTCTGAGAACCTTATACCCCTTTTCCATAAAATATTCATCACGTTCCTGATCTCTGAACTTTGTTTTCAAATGAATTTTACCTTCTATTTCAAGAATTACTTTTTTACTTGGGCATAAGAAATCTATTACAAATGTATCATACGGAACTTGGCGTCTGAATTTTAATCCGTTCAATTTTTTTGCTTTTAATTCTTCCCAGATAATTTCTTCTGCTTCAGTTTGTGATTTTCTAAGTTCTTTTGAAACCCGAAGAAGTTCTCGGGAATATTTTCTGGTCAAAATCTACCTTCCTAAATCCTTCCTAACAAGGAAGGACTTGATACTTACTTTGCATTGGTTGGAAGTCACGTCTCCTGAAGAGGAGAAGGGATTTAGGGAAGAGGTTTCTATCCTGAACCACAGTTGATTTCAGTTTAAGGTACATCTCTTACCTTTATACTACATATATGGGGTTCGTGAAAAGCCATCCTTTGAGCCCGATGAACACCTCGATCCGATAAAAGCCCTTCTCTGTGATCGGAAACGAAACTTTGTTCATATATTCAGTATGAACTATATTCCCATTGTGTATAATTTTTATATGACAATCCTGCTGAAGATAAATAAATAAGTAAAGGTCTTTTTCCTCAAGTGATATCTCTTCGCCGGGCAGTGCAAATTTTTCAGATGATTTTGACTCGATCCCACAGTAAAACATGTGCGGGTCGGCATGAAGATAATTCACAATATAGGAGTTTCCATTTTTCAATAATGAAAGAATTTCCTGGGTGGGATTATTTGATGATAGAGGTTGTCGTGTTTGAATATTCGTTCGGATAGTTCCAAATAATTTTCTGTGCGGAAGAAAGCTAATGGAAAAAGGACCTACGGAATATCTGTTTTCATGAGAATCCACACTTCCGATCCCGGCTTTTTTCATACCTTTGTTATTTAGTTCATCCCATTTTTTCAGGACTTCTTTTTTCGGTTTTTTAATTGATGTATTCGGGAATAATATTTTCGGTATCACATTCCAGGGAATTCGTAATTTATCAGTCCATTCGGAGATGTAGTTCCATATTTCGATGCCATCGAAAACCGAGGTATTCCAGGAAGTCCAGTTGTAGGTGCGCAGTGTTCTTTTAGATCTTCTTCTCTCAAAAGGATGGGCTATGAATCCAATTCCTCCCAATTTGTGGGTTTCTTTCACATATTCATCAGCGCTCATCGAAAGCGGGAACACTTCACCAATATTGAAAACGAGGTAATGGTTGTTCATTTCAGCGTCATTCATTTCATATCCTATGAGAATATTCAGTTTCGATTGCAAAATGGCTGAAATGTCATTCTTAACTTCCAGAGAACGATGATCGGTTATACAGATAAAATCAACATTATGATCCTCTGCCGTATGCACTATATCAGCAAGACTTCTATGTCCGTCAAAGGAGTGTTCAGTATGAACATGAATGACTCCGGAATATTCGTATATTTCTTTACCAAATACTGATTTTTTTATCATATTAAATTCCTGAATGTAATTCCAATGAGCAATTCTAATTGTCAACAATTTTGAGTCGGTTGGACTGTACTTCATCCGCCAGCTG
>JAUWPE010000110.1 GCA_030611765.1 Candidatus Cloacimonadota bacterium | reverse complement strand
ACAAAGGTCTTAATATTCTTTCCTAAGAATTTAAACACATCTTTCCAGCCAACAAATATTTCATCATCAACTACTTCTGTGCGGATTGAAAATGCAATACACATTCTTGCAATGAACATAATGAATGCAATCAGTATCATACCGATTATCGATTTTACCGAAAATAGGTTCAGCGCGATTGTCAGACTATCTTTCATTCCGAACATTGCCATCGGCTTGAGTAACGTATCGAAAATGAGGAAGTATGCAATAATCCCCATTAGTATGTACGCAACGCCCGATATCATTAAACGATGAAATCGAAATGAATGATTCCACGCTTTAAAGATATCCTTGAACTTGAAAACCTTAGCTTGTTTTTCTTCGATAGCATCTCCTCTTGATTTTTTTATCAATGTTGTTCAATGTTTACAAAAAAATCATAAATGCTGTCAAATTATTTTATTTATTAAATGCAAAAAAAGTAAAATAAATTTGACAAATAGAAAGCAAGACCAAATTATTTTAGATAATTCATTTTTGAATTAATTCATATTTTGGAGAATATATGTCCGGATTAAGAGAAAAAAAGAAGTCCGAAAGAAAGGGCCGAATCTTTTCTGCGGCAGTTGATCTTTTTAATGAAAAAGGATTTTCGAACACTTCGATGCAGGATATCGCTGATAATGCAAACCTTGCTGTTGGCACTTTATACAATTATTTTCCTTCAAAGAATGACCTGCTTCTTGATATCATGCATGACGAAATTGAAATTACTATTACGGAGAATGATGCCCTTTTCAACGAAGTCAACCTGCAAAATCAAAGTGCAAAAGAAATCATCAAGCTGATTTCAAAAAAGATTTTTAGCATTCCCCTGTTCGTAAAGAAGGAAAGTCTGAAAGAAATATTCATTGCAACCTTCTCTTCTAATATTGATATAAAAAAAGGCATGATACTGGACCTCGAACTTATGAAAGCTTTTCAACGTTTACTGGATCGTCTTCAAAAAGAGAACATGATCAGCCGGGAAACGAATACGTTTAATGCTGTAAATATTTTATATTCAATTATGATGATTCAGATGATGATGTATATTTTCGAACCGGAAATGGGTAAAGAAAATCTGTTCGAAAACACAGATGAAATGATTGACCTGATCTTTCAGGGTATGAAACCATAAATATAAGTTAGAAAGAGAAAAATGCTGAACCACACGTCTTCACTGCGCTACGCCGTTGCAGGCGAAATACAGCCCGATACAGTCATTCTTCCTTATGGGGCAAGCGAAATAAACGAAATTAATAAAATAACATTTAAAAGAATATTTCTCTTAAAACCTGTTTTCGTGCTTTTCGCCTGCCCCGTTGTCCGCCAGCTGGCGGAGAAGACTGACCTGTCTGGGCGTAGCGTAGCGAAGACTGACCTGTCTGGGCATAGCGTAGCGAAGACTGAAGCTCAGTGAAGACGTGTGGTAAAAGTAATATATAGGAGATGTATATGCGTAAGAACTTTACGAAACGAAAAATTCTCTTTGTTTTTATATTGTTAATTCTAATTTCCTCACAGCTTTGTGCATTATCTTTGGATAAGGCGATCACAACCGCAGTCCAAAACAATAAAAGTTACAGAGCGCAAAATTATAATTACCAACAATATAAGTGGAATGAAAAGAATGCAATAACCAACTTCCTCCCAAAGATCAACCTCAATGCAACTTCTGTTCGTATTGATAACGACACCTATGAGGAAGCAAATGCGATCATGCAGCTGAAGGTGTATAATTCTCTGGATATCCCAACTGGTGATTACGTGCCTATTTCTGCCGGTATGATGAGCGGCGGCATATACAAAACAACTTACTCAACTAATATCACAATTCAACAGCCGATCTTCAATGGCGGAAAATTATTCCTTGGATATCAGATCGCAAAATTGAGCACTAAGCAAGCGCTGCAGAACCTGTCGAGTTCCCAGAACGATCTGGAATATAATGTCGCTGACTCGTATCTCAATATTTTAAAAATTCAGGATATGATCAAGATCGCTAATAAAAGTCTCGCATCAAGCCAAGCACAGTTGAAAAAGGTCAACGAGAAATTTAATGTTGGAGTGGTTAAAAAATCCGATGTGCTTCAATGGGAAGTTAAAGTTGAAAATGATAAGATCACATTAGAAGAACTAAAGAACGGATTATCAGTGCTCAAAACTTATTGGTTCAATATTCTCGGACTTACTTCTCTTTCTGAAGCTGCGATGCCAGATCGGATTGATCTTACTTCCTATGATAACGAGATCATGCTTTTACATACTATTTCTGAGGTAACTAAATTTGATACACTTAGTTATGTGCTCTCGATCGTGAAAGCTGAAAATCCTGATCTGAAAAGTTTAGCATTTTCAGAAAAAATTGCAAAAACTGCTCAGAAATTGGCGATCAGCAATTTCCTTCCTTCGCTCAATCTGCAATATACCAGAACCTTTGATCAGGATGATAAACTCAATTTTGATGGAGCAAAAAGCTGGAATATTGCTGCTGTCTTTTCTGTGCCGATTTTTCATTTTGGAACAAATATAACGAATCTCAAAAAAAGCAATTATAAATACAAAAGTATCAAATTGCAGCTTGAGGATGCGCGTGAAAAGATCTTAATGGCAGCAGAAAACAGTGTCTATAACTTGATCACAAAAGCAAAAAGGGTAATAAGCGGAAAACTCGCTTATGAAAATGCAAAGGAAAATTATAGTATTGTGAATGACCTTTTCGATCAAGGGATGGTCACAAATACAGAACTAATGGATGCTGAGATCATGCTTTTTGGCAGCGAGCTAAACCTGCAGATATCATACTATGACTTTGTGCTTGCAAAATATGCATTAGAAAAATATACAAATCAATAAATGAGAGGATCACATGAAATTTAAAACAATACTCCTGATAATTACACTGATAATATTATCTTTAAGCGCCTGTTCCCAAAAACAGGAAGTTGAGCTTGAAACCATTGCTGCGGCTAAAAATTATGTAGAAGTCGCAGAAGTTGAAATAAAAGATATTGAAGAAACTTTAACCTATTCCGGCACACTTGAAGCCGCAAAAGCTGCATTCGTAGGACCGGAACTCAGTATGAAGATCAAAAATCTTATGGTCAAAGAAGGAGATGTCGTCACAAAAGGACAACTGCTTGCACTGATGGACGACACGCAGCTCAAACAGGCAGAAGCACAGTTCGATGTTGCCCAGAAAAACTACGAACGTATGAAGACACTAAAGAATTCCGGCTCGGTTGACAAACAGACTTTTGATCAGATCGAGTCCGCTTTCAAAACTGCCCAGTCTGCTTATGAATTTATAAAAAACAACACACACATTGTTGCTCCTCTGGACGGAATCGTCACACTTAGAACAAAGCAAGTGGGAGAATCCTTTTCACCTATGCTTCCGGGCGCTCATGGCGATCCTGCGCTTTTCAGAATTGTGAATCTCGATAAATTGAAAATGAATCTTAACATTTCGGATGTGGATATAAATCGCGTCAAAAAAGGACAAAAGGCGTACATTTTTGTGGATAGTGAACCTGACAAAGTTTTTATAGGAACCGTATCATTTGTTTCTCCTGAAGCAGATATAATGTCCGGCACCTTCCCTTGCAAGATCGCTATTGAAAACAAAGATCATATCCTCAAACCAAACCAATATGCGCTGACCGATATTGTGGTGAGAACTTCGATGAATACCCTTGTTATTCCAAAAGAGGCGCTTATTGGTGAAGGCATTGTAGTTGTTGTAAAAAATTCAATCGCATCAAAAAAAAATATCCAAACAGGTCTTTCAAATGAAAAGGAAATAGAAGTAATCTCAGGACTTCACGGAGGAGACATTGTGATCATTAACGGAGCGATCGGTTTGGCTGATAATGCTGAAGTAGTCATAAGGAATCAGTAATACCTGACATTCACAAGGAGAAAATATCATGAAATTACCAGAATTTTCAGTTAATAGACGAGTAACTGTCACAATGCTCACAGTGCTGGTGGTCATTCTCGGGCTGGTTGCCTTTTTGATGCTGGGATTTGAGATGCTTCCCGACCTTGACTATCCTACTATATCTATCGTGACCTATTATCCGGGTGCATCATCGCAGGATGTGGAAGAGGTGGTCACCAAACCGCTGGAAACTGCTATCGCCGGTGTGAAAAATATCAAGAATCTCAAATCTGAAAGTATGGAAAATATCTCGCTTATTCTAATTGAGTTTATTTGGGGAACAAATCTTGATTTCGCAGCTCAGGATCTGCGGGATGCCATTGATATGAGTCTTGGTTATCTGCCTGATGATGCTGAGCGCCCTATGGTAGTAAAATTCAATCTTGCTGAAATGCCTATTATATATTACGGTGTAACAGGCATGGAAAATACATTTCAGCTCAAAAAAATACTTGAAGATGAAGTCGAACCTAAGTTGAAACACCTCAATGGTGTTGCATCCATCATGATGATGGGCGGAGACGAGCCCCAGAAACAAATCGTTATTGACAAAGTAAAATTGGAACAGAACGGTATTTCTATCAATGATGTGGTGCAGGTTATTGGAGCACAGAATCTCAATATGAGCGCCGGCTACGTCCAAGAAGGCATTGATGAATACATGATCCGTTCTCTCGGTGAATTTAAATCCACTGAAGAGATCGCTAATACTCCGATAAGTATCAGCAAGAGCGGCAAAATTATTTATGTGAAAGACATCGCCAGGGTTGAGGATGGTTTTAAAGAAGTTCGTTATGATATCCGCACTAACGGCAAGCCCACAGTAATGCTCTGGATAAGTAAGGAGTCGGGTGCAAATACGTTGGAAGTGTCTAAAATCGTCAAAAGCGAGCTTGAGAAAATTCTTGCCACCCTTCCCGAAGATATTGATTTTGTTGAGATCTTTGACCAGGGCGACATCGTATCCAGAATAACTACGAAAACAGGCAATACTGTAATTTACGGCGGCATCATTGCGATTTTGATCATGTTCTTATTCCTAAGAAATTGGCGTCCAACTCTGATAATCTCACTTGCTATCCCAATCTCTATCATTGCAACATTCATTCCACTATACCTGGCAAAATATACTCTGAACATCATGACGCTTGGGGGTCTGGCACTGGGGGTTGGAATGCTTGTGGATAACTCAATTGTTGTAATAGAGAACATCTACAGGCATTTGGAAAAGGGCATTAAACGCTTCGAGGCAGCAAAGATCGGTGCATCTCAGGTAGGTATGGCGATCATGGCATCCACGCTGACTACAGTTGCTGTATTCATACCCATGATCTTCGCGGGAGGATTTACCGGACAGCTTGTGAGGGGACTCGCGCTTACTGTTGCGTTCTCGCTCTTTGCATCCCTTTTCGTCGCACTGACAATTGTGCCTATGCTGGCATCCGTGATCTTTAAGAAGCGCACCTCCGGCAAGGAGTATAAACAGGCAACCGGTACCCTATTTATAAAAATTAGAAATTTCTATCTCAGAGTACTTCGGTGGTCGCTTCATCACCGTGGAAAGATAATACTCATTACACTCGCCTTCTTTGTGCTGGCTGTTGTCCTCATCCCATTTATAGGTGCTGAATTCATGCCAAAGTCCGATATGCCCATGCAGGTGATCAGTGTTAAAGCACCTGTGGGAACGAGTTTAGAGCAAACCAGCAAATTGATCAAAGATATGGAATCGGTTATTCAGGAAATTCCAGAGGTCATTGATATCATGTCTGCAACTGGAGCTATGACAGAAGGTATGGCAGCAGCGGATCCGACAAATCCTCAGGGCTCCAATGAAGCACAAATATTCTTTAGAATATGCTTTAAAGAAGAAAGAGATATCAGCTCTGAGCAGATAAAAGAGACCATACGAAAAAAGCTCCCGCATCTCGAGGATGTTCAAATCACGTTCATGGACATGTCCGGCGAAATGATGGGCGGGTCTGGCGCACCGATCTCTATCAAAATATTTGGCAAGGACCTTGATTATCTTCGCAAGATAAGCAGACAGGTTGAAGAAAAAATCTCGGCAATTTCCGGCATTGTAGATGTACAAAATACTTACAAACAGGCAAAGCCGGAACTGCATATCCACATAAATAGAGACAAGGCATTTCGTTATGGATTAACAACCGCACAGATCGAGTCTTCGATCCGCACCGCAACTTACGGTAGAATTGCCGGTATTTTCCGCGAAGCAGGTGATGAAACTGAAATTCTCGTTCGATATGATAAACCCAACAGAAACAGCATTAAAGACCTTGAAGAAATTACGCTTACTTCACCGATGGAATTCTCTGTTCCGCTTAAGCAAGTCGCAAATTGGGATTTGGGTGAAGGACCTTTGACAATCTCACGAGAACATCAAACCAGAAAAGTAACGATCACTGCAGACCTTTCGGGTAAAGACCTGAACACCACCGTTCAGGAGATCAAGAAAGAACTTCAAGGCATAACAGATAATCTCCCTGTTGGCTACTTTATAGAATATGGTGGTGCTTATGAAGACATGAAGGAAAGCTTCATTACGCTCTTCTATGCACTGCTTCTTGCCGCACTCCTTGTTTATGTGATCCTTGCGTCACAATTCGAATCCTTCAGACAGCCCTTTGTGATCATGTTCACGCTCCCTCTTGCCTATATCGGTGTGATATACATGCTTGTCGCTACGGGCACGACGCTGAGCGCTATAACCTTTGTGGGAATTAT
>JAUWPE010000166.1 GCA_030611765.1 Candidatus Cloacimonadota bacterium | reverse complement strand
TGAATTTACAAAATATAACCTGCAAAAACCCAAATCTGAATGGCTGGGATACAAGAATATACTTGTCATAACCTTCACAAAAAAAGCTGCCGCAGAGATGTCACGCAGAATCTATGAAGATCTACACAAGCTGCTTCAAGGTAATACAATTAAAGAACTCGAGGATCAGGGAATTTCCATAGGAGAGCATATCCGAACTGCTCCTGAGGAATATAAACGCTGGCTGCGCTCAACTTTCTCTCAAAATTATATAATGACAATTGATAGCTTCTGCGGCACCATACTTCGGGAAAATGCATTTCTTCTTGGGATCGATCCTCAATTTAAGACTTCGGACGAACTGCTGGCGAACAAGATGTACCAGGAAACTCTTTCTGAATTTCTCACTGCCAAAAGCAGATCTTTCAATGAAGAACTGAAGAATATTCTTAATTATACTGACAAAAATGGATTAGAGGGATTCTTTAATTACTTTGAGCACAACAAGGTTTTTCTTGAGGAATGGATTCATCATATACAAACTCATACCGAACAAGAAATTTATGGTCGGTGGCTAGAAAAGTACCTACACGAGTTCGATGCAGACTCGATCCTTTCAGAATTAAGAAAGATCGCATCACTATCTCGGACTGTGAAGCAAAACGAAGATAACACTTTTCTGAAACTTCAAGACCTGATCAACAGCGTTCCTCAAGATTCTACTCTTGAAAGACGCAGATACATCATGACTGAAATTCTTCCCGTTTTCATGACTGCCAAAAGAGAATCCTATTATACTGACAGGTGGTTTTCTTATATACAGAAGAAATCTACTTTTATAAATGAAGCTTCCTATAAAGCGTTCAAGCAAATCACTTCAGAAGTGATCTCAAATTTGGAACAGGAAATACCGGCAGAAAAAGTTCTGCTTGCACCATCTTCAGAAGACATAAAATCCATTGCGGTTTTGAAAGATTTCGTCACACTTTATACGGAATTTGAAGAGAAACTCTGGAACACTCAACTTCAAAAAAACTATCTTACTTTTAATGAAGTGATAATCAAAACCCGTAAACTTTTGAATGAGCATGAGGATGTAAGGCGACAGATCGCAGGGCAGTTTAAGCATATCTTAGTTGATGAATTTCAGGACACAAACAATCTTCGTTGGGATATTATAAAATACATAGCTCAAACAGAAAATGGCATCATTCGAGATAAGGGACTCTTTATTGTTGGCGACAAAAAGCAATCCATTTACAGGTTCCAGCAAGCAGATGTGGAAGTAATGAATAAAGCTCAAGATGAGCTCTCAAAACTTTCTGATGACACACTTATTGAATTTAATGATAACTACAGGGCATCAAAAGAATATATCCTGCATGTGATCAATCCCATATTTACAAATGTTTTTTCTTCTCCTGAACACCCCTTTGAAGCAACTTTTGAAGAGACAACGTATCCCGAACACAACAGCTCAGAAGCTGAAATATCAGAGAAAACAAAAATCCTTTGCGACATTCATGCCACATCTTATGAGCCCACCGAAACTGAGTATGTGCCTGCAATCCATGCTGCATATATGGCAAAGAAATATCTTCAATGGGCTAATGAAGTCGGACTTGAGGAATATGTAGTAGTCGGGATCTTGCTGAGGAATTTTATTCATATTGCTGAGTATTTAAGAATATTTCAAAAATTTGATCTACCTTTTCAAATTATTGGTGAGAGAAACCTGTTTTCCCAGCAGGAAGTATATGATCTTTTCCATTTTATCAGTGTGATGATAAATCCACATGATGATGTCGCCCTTGTTGGGCTTTTGCGCAGTCCATTTTTCTGCGTTGAAGATACATTTATCTATGAATTTAAGGATCGAAAAAAGGAAAACTCGATTTTTGACTTCATGAAAAATATTGAAACCTATTCACCAATTCATGATACTATTTTAGAATGGCGACAGCTTGCACGATCAAATCCTTTAGATATATTATTGCAGAATATCCTCTCACACGACCATAGAGAGCTTGGCTATGTCAGTGAAATTGGAGGTCCCCAGCGGCTGGCAAACATCGATAAGATCATCCACGTACTTCATTCGCTCGAACTGGACGGCAATTCGCTTCAAGATATTCACGAATATCTCTCCTATCAATTAGACCATAAAAGCGACGTTGCTCAGGCAGATATGCCATCTTCGGCAAAAGTGCAGATAATGACGATCCATAAGGCAAAAGGGCTCGAGTTTCCGGCTGTAATTATTCCTGAACTGGACAGCACCTCTACGAAGAAAATTTCAGGTATAATATATCACAGCAGGTTGTTGCCAGGAGAACAAATTGAAGTAGGCATCACAATCAAAGAGGGTGTTGAATCAATAAAGACAAACCTGCTGGAGAATATTAAGAGACAGGATAAAATAGAGCAGGAAGCTGAGGATAAACGCCTTTTTTACGTTGCGGTGACACGTGCGAAGTATCGTGTGGCATTACTCGCAGATTTCAAGGGTAATCCCAAAAAGAGTTCCTGGTGGAATGAGTATGTCGCCAAAATTTTTGAGCTCCCAAAAACTTCTATGCGAGAAGAATGGGATTCTATAGAGTCACCAGAGAAAATTAGCATTTCCTATGAAAGTATCGAAGATATGCTGAAAGCCCTGCAAAAAGATGAGGATACTCAAAGCAAAAAAATGATTTGGAAGGAGCTTCCTGCAAACAAGAAACCACAGAAAAAGTGGCAGGTAACTCCTCATTTCATAATGGAAAGTGTTTTCCCTGAGATTATATTTGAGGAAAACACCGCACAAAATAGTTCTAGTGTACACCAGCCGGTTTCAAATCAAGCCCCAAGTAGCGTAACACATAAACAGAATCGGGCTAATTGTTGCGTTCCCAAGCCAGTCTCCGCTTCGCTCCGCCCAGACAGGCAGGGGCTTGGGAACGAGAACACGCTTGACTTTATACTAGCATTCGGCTCGATCTTTCATGCGATCATTGCGAACCATTGGTGGGACCTGTCTGTCCACAAAGATGCTGTATTATCCTATATAGAACGGGCTTATCCTGAAATAAATTTTGAAGAAATCGAGCCACAATTGAGAATACATTTATCCAATTTTCTCTCCAGTGACCTTTATCAATTAATAAACTCCCTCACTTCGCAAGAGCTTTTTCATGAACTGCCTGTTCGGGGATGGCTGGATAATGGAGAACTCTATCTTGAAGTAAATGGGATTCTGGATTTGCTCTATAAGAAGGACGACAAATGGTATTTAGTCGATTTCAAAACCGATAAAACACTTCGTGCTCACCATATATATGAGATCCAGCTTCAAACATATCAATGGATGGTAAAACAACTCTACAACATCGATGCACAAGCTTTTATTTACTATTCTTCAACAAATGAACTTCATGAAATAAAATGGGAGGATGAATATTTTTTAAAGATATTTCCGAGGGAACAGCGTCCCTTTGCACCCTCCGAACTTAAGGATATATCAATTTCAGAAAATATCCTGAGCAAACTGGATTTTCATGAGCGCATAATAATTCTTAATCCTTCTATATATCAATCAAAGAGGATGATTCACGCACT
>JAUWPE010000088.1 GCA_030611765.1 Candidatus Cloacimonadota bacterium | reverse complement strand
ATTTCTTTTTTCGCCCGCCCCGGCGAATTTGTGTTTATTCAATTAGGGAGCATTTCGCTCCCTTTCATTTTATCTCAATAAGAGAATTTTTTGGGAATTTATGAATTTATTTTTACTTAATATATTGCAAAGATAAATACCATTTGCTGCTGTGAAACCAGATCGATCACGTCCCGACCATTGAAAGGAGTATGTTCCACTTACATTTTGTTCACAATCGAGTTCTGCAATAGTTTGTCCTTTGATATTTGTAATAATGCATCTGAGTTCCTGCAAGGGTTTTTCTGTATGGAAAGATATATTCACAGATGCTTGAAAGGGATTCGGAAAAATGACAAACGATGAGGATGGGAATGAAGGATCTTCATCAGCACCTGTGATATACAGAGTGTTTGACTGCACATCGTACTCGCCATCGCTGAACTGCGCCTGAGCGTAAGAGCTAATTTGTAATGCAGGAAATGTAAGTGAAAAAAGACTGCCGGTTTCGTAAGAATGGTCCCCTGGTATCATAGTAAATTCAATCGAATCGTCAACAACAATATTGTGCACCGTTGGCAGGTTGTTGTCTGTATCTGTATAGGTGATGAAAAAAGTAATTGAGTCATTATCAGAAATATAAGTGAGGTCAGAGAGCTGGGGCGGCGCATTTACACCGATTGTTTTTTCTTCATGGGTTGGATAGAATAAAACAGGTGGCGTGGAGTCATTAATGGTTACAAGTGGATCCGAATTTATAGTTGCGGTAATGCCGTCGATTATAAGGTAACTGTAACTATTGGGCCAGGGACCGAACTGCGGATCGGAAGTGAGGTCGTCAATATTGCAAGCCATATAAAGTTTGCCATTTAAAATCTGTGATTGAATAGAACCGATCTGCGTATATGAAGAATCCGTAATATCTCCCTTGTATAAACCGGTCTGCACTCCGGGAAAACCCGCAAAAGATGGTATGTCGGCATAGACGAGGGCATACCCGACTGAGTCAACGGTTTCCGGATTGATAAGACCGACCATATACACATACCAAGGCGGGAGGAAGGAGAAAGTTTCATAAAGTGGCCACTCTGTGTCGTTGTTGTTGAGAGTAAAATAGAATTTATCATCGGAATAGGAAGCCCAAAATTCAGTCAGATCAAGAAAGGAACTTCCTGTATTATCTCCTGTTTCTTCCTGGCAAACTTCGATCATATAATTGTCCGGCGGCGGAAAAAGATCAAGAGAGTTCTCGGGGGTCATGGAAAGATACAGGTTCAGGAACAGCGTATCTAACCATGCATGGAAATTTGATTGCAAGCCATAATGGAACATACCTGATCCCGGCAACCCAAGTGTATCGGAAAGGGTATTCATATACCCGGGAAGAAAGAGCGGCTGCATAGTCTTATTAGTCCAACTTTGCTGGTCGTCAGTTGAGTAAAAGAGCATGGTTTCGCAGGAATCCACAGAAATGGAGTCTATATCCACATTGACAAAAATGTCCTCATTCGGCACGAGTGCAGACGTGCAGAAATTATTCCATAATTGAGTATTCTGTGCAAAAAGCATTAATGGGGAAAAGAGAAGAACAAATGCAAAAATAATTTTGTTTTTCATAAAAGGAGTCCTTACTTCAGAAATATTATTTTTCTTAAGTAACACCCTTGTTTTGTGTCAAGTTTGCAAAGATAAATGCCAGCACCTACCACTTTTCCACTTTCATCTCTACCATCCCAGGTAACTGAGACGGGGAGATTGGGAGAGGGGGCGAGGGGGAGAAGTTCCCGCACGAGTTGCCCTTTGATATTATAAATCTTAATTTGTGATAATTCGTGATAATTAGTGGTTCCATAAAAAGATATTGTGGTTGAGGTTGAGAAGGGGTTGGGGTAGCTGGTGAGATAGTGCTCATTAGCTTCCGGTTCATCATCTACTCCGTAACCGTTAATCTCATATATTGAAAACCCTGTGCCTTGAAAATGATAGAGATATTTATTCCCGTCACTTTCATTGATCATACAATACTGTGAAAACCCATAGTCACTGTAATCAGCTATTGGTTCTATCATTCCCGATGCATTTTCGATATTATAAATATAAATGTGAGAAAAGGTACTACCCATATACATATAGTTATTATCAAATAAAAATAAACGGTCACATCTGTTTGGTGTACTGAATATATAATTTATCTCGGTGGGATTTTCTATTCCAAAAAATCTTAATGAATCAATTTGATCCTCCCATGAACCCAAGCAGAAGATATCTTCTACATTTTTTATAAAAGCATTTGGATAATCCATATATCCTTCTGCAAAATCCTCTATAGTCGTAATCAGCTCTGGATCGTTGTTTTCAATGCCGCCATAGATTTGTAGGTCAGGTCCATTTGGGTTATTCCCTGCTAAATAATAGAAATGATCGTTATAAATGAATCCACATCCGGTACAGTTTAAATTGTATTGAAAATCAAGCGTAAAATCGTTCGGTTCAGGAATACTATATTTATATAATTTATTATTGGGTGAATCTTCCTTGTAAAATAGACAATAATTATCATCTGTTAATAAAATATTCCCATTTGAAGCTGGAATAGGAATCTCATTTCTAATAGTTGGTGATGTGGGATTTGTGATATCAAGTGCGATAATTGAATATTCTGTATTGTCGATAAAGAATATCAGATTATCAATGAGCTGCAATGCTGAAATTTGATGATTTTCATACATTGTATCGATATAATTTATATCAGGTAAAGAAGAAATATCGTATATATTCAAACCATAAACAAATGAAACATATAAATAATTATTATATATGACTCCTCCATATTGAAGATAATTCTCAATTAAATCATACTGTTCTTCAAAATATCCATTATCAAAAATAAACTGATGTATCTTTTGATAGGTTCCTATAAATGCTGAGTTTGATGCTCCTACAATTGGAGATCCGGTCATGTAAAACCAATAAGGGCTTAAAAGTATTGAATCTACTACATAGGGATTATTGAGATCTGATATATTTATACACTTCATTCCCGGGTTGTAAGATGAATAACTTACAAATATTAAGTCATCGACTGCATAGATTTTTCCTGACCAATTTTCATTTGCAGGTGAATAAATCGTAGAAAGGTATTGCCAGTTCCGATTGTCTGAATAATTCCAGAAAGCTATCCCATCTTCTCCCATACATGCGAGTATTGAATCATTTACTGATTGGATATTACTTATATTTATACCACTATCATTAAAGTTTACCTGTCCAATCTCAGTAATATTTTCTAGATCGCTAAAATCATAAAGAGTAAATATGTTACCGTTGTATCTATCCAGAGCTAACGTATCATTCAATTGTCTGAAATGATTGCTGCAATAATAGTTCTGAACAAACTCAAATTCAGGTATTCTGTAAATACTGAAATAGAAATTATATCCTTCTTCCCAGTTCCTAAAAATAATAAAATCATTATATATATCTCCCTGCCCCCATCCATCTTCAGCTTCAGTATAGACACTGTCGACTACGTATGGATTACTAACATCTGAAATATCAATTTTGTATAGATTTGTATGATTTTCAAAAAATGATACTGCTTGTACATAAGCATAATCATCCTTTATTGCTATTGTTCTCGCATCATCCCGCAGGGGTAATCTGCTCATTAATTGTGCGGGAATGTCCATTTCAATTTCATATATCTCAAGCCCATAACTCGAAGCAGCAAATAAATATTGATCCTGCACGCAGAGATTATCCTTCTCCAAATATACTCCGCTTGTCGGATATTCTACAATTTTGTTGAGATTTACACCTTGCGCAAAGCAAATTCTCGTAGTAAGAATAAATATAATTATCAATATTATCTTTTTCATGTTCCTCCTTTATTTAAATTTAACTACCTTCCCGATATGTTCATCGTTGCTGTTGAGTTTGAATAAATACACTCCCGTGCCAACTTCTTTACCACTCTCATCCTTCCCATCCCATGTAACAGAGACGGGGAGACAGGGAGACAGGGAGACAGGGAGAAGTTCCCGGACGAGTTGTCCTTTTACATTATAAATCTTAATCTGTGAAAATTCATGTGAATTAAACTTCCCTGTAAATGATATGGTTGTTGAGGTTGTGAATGGATTGGGGTAGCTGGTGAGATAGTGCTCATTAGCTTCGGGTTCGTCATCGATTGCATAATCCTCAATTTCATAAATCGAAAAGGCAGTGCTTTGAAAATGATATAGGTATTTTTGTCCGTTATTTTCATGTAAAAGACAATACTTTGAACTACCAAAGTCATTATATTCAGCTATTGGCTCAAGCATCCCAACTGGATTTTCGATATTATAAATATAAATGTGAGAAAAGGTACTACCCATATACATATAGTTATTATCAAATAAAAATAAATGATCACATTTGTGTGGTGTGCTAAAAATATAATTTATTTCAGTTGAATTCTCTATTTGGAAAAATCTTAAAGAATCAATTTGATTCTCCGATGAACCTAAGCATAAAATATCATTTTGATTTTTTATATAAGACCATGGATAATCCCTATATCCTTCTGCAAAATCCTCGATAGTCATAATTAGTTCAGGATTATTTTCTTCTATTCCACCATATATTTTCAGATCGGGACCATTCGGATTACCACTTGCTAAATAGTAAAAATGATCATTGTAGATAAATCCTCTACCATTGCAATTGAGATTGTATTGAAAGTCCAGTGTGAAATCGTTCGGTTCCGGAATACTATATTTGTATAATTTATTATCAGGTGAATCTTCCTTGTAAAATAAACAATCACAAATATCAGTAAGTAGAATATTACCTCTAGAAACCGGTATATAAATTTCATTCCTGACAATTGGTGAAATTGGATTTGTTATATCAAGCACAATGATGGCAAAATTTGTAAAATCTACAAAGAACAGGAAATTATCTCTTAATATAAGTGTAGAGGTCTTAATATCTTCATATATAGTATTAATGTAAGTAATATCCGGTATAGATGAAATATCATATATTTTTAGTCCATACGCATAGGTAACATACAAATAATCATCGTATATAACACCACCATATTGCAGAAAATTCTCATAGATATCAAATTGTTCTTCAAAATAACCGTTATCAAAAATAAACTGATGTATTTTTTGAAAAGTTCCAATAAATACTGAGTTAAATGATCCAACAAGTGGGCTTCCTGACATATACATCCAAAATTGACTTAAAGGTGTTGAATCAACAATATATGGGTTGAATATATCTGAAATATTTATACATTTTATTCCCGTGTTATAAGATGAATAACTTATAAATACTAAATCATCAACAGCATGTGCTTGCTTTGACCAATATTCATTTGATGGTGCGTAAAGGGTGGATAGATATTCCCAGCTACTTCCGTTCGAGTATTTCCAGAAAGCGATTCCTTCAGAATCAAGACATGCAAGTATTGAATCGTTTATGGTTTTTATATTGTCGATAGAAATGCCTCCTGCACTTAAATCGATTTGACCGATCTCAGAAATATTCTCAGGATCGCAAAAACTATATAATGTAAATATATTACCATTGTATCTATATAAAGCCAAGCTATCATTCAGTTGTCTGAAAATATTATCACAAAAATATTTTTGAACAAATTCAAATCCCGGTATTCTGTAAATACTATAATAAAAATTGTTGTTTAAATCATGATTCCTAAATATAATAAAATCATTATATATATCTCCCTGCCCAAAACCGTTTTCATCGTTTGTAAAGACACTATCCGCAATATATGGATTGTTAATATCTGAAATATCAATTTTATAAAGATTTGTATGATCTTCATAATACGATACCGCTTGAACATAAGCATAATTGTCTTTTACTGCAACGGTTCTTGCGTCATCTCTCAGCGGTAATCTGCTTATTAATTGCGCGGGAATGTCTTCTTCAATTTCATATACTTCTAGTCCATAACTCGAAGCTGCAAATAAATATTGATCCTGCACGCAGAGATTATCCTTTTCTAAATATACACCACTTGTTGGATACTCAATTATTTTTTCAAGAGTCGGGCTTTGGGCAAAACATTTTATTTGAAATAATGATACGATTATTATAATTAATTTCAACTTATTTTTCATTTTTGTTCCCTTTTTTTAAAATATGGGTGGAGATAATTTCTCCACCCATTAGTTAGCATTTTATTCTTCCGGATCTTTCCAGCTTGGTACAGTTATTGGTATATATATTTCAAACCAATCTGTAAAAGGAAGATAACCAGATTCGATAAAGTGTGTTTCATCTAAAGCCCACATTTCATAAGGACATCCCTGACAACCTGTTGCATTTATAAGAAAGTTTCCATATTCTTCAATTTTCCATTGTCCTGGAAGTGGATCATCTATGTAAAGTGTCCAGTCAACTTCTTCTTGTGCTATAACCTGTATAAATAGTGGTTCTTTATCAATGGCAAATAAATTCCCGGAAATCAAGAGTGTCATTAATATTGCAGCTATCGCAATTTTTTTAAGCATTTTTTATCTCCTAATTTTTTCTTTTTTTCCCGTCTTATTATCCTGTTATCGGGAAACCAACAGTTCCTTCTCTCTTAGAATCATTAACAAAGCAATAAAAAAACAACTCCACATCACCCATCAGCATCTACCTCTCTACCATTGAAGGAGACAGTAGAGAGGCACCTCCGAATGAATTTATTCTTACCAATAACAAAGATATATTTGCTATTGGAAATGAATATGTAAAATTTATGTTTGTGTAACTTGCTTAATAGCTGTAAGTTGCGGGGGGGGGTACAAATGAAAAATTTAAAATTTCAAACGAAGAATGAAAATAAAGAGTATGGTATATAGAAGCGATATGTCCAAATCTAATTTTCAATTGTTCTGTTTGCATTTTCATTATGAACGAAATGAAAGTCTGTGAAAATTCTTTGTCAAATTTTATTTCTGATAGTTTACCTCAAAAGCACCAATTTCTTTAATAATTGCTCCTCACCGTTTTGGAAAGTACAGAAATACACGCCGCTTTTCACTTCATTTCCGGTTTCATCTCTACCATCCCAGGTAACAGAGACGGGGAGACAGGGAGAGGGGGAGACAGGGAGAAGTTCGCGTACGAGTTGTCCTTTAACATTATAAATTTTAATTCTAGATAATTCGTGGAAATTGGTGGTTGCATTATATGAGATGGTTGTTGTGGTAGAAAATGGATTAGGTGAAGCCGTTAACCGAGAAATTGCATAAGCCGGTTCGTCAATACTGTAACACCAGATCCTTTCTACAAATTCAGGATGATCAATAAATGGGTTGCGATTGTGCTGCCAGTTTGTGTAGATTTTTTCATTTCTTGTCATTTCAAAAGGATCAACTGCATCATCGAGATGCCATTGAATGAGCGTGCTCAGTTTTGCATGATAGGGCTGTCCGTCAGGAGAAGAGGGAATATAATCAACCATTTCCAGGTCGGGTTCACCATTCTCACCTTCATAGCGTACTGCCATATACATGATCATGCGTGCGATATCGCCCTTTACCTCATCGCGGGCTTCAAAGGAATCGCTGTCCGTATTGCCTGCATAATCTCCATAATAGCCATACACTGCACTTCCGCCGTTATCAAAATCCTTATTCCCGCGTATTGAGTTCACTCCAAAATCGCACGGGCGGACATGATGAGCATCAGTTCCGCAGGGAATTGTGTTGCCAAAATCTCCATGTGATTTTGCCCATACATGCTCGCGATTCCAATCGCCTGGCAGACCTCCAAAAGAATCTTTGCTCTGGGAACGCCCTGTGTAGATCAAGATGACATTATCAGAATTATCCGGGTCTTCATCCGTATTGGGAAGTATATAATCGCTGAGTGCATCATAACTGTAGGCAGTATGGCCTTTGATAATATTGTAGAGAGCTGTTTTGAGTTCATCTCCATACAATCCTTCCGTGCCGTCGTAATAACCTGCAAACAGAAATGATGCGAATACAAGAAAAAAAACAATGCTAAAAACTACTTTCTTCATATAAAAAAACCTCGCACTGTCATTGCTGTGAGGTCGAATTCTTGTAAAGTTTATTGAGTTAGTGAGTCTATCTTAAAAGAACCATCTTCCCTGTATTTGTTCTTCCTTCAGTTTCAAAAATGTAATAATAAATTCCATTTGAAACTGGAGTATTATTCCGGTCTTTCCCATCCCAGGTAATAGAGACGGGGAGACCGGGAGAGGGGGCGACAGGGAGAAATTCGTATACGATTTGTCCTTTTATATTATAAATCTTTATTTTCGATAATTCGTGTAGATTGGTTGTTGCATTATATGAGATGGTGGTGGATGTCGAGAAAGGGTTGGGGTAGCTTGTCAAAAGGAATGTTCCTTCTTGATATTGAGGTTCAACTGTTTGAGGGATATATCCAAGTGTTCCATCGGTATTGAT
>JAUWPE010000047.1 GCA_030611765.1 Candidatus Cloacimonadota bacterium | reverse complement strand
GAAAGTGAAACGGGCTTTGTGATATAATAGATAATGAAAACAGACAGGAAAACAACCAGTCCGATTATAGCATTTGTTCTCCTGTCGATAGTGCACTTATTTTCAAAATTCATAGTACTATTTTTTGATATTGTTAGCTTTGATGGCATCGAGAGGGCATTCATTCAGACACAGTCCGCACTCTATGCAATCATCGGTGATTATGTATTGTGTGTCATCTTCGACTATTGCTTTTTCCGGGCATATTTCTATACAGGCCCCGCATTTAATACAATCAGCAGTTATAATAAAGCTCATAATACTTTAGATCTCCATAATTTCTTTCTCTTTATTATCGACAATTTCGTCTATCTTTTTAGTAAATTCATCAGTAATTTCCTGAATTTCATCCAAACCGTCTTTGGAATTATCTTCAGATATGATACTGTCTTTTTCGAGTTTTTTGATATCATCATTGGCAGTTCTTCGTATATTTCGAACTGATATCTTTGCCTCTTCTCCATGCTTCTTCACCAATTTGCCAAGATCTTTTCTTCTATCTTCAGTAAGAGGTGGAAAAGCAAGCCGGATCACATTGCCGTCATTTTGTGGTGTGATACCGAGGTCAGAAGCAAGTATCGCCTTTTCGATAACTTGCAGCATATTTTTTTCCCATGGATTTATGAGGATCAATCGGGCTTCAGGCACAGAGATCGTTCCCACATGATTGAGAGGAGAGGGCTGTCCATAAAAATCAACTGTTATATCTTCAAGAAGTGAGATACTAGCTTTACCGGTTCGAATTTTCATGAGCTCTTTTCGAAGCGATTCAATGGTTTTATCCATTTTGTCGCGAGTGTCTTTGTAGATCGACTCTAATTCTTGCATTATTAACTCCTCTTGTTCCTCTTGTTATCATCCGGTGTTGCATAACTATTCATACTACATACCGGGTTTTACAACCTGTCCTTCAAAGTACTACTCGATGATACTTCCGAAATTATCTTCAAAAACAGCTTTGGAAATATTTCCAAGTTTTTTGATATTGAATACTTTAATTTTTAAATTATTATTTTTTGCCAGTGAAATAGCAGTGAGATCCATAACTTTGAGATTTAATTCAATATAATCAGTGTAAGATATGTTGTCGAATAGAGTGGCATCGGGAAATTCTACAGGATCTCTATCGTAGACACCATCAACCTTTGTTCCTTTGAGCAGGATATCTGCTTCGATTTCAAGAGCTCGCAGAACTGCTGCTGTATCTGTAGTGAAATAGGGATTTCCTGTACCGCCTGCATAGAGACCGACTTTCCCTGCCCGAAGTGCTGCCTGAGCACTTTCTGAAGAAAAGCAAGAACCTATAGAATCGACAGGTCGGGCGGTAAATATCTTAGATAGAACATGGTATTCCCGCAATTTTTCATGAAGTACAATTGCATTTTGCACAGTTGCAAGCATACCGATAGCATCAGCTTCAGGACGCCTCATACCTTCGATCGCAGAAGATGCTCCCCGGAAAAAGTTACCTCCGCCAATAACAATACCAATTTCCAAACCTTTTGTATGAAGATCAACCAGCTCTTTGACAATCCGCGTGACAGCTTCATTTTCTATACCAAAGGATTTCTGACCCTGTAGCACCTCTCCGCTGATCTTAAGCAGGATTCTCTTGTATTTCACGTTAACTTCCTATCTGGTAACGGGCAAATCTTTTTATAGTTATATTCTCACCCAACTTCAACACTGCATTGGAAATAAGCTCTTTGATCGTGATATCTTCATCCATTACAAGCGGTTGGTCGAGTAGGCAATTCTCAGTATAATATTTTTTTAATCGTCCTTCAACGATCTTATCCACGATCTTTTCCGGTTTTCCGGCAGCAAGAGCTTGCTCTTTATAAATTTCTTTTTCTTCTTCAATAATTTTAGGATCAATATCGTCTTCAGAGATTGCCATAGGATTTGTCGCAGCAATGTGCATTGCGATCTGGTTTGCCATTTCCTTAAAGTCATCAGTTCGTGCTACGAAATCTGTCTCACAGCTCAGTTCAAGCAGCACACCTAATTTTGAGCCGGGATGAATATATGTATGAATAATGCCTTCGCTGGAATCTCTACTTGCCTTCTTCTCAGCTTTTGCAATGCCTTTCTTGCGAAGTATCTTCACTGCTTCATCGATGTTTCCTTTTGCTTCGGATAGTGCTTTTTTGCATTCCATCAGGCCAACATTTGTTTTATCTCGTAACTCTTTAACCTGTTTTGCTGTAATTTCCATAATAACTCCGTATATTATTTTTGATGAACCAATCCAAGATGTATCTTTAAGCCGCGTTTTGATGAAAAGGTTTTTCCACATTCAGGACATTCAAAGCGTTTTTCTTTCTTTTTTTCAGCATCTTTTTTTTGTTCTGGATCTTTTTTAACTTTTTTATGCTTCTTTTCTTTTTTCTTTGAAGTTTCTTCTTTGGGTTTTTGAACCTCTTCAACTACTTCGGTTTCTTCTCCGCCAGCTGGCAGATCAGTATCGCCATCTTTTTTGACTTCTACTTCTTCAATTTCAACAACTTCTTCTTTCTCTTTTTCTGCTTCTTTTGTACTTTCAGTGCCCTCATATTCAGAAATATCTCCACCTTCTGCAGCGATCTTCTTTCCCTCTATGACAGCATTTGCCATAAGATCACAAATAAGATTTATAGATTTCATTGCATCGTCATTACCGGGAATCACGTAGTCGATACCATCAGGATCTCCATTTGTATCCACAATAGCAACGATTGGAATATCAAGATTTTTAGCTTCATTTACTGCATTTTTTTCATACAAGATATCGGCAATAAATAATGCTGCCGGCGGTTCTTCCATATCACGAATTCCACCAAGAGCGCCCAGGATCTTATCATATTTTCTCTGCATTTTGAGCACTTCGAGTTTGGTAAATTTATTGATCTCACCAGTCTCATATAAATTTTCAAATTCATCCAATTTTGAGATGCTCTTCCTGATCGTTCTCAGGTTTGTTAACGTGCCACCATACCATCTATGACTGACAAAGAACTCATCACATTTTTCTGCAGCATTCTGGATGCCTTCTGAGACCTGCTTTTTCGTGCCAACAAAGAGAATTTTTTTACCTTTTAAAGCCAGTTCTCTAATGAAGTAATATGACTGATTGATAGCTTCAAGGGTTTGTTTAAGATCGATGATGTGAATCCCGTTCCTTTTGATGAAGATATACTTTTTCATCTTAGGATTCCAGCGTCGAGTTTGATGACCAAAATGAACACCAGCCTCGAGAAGACTTTTCATTTCAACGACACCCATGTGTGTCCTCCAACGGTTTATTATTTTAACTTCATCAATACTACATATATTCGAATGTATCGAACACCGTTTGCAGCTCAGAAGTTAATTGATTGAATATATTTTTATCTCTTTGAATACTGATATGCCTTACGTGCTTTTGCAAGTCCGTATTTCCTTCGTTCCTTCTCACGTGCATCACGGGTAAGAAGTCCTTCTTTTTTCAGAATTGGACGTAATTCCGGATCGTATTCCAAAAGAGCTCTGCTTATGCCAAGACGAATTGCACCGGCTTGTCCGGAAAGTCCCCCACCACGCACATTGACTTTTACATCAAATCGTTCTGACTGGTCAATAAGCCGGAAAGGTTCTTCAACGATCATCTCAAGGGTTTCTCTGCTGAGATAATCCTTCATAGGTTTTTTATTAACGATTCTCTTTCCGGTTCCTTTGGATAAACGAACACGTGCAACAGCGTTTTTACGTCTGCCAACTGCATCAAAATATTGCATATATACTTCTCCTAAAATTAAGAAATTTTAATTTCTTCGGGCTTTTGCGCCTGATGATTGTGTGTATTACCGGTATAAATTTTCAAACGTTTGAGCATCCTATCGCGAAGCTTGTTTTTGGGAAGCATACCTTTAACTGAATGATATAAAATATGCTCGGGTTTCTTCTCCCGCATCTGCTGGAAAGAAGTAACTCTCTGCCCGCTTGGATAACCTGAATATCGCTTGTATTCCTTTGCAAATTCTTTTTGACCGGTCACTTTCACTTTTTCTGCATTCAAAACAATAACAAAATCTCCCATATCAAAGAAGGGAGTATATGTCGGTTTATGTTTCCCTCTGAGAAGTCCTGCTACCTTGGTAGATAATCTGCCAAGCACAACATCTTCTGCATTGATCACATACCAGCGATGCTCAATTTCATCGACTTTTGGCAATGTCGTTTTCATTATGTCTCCTAAAAATTATATCTTCATTTATATAACGATATTTATGATATTTTCATAAAGTAGAGCCATAAAATTTGTGCCCATAAACCCTTGTCAAGTTTAACAACCGCATATAAACTATGCCTAATAACGACCTACAAAATATAGTTTTAATCAGGAAAATTGCAAGCATGAATTGTTCGAAAAATATTAATTTCTTAACTCAATAATTTATCATTGAAAACATTGATTCCACTCTAAAAAGGTCAATTTAATAAATTGAGAAACCGTTCCCAGTGAAATAAAAAAGAAAAGCATTTCACGGGATAAATAAAACGGTTAATTCATTTTTGTTCCATTAACCATCAACTTTTTAACCCGTGAAATCCATATTCATTTAACTGGGATCGGTTTCCAAATATTTAATAAATTTATACCATATTTCTGAGCACAACCTTTTATAACAACTCAACATTCGCTCCATGAAAAGCAAAAGTCAATCACATTCAAATTATGATTTTATTTATGGTGTACCTCTTGATATTTACTGTTCGCTTACTCCATTTTCTTTAGAAACTTATAGTAATCACAGTCTGTTGTCATAATGATAGTATTCTTATTATCAATTGTTTTTTCATACGTTTCCAGGGTTTTCAGGAATTCATAAAATTCAGGATCTTTATTATATGCATTTGCATAGATATTGATAGCCAGGGCATCTGCTTTACCTTTGATCTCTTGAGCTTTCTGATAAGCTTCCGATTGAATTTGATCCAGCTCTCTTTGCATTTTACCCAATATTTCGGAAGAATTCCCCTTTCCTTCCGACAGATATTTTGCAGCGATCTTATTTCTTTCTGAGATCATTCTTTCAAACACTTTTGACTGAACTTCCTGATTATAATTCAACCTTTTTATACGAACATCGATCAGGTTGATACCATATTCAGCAACTTTAACTTTTGCGAATGCAAAGATGGAATCTGCAATCGCCTGACGTCCATTAACAATCTTTTTTTTGATCACATCTTCCAATTTACTATCTGAATATTCGGTAGTAAAAGTCATTTCTCTATTGGAACTTCTTACAATTTCCAGCAATATATTGGAGCTTATAACATCACGTGTTATTCCGCTTATAATGTCATCCAGTCTGCTATGTGCATTGTATTCATAACGAGTTGTCTCATAAAACTTCAAAGGATCTACGATCTGCCAGCGTGAAAAAGTATCGAGCCAGATATATCGCTTATCTGAAGTTGGTATTTGCTTAGCATCACCGTCCCATTCCAGTATCCTTTTATCAAAAGAATGTACCTTTTGGATAAAAGGGACTTTGATGTGCAATCCGGCATCTTTTATCGCGTCACCTACCGGTTTGCCGAACTGGGTGATGATAACCTGTTGCCTTTCATCTACAATATAAAAAGCATTGAATAATACGATAATCGCCAACAGAGATATCAAAATTAGAATGATATGTAATTTCTTCATCTTATTTTCCTCCTTGTTCTAGATTCAGTAGCGGCAATATACTGCTCTGCTTATCATCAATGATGTATTTCTTTTCAACATTTGGAAGTACCTTTTCCATCATTTCAAGATAGAGTCTTTTCCTGGTTACAGTTTTGGAATAACGATACTCATTGTACATCTGGATAAAGCGATTGGCATCACCGTTTGCTCTGTTTACTCTATTGACTGCATATCCTTCAGCTTCTTCAACTGTTCTCTTCGATTTTCCTTCAGCTTCAGGGATCACCTGATTATATCTTTCCCACGCTTCATTAATGATCCTTTCTTTCTCCTGTTTTGCTGAATTCACATTATTAAAAGCCGGCTGAACTGCTTTAGGCGGATTCACATTCTGTAGGTTGATAGTAACGATCTCCAATCCTGCATTATAAATATCAAGCTGCTCTTGAAGCATTATTTGCGATTTATCAGCGATCTCTTTTCTGTTAAGCACAATAACCTCATCCACGCTACGGTCTCCAACAACTTCCCGGACCACAGATTCTGATACATCATGCATTGTCTCTTCCACATTCCTAACATTGAACAGATATTTTACGGGATCCTTAATTCTGTATTGAACGATCCATTCAACATCTGCAATATTCAAATCGCCGGTAAGCATAATTGCTTCTTGGTTATAACTTTGTGAAGAGTATTTAGTACGAACACCGGCTTGTAATGTTCTAAATCCGAATTCTTCCTTAAATACATGTTTAACTTTAACTTTCGTTAGTTTATCCACACCGAACGGAATCTTGAAATGCAGTCCCGGTTGTGTGGTTGAATGATATTTTCCGAATCTTTGGATAACACCTACTTCTTCCGGATTTACAGTATATAAACCCGTAACAAGGAAAACAATCGCAGCCAAAATGATCACACCCACAGTTATCATTCGCTTTGGTATTTTGATCTGCCGAAAGTCGATCTCCTCAAGTTTTTGCAATGTCGTTTTCATTCTATCTCCTAAAATTTTTCGCTTTGATTATCTAACAAAATTATGACATTTTCATTTATTAGTGCCATAAAATTTTTACCATTATATTTGTCAAGTTTAGCAATTTCAAATAAACTATGCCTGCACATAACATGATAAATTTAATTTTAATTAGTCGCTTAGTCGCTTAATTCTAATTCCATTACATTTTTTGTTAATAATTTTTACCCATTTCTGTAAAGCATTTATTGATAAATGTTTATACCATTTAAATATTTGTTCAACTTTTTAATATCATTTTCTATCCTTTCTCTGTGTTCTCTGTGGTGAATTCTTTTTGATTTCGGTTCACCCCGTTAAATCTTTTTCTCTATTTAACTGGGATTTAACCGAGTTAAGAAAATTGCAAGCATAAATCGTACGAATAACATTAATTTCTTGCCTCAAAAATTCCTCATCCAAAACATTCGCTCCATGAAAAATAAAAATAGTCAATGGCATTCAAATTATGATTTCATTTATGAAATTCCACCTCTTATATTGAGCTATCCGCACGGTGTATTCACCGGCTCATTCAAGCCGGGTGTATCATTTTACAAGCTGCATTTTGAAGATGTCTGTTCGTTTTTGGGGCACGTGTGCTTATGCGGAGCAGGCGGATATAAGATTGCTCAGCTTGCTATGGAAAATTTGAAAAAGGATTCCCCTATTCTTGAAAAAGATATGTTCACTCTTGTCAGCAGCAGAGATCATACTGTTAGTGATGTAGTGGCATTTATACTTGGGTGTTCACGCCGAAATGACCTGCAGAAAAATCAATACTTCATTGATGAAAGTATCGAAGCAAACAAAAGAGAATACCATTATCACATTGCATATCCCCCCAATAAGAAAGCGGTAGAGATTATTTATCGAAAGCATCTTCTTATCGGTAATGAGCAGATGGATAGACTTTGGAAGATAGAACTTGCCTTAGCCAAAAAGCCCAATTCTGTTACTGAATCCGATAAAAAGCTCTACCAGGATACAATGGTTTCCATAGTGAAGGATGTATTATTCGATAGAGTGCCGGGATTGTTTGAGGTGAAAGAAATTTCGTATTTTTATCAACTTCCGAATGCTTGCTGAAAGCGAACTCCCGAGTGTTGAAGGTGAGTAGTCGATCGAAACATTCGGATGATTCCGAAGGAATTCGGGAACAATCAGAAGTTTTTGACGCAAGATTGGAATCATGCGTTACTCTATCACTTTCCTAACTAGAAATTCCCCTTCTCTTTCGCAGGAGAAGGAGTCAGGTTTACCACGTGAAATCCTCTTTTTTTATTTCACTGTGGGGATGAGGTTTAAAAAATGGTCTAATCCCTTACACAACGAACAGAAAAACCATCTTTCTTACTGTAAATGTAACGGTAGACTTCTGAATACTCGTAGTACAACTTCCTGTACCAAGCATAGTAACTATTACTCTCACTAGAAGACCAAAAGGTTGCGTCGTAACCAATATAGTAGAAATTACCATTATGGCTGCGGTAACCACCAGGCAACGCTGAAAAACCACTCGTGCCAAATTCAGAATTATTTTCTAAATCACCATTATACCATAAACTTGCATTTCCTGCTAATTTGCTCCCTTCATTGGTGCCACGCCATCCAGTATCGTCAGCCTGTGCTTGTGTCATGCCAAGGAACATCTCAAGCTCTTTCCAATCGTCATCAGTGGGAACATGCCATCCTTCAGGAGCTAATCCACGGTTGTCATCTTCCTCTACAGCATACAAGTTGTAGAGGTTACCGTATGTGTCTGCATTGGGTGGGTCATTATTATATACGCAATACGCACCATCCGTGGTGTTTACCCACTCATAATTATCAGTTACATTTGGAATCAAATCACCATTTCTGTAACGAGTTACTTTCAGGTTCTCCATCATCCATTCCTGATCTCCAATAATTATCGTCTGGTACACATTTCCATCTATGTCTGTTACTGTGCCAGTTCCACCAATTTGTGTAGTAAATTCCCAAACATCACCTGTTGTCGAATTTGAGTGGTCATCATGGGCTTTTATCTTCCAATAGTAGGGTGTTTCTTCATTCAAAGTGCCGGGATCATAAGTTGTGCAGCTTTGTCCTGAATTTACCAAAGGTGGGTTGAAATTTGTACCAAAATATACATCATAGGTTAAGGGATCTCCCTCAGGATCAGTACATGTCCACGATAAATTTGCATCCAGGGATATAGATGTCGCATTATTAGATGGTGAAAGATTCGAAGGTTGATTGGGTGGTAAGTTACCTAATGTAGTAAATTTCCAAATATTGCTAACCGTTGAATTTCCATGGTCGTCTTTTGATACAATTTTCCAATAATAATCAGTTCCATAATCCAAGCTATTAACACTATATGTTGTAATGCTTTGGCTTTCACTTACTAATTCCCCATTATCTGGTGTCGAATCTGTACCAAAATATACATCATAGGTTAAGGGATCTCCCTCAGGATCAGTACATGTCCACGATAAATTTGCATCCAGGGATATAGATGTCGCATTATTAGATGGTGAAAGATTCGAAGGTTGATTGGGTGGTAAGTTACCTTCATTTTCAACTGTATTAGAATAATTTGAAGTATTTTGACCTGCGTATGCTCTTACTTTGTATGAATAGGTATTTACAGTTTGAGTGCTATTATCGGTAAATCCAGTTGCATTCTCAGTTGAAAGAGTATAGTAATCATCATCCCAATTACCCTGATTAATCCTTCTCGAGATTTTAAATCCCTCTTCCCCAGTGCTATTATCATCCCATTTCAAAGTTATGGTAGATTTATCATTTAATATTCTCAAATTAGAGGGAGCCTGAATTACTACATTTGTATCATAAGGATTAGTAAAGTCATGGCTATCACAAGACACAAAAATTAAAAAAATACTATAAAGGATTATTATTTTTCTCATTGTCTCACCTCCGGTTTTGCTTTGCTATTATACGCTCCGGATTTTATCCAGCTGAAAATTGCATATATACTCGCGATACTCGCAGAACCATAGCATATATTTCTATAGTTTTCAAATTTCTCTATTTTATCTCGAAAACTTAATGCATCGTCAGTTGAAGTTGCATTACTATAATCATCATAAGCATTATTTGCTTGTGTATTCATCAGGACACCTGCACCTGCAAGAAGAACTGTCGATACTGTGCCAATCCAGCTATTCGTTCGCCAACTTTTTGCCTTATTCCTATACCAACTAAAGGATTCAACATCAAAATTTGCATACACATTTTGTTTTTCTTTGATGGTGACTTTTTGGGATATTGTTTTATAATCTGGATCACGTAAAGTAATAAAGTGTTCACCAACGGGTAATTCAAGGGTGCTTTGAGTAATTTCTTTAGTATCTTTATTATCAACAAATATCTTTAATCCCTCAGCTTTTTTGTGGTCATATATTTCTTTGGCTGTAACCGTTAAAAAACCTGTTTTGGGTTTGGGTTCCAAAGTTACAGATATCTCTTCATTAAGTTTGACCTCAACCTGTTTCTCATCATTATAATAATAATCTCTTTTGGCAGCAACATTATGAATTCCTGGAGCGAGTTTCGCTTCAAGCTTATCTCTTCCAAAATAATTATTATCAATATATATTAAAGAATTGGGAGCGTTAATTTTAACTGTTCCACTATATTCAGTCATAGAAATTGTTTCTTTAAAGCTTTTTCCTGCAACTATTGTTATTTGTTTTTTTACTTCTTGATATCCATTCTTTTTAAGTTTAAGGTCATATGTGCCAGCTTCCAGTTGAGAATCATAATAGGGTGTAGTTCCAACTTTCTTTCCATTTATCCATACTTCAGCTCCACTTTCTGGTGTAGATTGAATTTCAACTGGTGCTGAGGTCGGTTGAAGTTTGTATGTATATAGATCTTCACCTGTAATGTTTATCGCCTGAGTTACTGTTTTATAACCTTCTTTTTCTATCTTTACAATATAAGTTCCAGGAGATAATCTTACTATTTCTGAACCGAATCCAATATATTTTCCATCAAGATATATCTTTCCTTCGGGGTCAGAAGCTATTGTAATTCTGTATTGTACTCTTATTGTCATTATATTTTCAAAGAAATCCGCCATGACGCGTACGGTATCACCTGAAGCAAGGGTAAAAATACCTTCTAGATTCTTGGAGTCTCCAAAAGCGCACCGAACTGTAATTTTACCAATAGGAATTTGTTTGAGTTTGGCATCAGTCGGTATAATTTCATCATCTTCATTTATGGGGATAATACCATTTATATAAATCGTAGCACCTGTAGGTTTACTTCTTACAAATATTACGCCCGTTTTCTTAATCTGCTCTCCTTCGCCTTCTTCGGTAATATCCTCCACATCCCATTCTATCAGTAAAAAATTCACCTGAATATTTGCAGTTCCTTCGTTAGGTATTTCTACGCTGCTGGTATAAGGTTCATAATCTTGGTATGTACATTTTAATGTATGTGAACCTGGTTTAATGTCATCAAGTCGAAATATATTAATTTCACCAAACCTTTCAGAATTTCCAATATATTTCCCATCGAGATAGACACTCACTCCAGGTACATCTGTTCTTACTTCCAAGGCATTTTCATACGCAGAAAGTGATGAAAATACCGAAAGAAAGAAAATCAATAACAATATTTTCTTCATATTTACTCCATATTTTTTTCTTAGAAATGCCCAAACAATTACAAACGTAATGAAACTTCTTAAAGAATGAAATCGTGTCAAGAATCTTTGTATTTTTCTGTTTAATTTTTCTAAAATTGGATAAGGTTAAACGCTGAGTTTAAAATTGTAAAATCATGAGTTGGTCGTGTAAGGAACGACTCGGGAAAATTTCAAACCAACTTATGTTTTTAAGCTGATTCACGTTGTAACTCAACATTCCAATGTTGAGTATGTGGAGGATACGCAAGATTGGAATCATGCGTTACACTATTCCTCGACTCTTTAAAAAATCTACCACACACCCTCTTTACCAATTCCAAAATTGGTAAAGATAAACTATTGAAGCCCTGCTTTCAATTGACCTTACCAAGCAGAGGGCTTGGTAAAGAGAAACGAGAATTTGGAGTAAAACAACCGTGTTGTTTTATGCAAAATCACGCCTGCCCCGTAGGAAAGTATGACCGTATCGGGGGATTTTGCACTCCAAAGTAAATTACTTCACGCCTATCACTTTGGGGTGTAAGGACGATGGATGTTCTCTGTGGTTTTTTTTAAATAAAAAAAATATTTTCGTGTTATTTCGTGATTTTCGTGGTTATAGTATCTCTATTAGATCAAAGTTATCCATGATTGTATCTAAAATATTTGACATCGCTTCAGTATTATTTCTTTTAATTTCAAACGAAAGAAGGCAACAATGAGAAGAGAATATCCGCTTTATATTGGCAACACCGCTGTTAAAACTCAAGAAAAAAAAGAAATCAGATGCCCACATGATAATACACCTGTCGGAACTGTATATATCGCAAATGAAACTCACATTAAACAAGCTATAAAAAAAGCTGTGAACTGCTTTGAAATCACCCGCAATATGCCTGCTTATGAGCGGTCGGAAATTCTATTTTCAATTGCAAAGGATATACAGAATAATGCTGAATCATTAGCTGAGACACTGGCTTTGGAATGCGGGAAAAATATTACTTTTGCCCGTGGCGAAGTACAGAGAGCGATCCAAACCTTCACGCTTGCTGCTGAAGAAGCCAAGAGGATAGATGGTGAGTTCTTCGGTTTGGACAGCGTTCCAAAAGGAGCACATGCTCATGCTTTGGTGAAGCGCTTCCCTATCGGACCGATCCTCGGTATTACTCCTTTTAATTTTCCCATTAATCTTGTTGCTCATAAGGTTGCACCTGCACTTGCTGTCGGCAATCCGATCATCATAAAACCATCCTCACTGGCTCCAATTTCAGCGCTAAATCTTGCAGAGATCATCATAAATTATGTACCGGACGGTATGCTGTCTGTGCTTCCATGTTCCGGTCCTTCCATAATGAGTGCGGTAAAAAGTGAAGATATAAAAATGATCAGTTTTACCGGAAGTCCTAACGTGGGCTGGAAGCTCAAAAATCAATGCGGAAAGAAGCGTATATGCCTTGAGCTTGGCGGGAATTCAGGGCTTATTATTGATGAGGATGCCAATCTCCCTGATGCCCTTGACAAATCAATAATTGGCGGATTTGCCTATGCAGGACAGGTTTGTATCCACACCCAGCGATTTTTTATTCACGACTCGATCTTTGAAGAATTCAAAACTAAATTTGTAGAAAAAACAAAACGAATCAAGCTGGGACACCCGCTCGATGAAGAAGCATTTCTCAATTGCATGATATCTGAACAGGAAGCAATTCGAGCAGAAAACTGGATACAAGAAGCAGTTGAACAGGGAGCAGAAATTTTATGTGGAGGTAAAAGAGAAGGCACTAAACTCGAAGCAACGATCCTCACAAATACAAAACCCGATATGAAGGTCGAGAAGAATGAGGTTTTTGCACCGGTTGTCACGCTCACTCCTTATAAGGATTTTGAGCAAGCTGTTGAAATGGTAAACAATTCTGTCTATGGGCTTCAAGCTGGAGTCTTTACTAATAATTTGATGCATATCAAACATGCATTTAAGGAACTCCAGGTGGGAGGTGTGATCATCAATAATACCCCTACCTTCCGCGTTGACCAGATGCCTTACGGCGGTGTAAAAAATTCCGGATTCGGACGTGAGGGAGTGCGCTATTCGATTGAAAAAATGACCGAGTTGAAATTACTTGTTATATGATTTGAAGTATATTTAACCACAGAGAGCACAGAGAAAAAAAATAAATTAAACAAAATAAAAGCGAGAATGCGCATTCTCGCCTTCAATATTCATTTTATTTCATTACCAGAAAATCACTTCCCCGTCCTCTACAGTTAAAATTCTCGGATCGGGATGAAGGCAATCCTCTTCTACTTTATATAAAGATTCCGGATAATAATATTCAAATACCAAAGAATCGGCAGTTGCAGTAGTATCAATAACTTCCCGCCACTCATCTTCCGCCCAGACAAACCATGTATAGGTGCTGTCAATTTTGACCTCATTGACTCCCCCTTGCCCTGTCTTACGCATTATGAACTCATTATTTATTTCTTCTCGTATTTCAACAGCTTCATTATCAAATGCAA
>JAUWPE010000082.1 GCA_030611765.1 Candidatus Cloacimonadota bacterium | reverse complement strand
CAAAAAGTCTCTTGATGAGGAAAATGTCGAATACGTTGCAGAACCCAAGTATGATGGGCTTTCAATCGAGCTTATCTATGAAAATGGCAACCTCACAACTGCTGCAACGCGTGGCGATGTATATACGGGTGAAGATGTACTCAGCAATGTAAAAACGATCAGAGAAATACCTTTGCAATTGAGGATTGGAAATATTGTAATCCCGTCAAAAATCGCAATTCGTGGTGAAGTGTATATTCGCAAAGACGAATTCAATGAACTCAATATCAGGCGAGAAAAAGAGGGTGAAGATCAGTTTGCAAATCCTCGAAATGCTGCTGCCGGTTCACTTCGTCAACTGGACTCAAAGATCACAGCAAAGAGACCGCTTCACATTTTCCTTTATGAGATTTTACAATGCGAGGATTCCAATTTTGAAACCCATTGGGATGAGCTTCTTGCATTCAAAGAATGGGGCTTGAAAGTAAACCTTCAGGAATCACGAAAGTGCAAAAATATTGCTGAAGCTCATAATTATTATATTGAAATGACTGAAAAACGAGATGACCTTCCTTATGAAATTGATGGCGTTGTATTTAAGATCAATGTCCTTGCAGACAGAGAAAAACTCGGCTTTCGTCAACGAGATCCACGCTGGGCAATTGCTTATAAATTCAAACCCAGACAGGGCACAACAAAATTGGAAAATATTATCGTACAGGTCGGCAGGACAGGCAGACTCACTCCTGTTGCAATTCTCAAACCGGTTCGCATTGGAGGTGTAGAAGTGAGCAGAGCGTCGCTTCACAATCAGAGCGAGATCGAAAGAAAAGACATTCGTATCGGTGATACAGTTCTCGTCGAGCGAGCAGGCGATGTTATCCCTTATGTGGTCAAACCAATTAAGGACGATCGTGGCGGTTCTGAAAAAAAGTTTATCATGCCGGATCGATGTCCAGTTTGCCACAGCAAAGTGATCATGAGCGAGGACAAAAAATCTGCCCGTTGTACCAATATAAACTGTCCTGCACAAGTGAGAGAACGCATTATCCATTTTACTCAAAAAACAGCGATGAATATTCAAGGATTGGGCGGCAAAAAAGTGCTCCAACTTATGGATGCACACATTATCACCAGCATCTCTTCGATCTTTGAATTGAAAAAGGATGAAGTCAAAAACCTCGAAAGATTTGGTGAAAGATCGGCACAAAATCTGATCGATGAGATTGAAAAAAGCAAAAATCAAACATTGCCGAGATTTCTGTTTGCTCTTGGAATTCCACTTGTGGGAGAGCATCTTGCCCGAGTGCTCGCAGAAAACTATCAAACACTCTTTTACATAAAGACTGCTCCGAAGGACGAACTCCTTTCTATATATGAGATCGGTCCGGAAGTTGCGGAAAGCATTACTACATTTTTCTCTCAGAACGAAAATCTTCTGCAATTAGAGAAGCTCAAAGAAGCAGGACTCACTCTTGAAAATCCTGTGTACAAAATCGGTGAGAAAAAACTTCCTTTGGATAGTCTCAAATTTGTATTTACCGGAACACTCCATGAATGGACACGCAGTGAAGCTCAAAAGATGGTTGAAGACCTCGGTGCGCAAGCTACTTCAAGCGTGAGCAAGGAAACCGACTATGTGGTTGCAGGTGAAAATCCCGGCTCGAAACTTGATAAAGCACGGAAAAACAATGTTACTATATTAAATGAAGAAGAATTTAAGAATTTAATTACAAGTAAAAAATAAAGGAAAGAATAAATTTTATCGCAACGATTATACTGAGAATCATGATAAATTACCTTATATTGGCTTTATAAAATTTTAATTTCTTAGAAAATTAACGAAAAATTTGACAGGATTCAATTTAATTATAAAAAAAATAATATTCATATCTGATTATCAAATGGAATCGTGAATGTTTTCAATATTGTACTGTATTTCAAAAAGATTATAATGCAGATTCATTTCTACATGAAAAATATCATTATTTGAAGTGATAAAATAAATATACCGAAAGAGGATAAACATGAAAAAAATTGTAATTATGACTTGTCTCGTTTTCTTTATCTCATTCTCTTATGCGGCTCAGATTAAACCACAAAATGCTACTTCAAAAATACTAGATATCTTTAAATATCATGATTCTGGTAATTACGAATTCCGTGTGTCTAATTACGGAACATTAGGATCCGGTGATGACGTTGTCCCACAATGGCCCTCACTCGAATATCCACGAGGTTCTGAAATTGATTTTCTTTATACGGGGGCTTTATGGTTCGGTGCTTGTAAACAACGCAGAAATGACTATGGACAGATGCTCTACTGGCAAGACGCTACACATGAAACAACCGGTACTGGTAATATGGGATTCGGAAGAGTTATTGACACATTGACCACCGTTGGCTTTGATGGTGATGATGATATGTATGAACTCCTTCCTGCATATAATCAACTGGAATACGTTTTGGGTAATCAATATAGTCTTTACAATCCATTAGATACAACAATGAAGTATTACTCACAAGATGGAATACCCAATTATGACGATGATGGAGATGGTTTAGTTGATGAAGATCCTTTTGGAAAAATCGGTTTCCCATATGATCCTGACAGCATTTTTTGTTTTTCTATGGAATATGATGATGATGGAGATGGTTTGATCGATGAAGATGGTGGTTACTTCGGTTATGAAAACATAAAGTCGTATTTTTATGATTTTAGCCCATTTGGATCTGAAGGAGAGAGAGTTTGGGGTAGCCATTGGTCACAGCAAGAACATAAACCACTAAACATTGCTATTTCTCAAGAATCCTTTTGTTGGCCCTATCATTATTTTGACAAAATTGCACTTATTAAAACAACGATTTATAATATGAATCCAATAGACACTCTTTTTGATTTTGCTTTAGGATATTTGATGGACTGTGATGTAGGTCCTCAATCGTGGGGAGCATCTGCAAGAGCTACAGATGATGTAAGTAGTTACGTTCCAGGTGATGGGTATGAGTTTGCCTATACTTATGATGCGGATCATGATGGCTGTTTATCAAATGGTTATGTAGCGGCGAAATTTTCTTCTAATGTTGATTGGGCAGAATATGCCTGCTGGACATGGCAGGTTGGTGATGGACCTAGAGATGGTGTTCCTTATGAGGAACGTAACGAAAAATACTGGCTTATGACACACAACTCTGATCCGTTCTCCTTTGAGTACATTTCTCTCCGTGAAGATCCAAATGCACAAATAAACTATCCATGTGATACACGATTTATGTATTCATATTATGGAGATCAACAGGGATTCACAAATCCGACAGCAAATAGTCTCAACTTAGCTCCTGGCGACTCTGTTGTAATTTATTCAGCAATTTTTCTTGATGAAACCATTAATGAATTACAATATATATCCTCTCTATTAGAACAATTTGATGATGCAAATTATGATATTAATTTTCTTAATGATTTTATTCCGGATCTCTTTTTCTCTGAATATATTGAAGGATCAAGTCAAAATAAAGCCCTTGAGATCTTTAACCCTACCATTCAACCAATTGAATTAGATAATTATCGTATAGCACAATCAGCGAATGGTAACGGCTGGCAATTCTGGCATGAATTCCCCGATGATGCTGTATTAGAGCCATACGATGTGTGGGTAATTACGACCGATGAAGCTGTTGACAGTCTTAAGAATGTTGCAGATGAGATACTTTCTTATCCTAGTGTTGTCCACTTCAATGGCAACGATGCTCGCGGATTGGAAAAAACAACAGATGGCGGTACAACTTGGACTTTGATTGATATTATTGGCAATCCCGACGAGGATCCTGGCAGCGGGTGGGATGTAGCAGGAATACCTGATGCAACAAAAGATCATACAATTGTAAGGAAAGATTCAATTTTCCACGGGAATATCGATTGGACTGTCTCATCTGGTACAAGTGCTGAAACGTCTGAATGGATTGTCTATCCAATTGATACATTCCAGTATTTAGGATGGCACAATGTTGGTGGTGATGTTCCCGAAACGTTTGTCAACACAAGTCAGGGAGATATTGATTCTTGTCGGGTGGGATCCGCAATCAACTTTGAGCTCTCAAGTGATCCTCATACTGAATACTATACATACCGTCTTGTCTATTATGAATCTCTTGGAACGGATACGCTACATATCGGCAACTTGGGAAATATTATAGACAGTACTGACTGGCATTCAACGCATGACTTTGAAAATCCTGACGAATTATTATTGAAAGCTCATTATACAAATGGAAATCCATACAATAAACCTGTTTTAAGAAAGAATGAAAAATATCCTGATGGAACCTATGAAGTAACACAGCTACAGGTCAAAGCTGTAAGTTATGCAGGATTGGAAGATTCTACCTGTGCAAAAATGACTTTTTTTGTACGAGACTACTTTACTCCAGACACTGCACCCTTTATGGTTCAATGGGCTGATTATCTTCCTGATTTCTTAAAGAGTTATACTCTGAATATTCTACCACATGTATACATATTAGGTCAAAATCATTACCTAGAATATTATCTTCATGATCCGATAACGGACCACCCAATACCGGAAAAAATTATCAGCGGAGAGTATCATTTTGGTAATCCCTTTTATGTTGATGCCAACCAAGAATTATCTGCAATCTGGTCACAAGATATGGAACTACATTTATGGTGGAGTTACTTAGGAGAATTTGAATATTCAGTTAAAAGGTTAAGGATTTATTCTGGAAATACATACTTCTATGATGAAAATTTGGATGAATATGTACGTTACTATTGTGACATTGAATTCATGGATATTCAACTCAATGGGGGTATAGATGATTTACCCTCTATTGGCTCGGTGATTATTGATTCGTTAAGCGGGGAAGAATGGATGAGGATAACTATCGATCAAGATCAATCATGTGTTCTAACAAATTTATCAATTGGAGAACACACCTTTAAAGTGCGTTCTATTGATATCCAGGGAGCAGTGGATCCAAGTCAGGAAGAATTGGTATTTACTCTTCATGAACCTGTAGATGCTAGCCAGTTCGATAATATACTTTTAGTTGATGATACTCGAAATCAGTATATATTTGCTATTGAAGATTCTGTGAATAATTTTTATCAAGAACTTGTTGCTGATTATAGTGGAACGGCAGATTGGTTTAATTTACAAGATTTAGTTAATGTTCAAGTATTAAATCGTGAAGCTAGGCAAGATTATCTAGCCTCCTATTTTGCACCATCAGATATTCAATCATATAAAATGATCCTGTGGTATGCAAATGATCCGAAGAGTTTCTATTCTGATTATACTAGGGTTCATTTAGTACATCATTATGATATTCTTAGGTATTATTTAAAGCAAGGAGGCAGTCTGCTTTTTACCGGTACAGCTAAGATCTGCGATCCATCAAATGCAAATTATTCTTGTATAAATTTCTTAGAAAAATACGGTGGTCTTGCAGATACGCTCTCCACACTATCACAGTTACTTAATGAAAACAGTTGGTATTGGGGAGTACCTAATCAGGATAACTCTATGTTTGTTGGAGCTCATGGTGTTAATGATTTCATTGAATTAAACTCATTTGATCTTAATCTACACCTTATCTACCTCGGATTTTGGTTTCCTGAATATTGGCTTGGGAATCCACTTGGTAAAATTGGCAGCGTAACATTCCTTAATCCTGATCAAGCTGAAACAATATTCACCTGTATTACCGACACAATGGCTATTCACCAGCAGTTTGCAGATGCACCGGTCGGCACTAAATATGTAAATGAGTCCGGCGAAACCGGTGCTATTTACACTCTTGGGTTTCCTCTTTATTATATGGAAATGGATGGCGCTAAAACTTTTATGGAATTAATCTACACTGACCTGGACTCCTTATTCTCAATCGATAATCCTCACTTTATTCAAGGTCAAGCTCTCATAGATATCTTAAGTTATCCTAATCCAGTTACATTATCATCTCAGGAGAATACTTTCTCTGTAAAATTCATGAACATGCAGAATATAGTTAGTCCAAAAATTAAGATTTATAATATCAAAGGTCAGCTTATTACATCTCTTGATATTGAAAAAAATGATCTAATCGTAACTAAAAATAGCATAATGTCTTCTACAACGTGGAATCTGAAAGACAGTAAAGGTAATGATATTTCTAATGGCATATATTTCTACAGAATCGAATCGAAAAACATAGATTCATCGGTAGAAAAGCTGATTATTCTACGATAAAATAAGATAATGAAATCTTTGTATAATTGAATCAAATATAATGAGGATTCGAACTCCTGTATTAAGAAATACAACTCGAATCCTCATTTTATTCATTAAATCAAAATCAACCATATTATATCAAATTATATCAAGACAAAGAACTACCCCTTCGAGCAATAATTTGACATTGAAGTTCTATAAAAATTAATACTATCTCAAATAATTTAGGAGTTCTTTTATGAATAAAGCACAGCGTCGGATCGCAGAAGGTATCCTGTTCACAGACATGTACCAGCGTACAATGGCTCAGATGTTTTACAGACAGGGCATACATGAGAAAACCGTTCAGTTCGATTATTTTTATCGAGCCAATCCTGACTATGGAAAGCATGAAGCCGGGTTTTGTATCAATGCGGGACTGGAATGGTTGCTGGATTGGATGAAAGATGCCCGATTTCGGGAAAAGGATATTCAATATCTGAGAAAGCATAAAGCGAGACAAAGTGGAAAATCATTATTTGAAGAGGATTTTTTACAATACCTTCTTGAGTATGGTAACTTTGACAGCATTTCGCTTCGAGCAATTCCCGAAGGAAGGGTCGTTCATCCAAATGTGCCGTTGACAACTGTGCAGGGTCCATTTGCAATGGCACAAATTCTGGAATCACCTCTTTTGAACTTCTTGAACTATCAGACCTTGATCGCCACAAAAGCTGCACGAATTCACGTAGCCGGTAAAGGAAGACCACTACTCGAATTTGGCATGAGAAGAGCTCAGGGGTTTGGCTCGCTTGCAGGTACTCGAGCAGCACTCATCGGTGGCGCAGATTTCTCCTCTAACACCGGCATATCCTATGCACTTGGCAATCCACCAAGTGGAACACACGCACATTGCATGGTGCAAGCATTTATGGCTCTCGGTCATGATGAACTCGATGCATTTCGAGCATACGCAGATGTCTATCCGAATGATTGTCTTTTGCTTGTGGATACTATCAATACGTTGGAAAGCGGTATTCCAAATGCCATAAAAGTTTTTGAAGAACTTCGTAGAAAGGGGCATGAGCCGGTTGGCATTCGTCTCGATTCCGGCGATCTTGCATACCTCGCAATCCAGTCTGCAAAAATGCTTAACGAAGCAGGATTCGAGAATGCAGTGATCGTACTTTCTAACGCACTCGATGAACTCGTCATCTGGCAAATCGTGACTCAGATCAGAGAGGAAGCTTCACAAAATGATGTTGATGCCGATAGTCTTATAAACCGTTTGGCTTTTGGAGTGGGAACCGGACTGATCACCTCTGAGGGTGCTTCAGCTCTGGATGGTGTGTATAAACTCGTTGCTATTGAGAAAAACGGCGAGTTATTTCCTGCGATGAAACTCTCGGGTGCAAAAGAAAAAATACTAAATCCGGGAAACAAAAAGATATGGCGCATCTATGATGTGCGGGGAAAAGCGACTGCTGATCTCATCGCAATGCACGATGAAGATCTTCGAAATAGAGATCAAATTACTCTTCATCATCTTATTGAACATACCAAGAAGCGAACTCTTCTGAGAAACGAAATATCAGAGCTTGAAGAACTGCATATTGATATCCTGAAAGATGGAAAACTTGTGTATGAGCTGCCCACATTGGAGCAGATCCGCAAAACGAGAATAAAGGATATAGATCGCCTCGATCCCGGCGTGAAACGTTTTGTGAATCCCCATTTCTATCATGTTTCGCTCTCAAAAAAACTTTGGAATACAAAAGAGCAATTGGTTCTGAAACTGAAGGCATAATGCCAAATTAAAAATCTGTTTATTGACATCCAGAGTAACAAAAAAGAAATACAACATAAAATAATGTGGGGAAGTAGCTCAGTTGGGAGAGCACAGCGTTCGCAATGCTGCGGTCGAGGGTTCGAGTCCCTTCTTCTCCACCATTCTTATAAATTAAACTACATGTGGGTCGAGAATATCAAATTATAAAACCCGGCAGTAATCAATTTTACTGAAGTTTCGAAGGAGTGGATAAACCCCGTAGGATAAGTATTCCAACAGGGTAAACCGAACCAAAAAGAATTCCCCACAGAGATCACCGAGAAAGATAAAAAAAATATATAAAAAGTTGGGATAAAATGTAAATGGTATAAACACTTATCAATAAAGGCATCACAGAATTAGATGAAATTATTTTGCCCAAAAATGTAAGGAAATTAAAATTAAGTGACTAACTCTGATAAACCGAAAAAGATGTAACCATCCGTCTTCGTTACACTACGCCGTGACAGGCGAATTAACACGAAATAACACGAATGAAAAAGTTGATTATAAATTATAACCGTGTGAATCCTCTCTACAAAAGGGATCACAGAATTAGATGAAATTATTTTGCCAAAATATAGCAGAATTATAGAATTAAGTGACTAAGGAGCGGAGCGACGAGGAGTCGAGGTTGAAGTGAAACAATACCTCGAATCCTCGCTGCGCTTCAGTCTTCACTTCGTTATGCCCCGACAGGTTAGGATTCGAAGTAGATTTATTGAGGTGCTTTTACTATTTATACGGATGATATTCAATAAGTTTTCCTTAAAGTGTCATGAATATGAAAAATTTTGGGGCTATGCCAATTTATCTCTTTTATAAACTTGACATAGTTTTGTGCTTCTGATTTTTTAATCAAAAATTTTTGAATAAAATAATATTAACTAAAAAATCTATAAAATCTATGGAGGATATTGATGAAAAAGATTGCACTTTT
>JAUWPE010000055.1 GCA_030611765.1 Candidatus Cloacimonadota bacterium | reverse complement strand
CCTTCTGGGTTATGATACTTTTTATAGAAATAAAATACGACCGGTAACTCTTCTTAGCGTTGCTCAGAGCGAGGATCGTATTATTATCACAAAGAATCACTATTTTCTGAAACATCCATTTCCTGTTCCTATTCTTTTTCTCACCACTAACACTCTTGAACAGCAGCTTCTCGAGGTCAATGAAAAGTATCCTCTTCAAAGGGAAAAAGCATTCTCCCGATGTCCCCTTTGCAATAATGTAACTACACCTATTGAAAAGGAATATGTGAATGGGCTTGTACCCGAGTATGTATTTTCTACACAGGAACACTTCTACCAATGCATACATTGCGGAAAAATATACTGGAAGGGCACTCATCTTCAAAGAGCACATGCATTCCTCGAAAAAATCGGGCTGCATGAATGATATACAAGAAAAGGAGCCTCATAAAATTTGACACTGCAAAGTGGGGTCATAAATTTTGTGACAATACAAAATGTATTAAACGGAGTTCATATAAATGAAAAAAGATATTCATCCAAAGTATCAAAAATGTGCGGTAAAATGCGCCTGCGGAAACACCTTTGAGACCAGAGACACCATGCCGGAAATCCACGTGGAGATCTGCTCGGAATGTCATCCATTCTATACCGGTAAAAAGAAATTAATGGATAGCGCAGGGCGTATCGAAAAATTTAGAAAAAAATACAGCAAATTCCAGACAAAAAAAGAAGAAAAAGAACAATAGCACTTCTCCTAAGGGGAGTTTTACACACCTTGAACCCACCATATTTTAAGATTAAGTAGAACACTTTTGCCAAAAAATTTAAGCTTATGAAAAAAAAACCGGAAATAGCTGTGGGCGGTCAGGCAGTTATTGAGGGCGTCATGATGCGAGGTCCTCAACATATTGCTACTGCTCTACGAAAAAAGGACGGACACATCGTCCTAAAAAAAGATGAGTTCGTTTCCAAGACCAAGACAAATAAATTTCTTGGACTGCCTATCATACGAGGATTTGTCTCTCTTATTGAAATGCTCTCAATCGGCATCAAAACGCTAAATTTTTCTGCTGAAGAAGCAATAAAAGATGAGGAAGAGGATAAGCCGAACAAAAAAAAGAAGAGCATTTTTCTTAATAAACTCTATACTGCTTTCTCCTACATTTTTGCCTTCGGACTCGCCTTTCTCCTTTTCGTGTTCCTTCCATACCGCATTGCCTACTGGATAAATATTGAGCAAACAAGCATCCTCTTCAATCTGATTGCCGGATGTATCAGAATTGTTTTCTTTGTTGTGTATATTTATCTCATCAGTTTCCTCAAGGATGTTCGTCGATTATTCCAATATCACGGTGCAGAACATAAATCTGTATTTGCTTATGAGGGGAATCCGGATTTCATTCTTGAGGATACAAAAAAGTATAGAACCTTCCATCCACGCTGCGGAACAAGCTTTATGATGATCGTACTGGTCATAGCAATACTTGTATTCTCGATTTTTGACACGATCCTCGCACTTATTCTTGGTCATGCAATACCTCTTGGCATGAGAATACTTCTGCATTTTTTACTCCTACCCTTTGTTTCGGGAATTTCATATGAAATCTTGAGATATTCAGGCAAAAATATCAATCACTGGCTGGTTAGAACATTTTCTGCTCCAGGTCTGGCTTTGCAGAGAATTACTACTCAGGAACCGGACAATCAGCAGCTTGAGGTTGCGATCTGTGCATTGCACGCAGCACTTAATTTACCAATAACAAACCCAAATGTTGAAATTTTGAATGATGACGAATCTTCTGAATAAAGTAACCGAGCTCCAGCAGGAATATTCCAAACTGGAAAAACAACTATCCGATCCTGAAATCATTACCCATCTTGATCGATATAAGAAAATTTCCGCCAGATACAAAGAGATCTCAGCAATTCTGCGATGTGCAGAGGAACTTCAAGGAAACATCGAAGCCCTGAAAGAGAACAAAGAAGCAATGAAGCATGAAGATGAAGAGGAGCTTGTCCTTCTTATAGAAGAAGAAAATGCAAATCTTGAAAGTAATGTCGAAAACCTTACCCATAAGCTGAAAACAATGCTCATTCCGAAGGATGAAAATGATGAAAAAATCGCTATCATGGAAATCCGGGCAGGCACAGGTGGAGAGGAAGCAGCCCTCTTTGCATTCGACCTATACAGGATGTACACTCATTTTATCGAGAACAAGGGATGGAAGATCGACATCATGAATTCCAATCCTACGGGCATGGGCGGCTTGAAGGAAATTTCCTTTGAAGTTCAGGGTAAGAATGCTTACGGCACCCTAAAATTTGAAAGCGGAGTGCATCGGGTTCAGCGCGTACCTGAAACAGAATCCTCAGGAAGAATACACACTTCTGCAGCTTCTGTGGTTGTATTACCAGAGGCGGAGAAGATTGATTTTGATATTGATGAAAATGATTTGAAGATCGATGTGTACCACTCATCCGGTCCCGGCGGGCAAAGTGTTAATACGACAGATTCAGCAGTAAGGATCACCCATATGCCCACAAATACTGTCGTAACCTGTCAGGATGAGAAATCACAATTGAAAAATAAGACCAAAGCGATGAAAGTACTCCGTTCCCGATTGCTTGACCTCGAGATACAAAAACAGCAGCAGTCAATAGCAAGGCAGCGCAGATCGATGGTCGGCACAGGTGACAGAAGTGCAAAAATTCGCACTTATAATTACCCTCAATCACGCATTACTGATCATAGGATCAACTATACTTCTCATAATTTAGAATCATTTATGGATGGAAATATTGACGAACTCATCGACGCTCTGCATATTGCCATGCAGGAAGAGATGTTATGCAATGAATAACATCATTCTTGAATAGAATATAAATGATAAGCATTATTATTATTGCAATATTTTTTGTTGGATCTGCCTTTTTTTCCGGCAGTGAAATCGGTCTTGTATCAATAGACAAGCACCGATTGAAACACGAATCTACAAAGAACAAAAGCAAAAAACGGCTCTACGATTTCATAACAAATCCTGATAATGTACTGGGAACTACCCTTATTGGTAATAATATATCGTTGATCATTGTTTCATCTGTCTTCACTGCCTTCATGATCAAATTGGATGTTATATCTGAAACCCTTGCAGCACTGCTTCTTGCCGGCGGACTTCTGATATTTGCTGAGATCATTCCCAAAATACTTATCAGAAATACCTGCAATACCTCAATCCCAAAAATGTTCTTTCTGATACGATTCTTCTCATTCCTATTTCACCCGATGATCTGGGCTCTGAGCAAGATCAATAATTCATTCTTTAGACTATTTAAGATCGATAAGAAAAGCAGTACTCACCTCTTTACCAAAGATGATCTTTCTTATCTTCTTGGAGAAGCTGAAAAGGGTGGTCAGGTGAAAAAGGATGAACACGACCTTATTGAAGAAGTGCTGGACTTCCGCGATCTTACTGCGAAAAATATTATGATACCCCGAACCAACATTGTCGGAGTCAAAGCAGATACTCCTATCCTGGAAGTTATAAATTTAATTAAGGAAGTCGGATTTACACGTTTCCCGGTATATTCAGTGGATATCGATCATATCGACGGTATGCTTATCATTCATGACCTGCTTGAACTTGAAGACCTTTCTTTACCTGCAAAGAATTTTATCAGGGATGCTTACTTTGTGCCTGAGATCATGAAAGCAACTACACTACTCAAAAAGATGCAGCAGAATAAAACACCTATCGCAGTTGTGGTGGATGAATACGGCGGCACTGCCGGCATTATTTCTGTGGAAGACCTCCTCGAAGAGCTTGTTGGTGAGATCGAGGACGAATATGACGCCCAGGAAAATGACATCAGCAAGGTGAATGAAACAACCTTTATCGTTGACGGTGAGGTTGAGATCGAGCGTTTAATTGAAGATTATAATATCGATCTTTATGAAGGTGATTATGAGACCCTTGCAGGTATGCTTATTGAAAAGTTTGAGCGAATTCCACGCTACAATGAAACATTAATAATTAAGAATTATGAGTTTACGATAAAGCAGGTTACTGCAAAAAAGATTGAGAAAGTAATGATAAGAATCCTTCCTATACAGGAAGAATCCGACTAACTTTCTTCTCCTCTCGAACAATCTTCAGAAACTTCTTTCTTCTTTTTGAAATTCAAACCATACTTCTTTTTCATTTTATCAAAAAATTCATTTAACCGCTTATTATCTATCAGTCCCAACCCTGCTAAGATCAAGAGGATTCCCTGCAAAAAGGGAGTAAATAATCCTATGATACCGAGACCAAGAAGTGTATAACCGGCAATCTTCTTAAACGGGGTTTTGGTTTTCACGCTCAAACCGCTGTAACCTTTTTCACTTCAGGAATTTTATCTTTGAGCTGCTTTTCAATGCTGTACTTCAGCGTCATCTGAGAAAAAGGACATCCCCTGCACGAACCTTGAAGTTCGCCCTTGACCTCTCCATCCTCAGAAACATCAATTAATTTTACATCACCGCCATCGCCTTTCAGAGCGGGACGAATTTTCTCTAATTCCTTTGATACTTTTTCTTTCAATTCCATATTATCCTCAGCAATTTTTTTATATATAACCTACACGTTTTTTCAAAATGTCCACTCTAAATTTTTCTCGGGTCAGTGATCACACCTTTGAGGGCAGACACAGCAACTGTTTCCGGAGATGCAAGATATATCTCCGCAGTCTTATTGCCCATTCTGCCTTTGAAGTTGCGGTTCGCAGTTGAGATGGTTACTTCATTATCTGCCATCACACCTTGATGAGCGCCAAGGCACGGACCGCATCCTGATGGAAGGATAACTGCCCCGGCTCTGTTAAGAATGCTCAAAGTGCCGTCATCTGTTGCTTCTTGATACACTTCTCGTGATGCAGGAAGCACTATCAAACGGGTGAAAGGATGTACTGTTTTTCCATTCAATATCGCAGCAGCAGCATGAAGGTCTTCCAACCTGCCGTTTGTACACGTGCCGATAAAACACTGATCGACCTTGATCCCTTCTGCTTCCGAAATATCCTTCACATTATCGACAGTATGAGGGAAAGCAACTTGCGGAGTGATATCATTCAAATTATAGGAATACTCCTTTTCATACACTGCGTCATCATCTGCCCAAACAGAGTGATACTCATCAACATTATGATCTTTCATCCATATCTCTGTGAGCTCATCAACAGGGAATACGCCATTCTTTGCACCCATTTCCACAGCCATATTTGCAATGGTCATCCTATCTGAAATATCCAGATTTTTGATGCCGGAGCCATGATATTCAACTGATTTATAATTTGCACCATCAGCGCCGAGATCTCCGATTATTTTTAAAACGAGATCCTTTGCGGATACCCGCTGCGAAAAGCGTCCTTCGAGACTTATCTTATAGGATTGCGGGATCTTGAACCATGTCTCTCCCGTGATCCAGATACCTGCAGCTTCAGTTCTGTCAATACCTGTTGAAAACGCACCAAAAGCACCATAAGTGCACGTATGGCTGTCACTCCCGACAATTACACTACCCGGTTTTGCAAGTCCGACTTCAGGGAGAACTTGATGGCAAATTCCCATGCCGATATCATAAAAATGTGTGATATGCTGCGCTTTTACAAATTCCCGGATCTCTTTATGATTATTCGCAGTTTTCGCACTTGCAGCAGGAATCACATGATCGAGCACGATCACTAAGCGGTCAGGATATTTTACTTTAATGCCTTCTTTTACCTGGCTGAGCTTTTTTATAATAGCTGCAGAATTGTCGTGGGTTAATATATAATCCGGCTCGACAAAAACGATCTCGCCTTCGTGTACTGGTTTCCCTGTTTTCTGCTCAAAAATCTTCTGAATAAAGGTTTTGCCCATTACTACTCCTACATATAAATACTTTTAACCATCCGACTACGCTTCGCTCCGTCGTGACAGGCGAAAGACACGAAATTCACGAAAAAACTGTTAGAGATGCAATTTTTCTTTTTTTCTTCGCTTTATAACACAATCCTTTCAATCCCTACTTATGGAAATGAAGAAAAGTTCAACAGCAAACCCAGCTTCAAATTAGTTACCCTAAGAATCGTGCAATTTTCTTCTTTGAAAATAATTTTTTTGTGTCCTTCGCCTCTTTCGTGCCCGCCACGGCGTATCCGCCAACTGGCGGAGGAGACTGGTATTTCGCCTGCAACGGCGTAACGGAGTGAAGACGTGTGGTTCATTATATCTCTATATTTTCCATTTCAGTTAGAACCTGAATAATATTTTCTCCTGCCTGCCGGCAAGTTTTTCCAAAACTTAAAAATCCATGATCTTTCATTATAAGAATTGTGTCATCTTTCCCAAGCACCTCACATACTGATTCCATCAACTCAAGCGTTCCATAAGGATACCATTTTTTTGTAGATTTCAATCCTAATCGTGAACATTGTGCAAGCAATTGTTTATTGTGACCATGAAAGATTACCTGAACATCATGCCGCTTTTGATAAATACTGTAATGCAGCATTGTTTCAGATGACGGCTCCTCAACACCTTTCACATCGATCTGTCTTGAGGGAATATTAACATCTATTATCTCAACAAAATTTTTATACGTGAGCGCTCCAAGATTTGAACCTGCGGCAGTAATGATGAACCAGTCTCCAATTCGAGTACTGAGATTCCCTGCAGAACTTATTTTATCAGGAATATTTGGATGCGGATACGTAGGAATACAGCCCAATTTTGAAAGCTTCTCTCCCCAGCCAATGAGCTCATCAAGGATAGGATAATTCTTAACCCTTTCATCTAAAAATCGAACTTTGAACTTTATTCCCTGATATTTTTCCATTATTTCAAAGTATGAATGTCTTCCGGTTTATGAATGCCATTTTCAGTTATGATGCCAGTGATATATTTTGCAGGTGTAACATCAAATGCCGGATTGAGAGCATTACTTTCAGCATTGACAATGAGCACTTTGCCAAGCTTTTTTACTTCATCGGCAGAGCGTTCTTCGATTGGAATATCAGCCCCGTGTCTGCACGAGAAATCTATTGTTGAACACGGAGATACCACGTAAAATGGAATATTATTTTCTTTCGCAAGTACTGCTTTTTCATAAGTTCCGATCTTGTTCGCCACATCGCCATTACATGCGATCCTGTCGGCGCCGACAAATACTATATCGATCTTTTTCTGCAGCATATAAGAACCCGCAGCATTATCTACGATGATCGCATGAGGTATTCCTGCCTGCTGCAATTCCCACGCAGTAAGTTTAGCTCCTTGCAAACGCGGTCGTGTTTCATCCGCATAGACAAAAATATTCTTACCCTGTTCATGAGCCACATAGATTGGTGCAAGTGCACTTCCCCAACCCTGGATCGCCAGCTTTCCAGCATTGCAGTGGGTTAAAATATTAAAACCATCTTTGATAAGCTCAGCTCCAAGCTCACCCATAATTCGAGAATTTTTCTCATCTTCATGAAGGATCTGATCAGCAGTTTCAAAAGCTTTTGTATCAGGATTTTCGGCATTTCTGGCTTCTTCATAAACTCTTTTTGTAGCATAAAAAAGATTCTGTGCAGTTGGGCGTGATGATTCGATATATAACTTTGCTTTTTGCAAATCCTTTTCGGTTGAACACTCTGCAAACGCCTGCGCCATTGCATAACCTGCAGCAACACCAATGGTTCCAGCACCACGCAGAAGCATATCCCGAATCGCATTGGCTGTCTCTAAGTACGTATAAAGTTCGACAATTTCGAAGTGAAAGGGCAATTTTGTCTGATCTATAATAAAAACCGTATGTCCTTCTCGCCAGATCGCAGCCCAATCCTGATTTTCAATATTTTTTTTCATTGCATACCCACGCAAATAAATCGAAAAAACTTGTCAAAGATTGTGCATGTAAAATCTCTGAGATCAGGAGAAAACATGAATGTATATGAAGCAATACTGAGCAGAAAAAGCATACGAAGTTATGATACTAAAGAAATCGAGAATGAGAAACTCGGCAAGATACTCGAAGCTGGACGGCTTGCACCTTCGTGGCAGAATAAGCAGTGCTGGCAATATGTTGTCGTCAAAGATAAAGACACAATCGGCAAGCTCGCATTAAGATCCGGTTTGATCAGCAAATCCAATTTTTTCATCAAGGATGCGCCGGTTGTGATAGTTGCCTGCGCCAATCCCAATGACAGCGGACACCTCAACGGGCAGGATTATTACCTTGTCGATGTGGCTATCTCCTTTCAGCAGATGATGCTCCAAGCGTGTGAAATGGGCATCGGTTCCTGCTGGCTCGGTGCCTTTAATGAGAAGAAAGTGCAGGAAATCCTCAGCATTCCATCCAAAATAAAAGTTGTTGCACTTAGTCCTTTTGGCTACCCGAAAGATAAACAAAGTTTGTATGCAAAAGCCATAAAAACCTTTGCAGGCAGCAAGAATAGGAAAAATTTGGATAAGATCGTGCATTGGGAAAAATGGTGAGTGAAAATATAACACAGCAAGTATGAATTAAAGACATTAATAGCTAAAGTGTTATATAGATAAAGGACTTATATAATTATCTGAAAACAATTTATTTGTTATCCATTTTATTTAAGGATCTTCTGAACAAATCTTGATCGACTAATAACTTGTGAATCTTATGACCAAATTTCTCAGATAGTTCATTTATATCTCTTTCAATTCTAGCTTGTTTGGCCTCAGGATTGGGGGATAAAATTCCCCCTTTCTCAATTTTTTCTCTGATTATTATTTTAAAGCATTGTTCAGCAACTAAATCAGCTATTAAAACTTGCGCTTGTATTGTTTTTTTATTTTCCAGAATTTTTCCAAGATATAATTCGATGGAGGGGAAGTTTTGATAAATATGAACTTGCCCAGTGCTTTTACTATAAGATGTTCTTTGCTTTGGCTTTATTTCAGAATTAAAATATGGTTCTTTAAACATTCCAGTTTGATTACTATCCTTAGTTGTTTGGGATTTTGAGATGATTTTAACATCTAGTAAAGCTATTAGATCAAAAATTTCTGCTTGAATTTCACCAAATTCTCCTACACGATCTCCCCATACATCAATCGTATATTTTGCAATATTTCTTATAGAATCAGCCTCATTGACATAGATCTCTTGCGGGGAAAATTGAATTGAATCATTATCTGATATGATTTTTATTAAATCACTAGTATGAATAATTTTAGTATAAACTAACAAGTTAACTGATCTATGATTATTTGGTTTTAAGCTTATAGATTGAGGTTGGAAAATCATTCCTTCATCATATAAAATATCATCTTCAGGAGTTACAAAAATACTTACTTCAGCATATTTTTCTTTGTAACTAGCTGCAATTGTGCTCTTTATATTTCCTTCTTCTCCTTGAATTGTGACATGTTTTTTTATGATTTTTTTAGACTTATCCTCAGGTGAAATCAGAACTTTTCTTGTTATAAGTTTCACTTTGTTATTCGAAGAAGATAATGATATTTCTGAACCAACCTTTACAATATTACTATCAATGAAAAGCTTTATATTATATCTTTTTCCTACGGTTATGTTCGCTGATTTGGGTGAAAGGATGAATAATCCATTTTCAAATTCAATCTCAACATCATTTTCACCTAAGGTAGTAATATCTTGCACTTCGTTTTGTGCGATTTCATTTAACAATTTGAAAGCATTTTTAAATCTTTTTGATTCCTCTTTATCAAATTGATTTATTCTCTGATCTTCAAGCTTCTTTTCTTTTTCAATAATAATATCTAATCTTTTTTCTATATCACTAATTAAGATTTTATTGAATGGATGTCTATTATCTAAACCAGTTCGTTCCTGTTTTAAAACAGGTTCTTCATTTTTTAAAAGTGTTCTGAAATTCTTTATATGTAAAAATCCAAATATTTTTGAAGCAAGGGGTTCATTATCATATTTAAATAATGAAATATCTAAAACCGTATCATGACTATCTAAAATTAAAATACCACCATCTCGATTTTCACCAAGTTGATTTAGTTCATCTTTATGTCTTAAAATTCGTAATTCAATCTCAAAATCTTCATAGTCTAAATAGTTCAAAATAAATTTATCATTAAAAACCTCTTCACCTTCGGCAAACCTGTAACTCAGCTTATATACTTCTTCCTTATTTTCATCAATTAATGATACTTTCCTTGAAGGTTTAGACATAATAATTCTAAGTAAGAAATTATTTGCTAGTTCTTTATGAATAGTTAATACTTTTGGTATACTAATATTCATAACTTCTCTATCTATTGAAAAGTATACTACTGTTCCATTAGACTTAATTCCATATTTTTCTCTTAATGATTCTGACGCTACTTTTGGTGAATGGATTTCATAATAGGGCTTGTTATCTTCAATATAAAGTTTACATTTAATATATTCACCATTATAAAATGTATTTATTTCACCTTCTATCATGCTTATCAAAGCATCTTTTGCTCCCTGACCAAAATATCCGCGAACGCTACCACCTTCTCGAAATCCACTTGTAGTAGTACCATATTCAGTAAAGCTACTACAAATAGTTTCATACGACATACCTTCAGCAAAATCTCTCACACCGAATCTACACAAATTACCATCATTCTTGTATAAAATCTCAATTTCAGCTTTTACGTTTGTTCCAAATTCCTCAAGTCTTAAATAACTATCATCACTATTTGTTATTAATTCGACTAGTGCTCTAAAAACATCATTCTGTATTGCGCTTCTAATGTTTCTCATAGTATGACTATCACTTGCTTTAATTACACCCTTGTTAATTGTCATCATATCCTCCAAGTTAATTTGCAAAAAAATATTTGAAATTTTCTTCTAATATTTTAATAAAACCTAAGATTTCTCTACTCTTTAATTCTTTTGCATATAGTTTTAGTAATATAAAATTATCTAATAAAATTGACTTTTTTGTATCTAAAGTTCCTTGTAATAAGTAACATATATCAGATTCATTTATTTCATCAATATCTGAATTTATATATTTTTGAAATGCTGATGTTTTTTTAATTTCACTCAATATTAATTCTTTCCTCCTTGTTTTAGATTTAATATTTTGTTTATTTATTGAAATACCTAAAATTTTCTTCTTTGAATCACTAATAATATATTTACTCTTTTCTATTATTTCAAAACCATGCAAAGCTTTCCCTCCTAGCCATTTCTTGTTCATAGTACATCTATTAAGACTATTTCTTGTTCTATCTGAATCTGGATAATCTTCAAACCCATTAAGTGAAAATTTTTGAGGGAAAAGTTTAAAAGCAGCAACCACAACATTCTCGTATGAAAGATCAACATTTAGCTCATCCAAAATACCTATCGTGTACATAGTTAAATGGTCCAAATCAATATTCTGATATTTAGCAAATTCAATTGATTGTATATTAGCAATAATTTGCTGTTGATTATTTATCATTAAATATCTCCTTTAAAAAAGTATTTAACATTAACACCATCTTTAGTTTTACGAACTAAATCTAATTCATACATCCTACCAAATGAACCCGCCCTCTGAGTTACCACGACTGCATCTGACCATTTTGGTTTGATTTTTTTTATTTCATTATCAATTTCATTCAGACTTTGCTTACCTTCAGATATTACTTTTTTAAAAAAGTATATTGGATTGCGTTCTTCAGGAACTCTTATTTTAATATGATTTATGTATAATTTTTTTTCTTCTTTGGATAAGGTATTTGAACTGGATATGTCATCATCTATTAAAGGATTAAATATTTTTGCAAATTTATAACCTTCTTTGGTTAATCTCACAAAACCATCAGCATTAATATTGGCAAATTTCATTCTTCCTAGTGCTCCATCAAGAATTCCATCATTCTTTCTTTGATATATTAAAAAATGGTTTTTATATCGCTCAATAGATTTATTTTTCCCCTCTACCGGAAGAGCAACATCAGTTTTTTCATCTCTGCTTCTATTAAGTTCATTATTTACCTTTGATAGCTCATGCCCAAATTTGCTTGCAATCTCACAAGAATATTTTACAAAATCTTCTAATCGAACTGAATTGTCATTGTCATTTTGCATTTTTAATAAGATCCTTGCAGCAAGCTTAACTGGAAATATTCTATTTATCTGCCCCCATAACCATGATTTCTCATAATCAGTACCTGGATATTGTAAATCAGATTTATTAGGGTACTCACAGAATTCAATATCTGATAAATTACTAACTGATAACAAATCTTTAAAATCAATCAGTTTGTTGTTTTCCTTTTGCTTTGATACTTTTTTTGGTATCCGAACAGTAGATGAGAATAAATCCTCTTCTGTAATTTCGGAATCTTCCATAGCTATTTGATTCTCAAGAGCAGTTAATATAAATTCATTTATAGTGTTATAATCACCTTTCTCTAATACTTTTCGTATTTCTTGAACTAAATGTCCAGGCAAATCAATGAAATATTTCATTTTGCACTCCTATTTGCTTTGTTTCAATTAAATATACGCTTACTGTTCTACATGTCAAGTATTTTTTATTTTTTTTATTTGTTTTCTTAGAATCAATAAAGATTTTTGATTGTTTTTCGCAATCTATTTCATTAATGTCTTACATTAATTATATAGTAAGGTTATAATTTCTTCTCTCTGTTCTCTCTGTGTTCTCTGTGGTTTTAATTTTTTTCGTTTTTTTCGTTTGCTTTCGTGCTTTTCGTGGTTTAAATCTTACAATGTTCAGGATAAACCTGAACCTACCCCATTTCGAAAACATCATCTCACTTGCTTTTATTCAGAATTTTTCTCTGATTTACGTCTCACACATGCACAGA
>JAUWPE010000142.1 GCA_030611765.1 Candidatus Cloacimonadota bacterium | reverse complement strand
CTGCGAACACATCAACAAAATTCGGCAGTATAAGCATTTCTGAGACAATCTATAGTGACGACTATCGTTACTTCAACATCACAAATAGTCTTTCATCTTTAAGGAGAAATGAGATCGATCTTGAGATCACGAGAAAAAATCTTATTTATAATATCATCTCATCCTATCTGAATGTGCTTCTTAAGGAAAAGCTATATGATGTTTCCAACTTGGCGCTTAAGATCGCAAAGATGAATTATGATGAAACAAAAATTCTGAAAACTTACGGCAAGGTGTCCGAGATCGATATGCAACAGGCGGAAATTGATCTTTCACGTGCCCAGATCGACTCTCTGAAATCCGATTATGACTATGAGAACAGCAAAATGGATCTGTGCTTTCTGTTGAGTATCGATTATGATGAGGGCTACACTTTTGCAGAGCTCGATTATACTTTTACCGCAGATCCGACATTTAATCTGAATATAGAAAAAAATCTTACGGTAAATTCATATAAAGAAAACATGAAACAGTCAAAATTGAATTATGTGCAGAATTGGCTGGAGTTCATTCCAACACTGAGCTTTTCTGTGAATAAAAAACTAGATTGGGAAAAGGGTGGTCTCTTTGATTTTGATTCAAAAAGTTCACCGGTTCAATACACACTGGCACTATCCTATCCCTTGCTCAATCCATTGACGAATCTTCCTGCGAACAGGACTTCACACTATAGCTATAAGCAGGCGAAACTTCTTTATGAGCATAAAAAAAAGGGAGAACAGCAAGATTTTGTACAGGCAGTGAAAAACTTTACCCAGCTTCAGCAGAGCTATGAACTCGCAAAAAAACAGGAAAATCTATCTGAAATGCATTTCGGTCTGGTGAATGAAAAATACCGTCTCGGGCAAGCAGATCTAACAGAGCTTGAAAATGCACGACAGGAGCGCTTTAAAAGCATGAGCTCCAGGATCAGCCAGTATTATTCTCTTATCATGGCTCAGGAAAATATTCATTTGATCACAAACGATAAATTATTAAATAGATATTAAGGCAGGTTAGTATGAAAAAATTTGTGTGGATCATAATCGTTGTTATTGTCATTGTAGTGATCGTTTTTTCTGTGACAGGCAAGAAGAAAAACTCCGAACAAGAAGGTGATAAGAAGACCCCAACAGCAGTTGCCAAGATCGATAATATCTCCATTGTGCTTGATGAAGTAGGGGAGATACGTCCGGTTAAGGAAGTCAATGTGAAATCAAAGCTGAGCGGACGCATAATAAAGATGTTCATCGAGGAAGGACAGTACATTCAGGAAAGTGATATCATTGCAGAAATTGAGCCCGATATGGCACAGGCGCAGACCCTTTCACGAATAAAAAGTAACTTGAAAACAACTGAGATCAATCTTGATAATGCCAAAAAAGATTATGAATCCAGCAAAGAATTATACGAGAAAAATCTTATCTCCGATGAAAAGTGGCGTGATGCACAGAATGCCCTTAAATTAGCACAGATCAGCTATGATTCTGCATTAGAACAATATCAGCTAGTTGAGGAGATAGGTATTCAGGAAACAAGTCTGAGAGTTACAGCCCCTGCTTCCGGCATGATCATACATAAAAATGTAGAAGAAGGGGAGATGGTCGTTTCCAGCGAATCCTATTCAGGCGGGACAGTGCTCATAACCATTGCAGATCTTTCTCAAATGATCATCCTCACAGATATCAATGAGGTTGATATTGGTAAGATATCTGTTGGAAGATTAGCCAAGATTACTATCGACGCATTCCCCGACAAAAAATTTAAAGGCACGATCATACACATTTCACCTATGGCGACGATTAGCAATAATAATATCCGAACTTTTCGTGTGAAGGTTTCCATTGATGATGATCTGGAAGAACTCCGACCAGGCATGAGCGCCAATGTGACCATTATCGGGAAAACGAGGAAGGGTGTTATAACAATTCCCATACAGGCAATATTCCAGGATGAAAACGGCAATGATATTGTCTATGTGGTGAAATCCGATACGCTTATTACACCCTCAATTGTGAAAACCGGCATCAATGACCTTCAGAAAGTAGAAATTCTGGAAGGTATTGCTGAAGGCGATACGATCTCTCTGGTGGAAAAGTATGATCCCAATCAGGGAGGAGCGGACTTTAAACGCGGAATGAGAATGCATTAATAATACACAAATAATTTGTGGAGGAAAAAACAAATGAAAAAAGTCGATTTGTCATTGAAGAATCTGGATGAAGTCTTTCCTGATGACTTCACAGAAGAACAGAAAGCTCGAGCTAAAACATTTTTTCTGAAAAAACTCGCTGAACTGGCTCATCGTTTTTACAGTGGAAAGATCCAGACTGTGCCGAAAGCAGCAGTTTTTGGCTTCAACTGGTTCAATGTATGGTACACCCCGGGCGTGTCAAAAATATCAACTACCATTCGTGATGACAACGATACTTCTTTTGAACTTACCAACAGAGGAAATTTCGTTGCTGTAGTGAGTGACTCGACACGCGTTCTTGGAGATGGTGACTGTACTCCTCCGGGAGGTCTCGGAGTGATGGAAGGAAAAGCATTCCTTATGAAATATCTCGGTGGCGTGGATGCTGTTGCACTTTGTGTGGATAGTTACAATGAAAAAGGTGAGCACGATCCGGGTAAGATCATTGAGTTTGTGAAGATGTGCCAACCCAGTTTCGGAGCGATCAATCTTGAAGATATTTCTCAGCCCAATTGCTACAAGGTGCTGGATACTCTTAGAGAAGAATGCGATATTCCAGTGTGGCATGATGATGCGCAAGGTACTGCCTGTGTGACCCTTGCCGGACTTGTCAATGCGCTGAAACTTGCGGATAAGAAACTGTCCGATGTTAAAATTGTTCATTTGGGAGCAGGTGCTTCAAATACTACGATCGCCAGGATAATTATTGCTGCCGGTGGTGATCCTAAAAAAATAATCATGTTTGATTCCAAGGGTGGACTGCATGCCGGCAGAGAGGATATCAAAGCTGATAAACGCTTCTACCGCAAGTGGGAACTCTGTGAAAAGACAAATCCTGAAAGGATCAATGATTTTGCAGAAGCCTGTAATGGCGCAGATGTGCTTATTGCACTTTCCAAACCGGGTCCGGATATAGTGAAGCCCGAATGGATAAGCTCGATGGCTGATAAATCAATCGTATTTACCTGCGCTAATCCTGTGCCGGAAATCTATCCATATGCAGCGAAAGAAGCAGGGGCATTCATCGTTGCTACCGGGCGCGGTGACTTCCCAAATCAGGTGAATAATTCACTGGGATTCCCGGGTATTCTAAAAGGTGCTTTGATGGTTCGTGCCAGAAAAGTGACCGACGAAATGGCTATCGCTGCTGCCTATTCTCTTGCAAATTATGCAGAAAAACGCGGGATAGATCCTGAAAATATTGTTCCTAAAATGGATGAAGCAAATGTCTTCCCGGAAGAAGCTGCCGATGTTGCAATGCAAGCGATTAAAGATGGTGTTGCCAGAATTACAATGACCCGCGAAGAGGCGTTCAATAAAGCAAAAAAAGATATTGAATATGCACGAAATCTCACTACCTCACTTACTGAGAATGGTTTTATCAAATCTCCCGAACAGGACATGCTTCAGAATGCATTAAAGTGGGCTGTTGAACAGGTAAGTTAATTTATTCCAAAAATAATAACTCGGCTTGAGGATTCTTGAGCCGAGTTTTTTATTCCTCCTTCACAACAAAGCGCACAAGAGCGGTCATGAAAGATAAACTATATTAGTAACTTAATTCTAAAATCCTTGCATTTTTTGGCAAAAGAATTTTTAGCAACTAACAAACACTAACAACAACGAACTTTTTTTATTTTTTGTTAGATTTTGTTCGTTTTGCCTGCCGTGGCGTAGTGTAACGAAGACAGGTTCGTTGCTAATTCTTTGGTTTCGGTTTACCCCGTTGGATACTACTTATATCCGAGGATACAGAACAGAAAAAGGGTTTTCCTACGGGGTTTATCCGAGTTAGGATTCCTCCAAAAATTAAACACACATTTTCTGTATAATCTATGAATAAAGGGATTGCCCAGTTTTTTCAGTAGTGCATCAGGTCTTTCGATGCAAAAGTATTGAACACTTAAGCCGACAGAGTCGGCTACTCCAAATGAAAAAGTATGTCTTAAACTGGAAGGATGTAAGAATTACTTATCACAAGCTCCCCGATCCGTCTTCATTTCACTTCAGTCTTCGCTACGCTACGCCCAGACCCGTCTTCGCTGCGCTACGCCGTGGCAGGCAGGACGCCGTGACAGGTCAGTCTTCGTCCCGCAGGTCGGGACTACGCCCTGGCAAGCTTGTGACAAGGTAATTCTAAATAAAAAACGGCTCGAGATGGAACCCGAGCCGTAGAGATAGAATTAAATTTTTAAATTACATTAAGCCCATTCCAATAGCAAGACTGAAAGCAAAGATGTCGAGTTTGTGCTTCCCGGGCATGTTATGTGCTAATTTAGGTACATCTCGTTCTTCACCCATGAGATATTCAAGAGCGAAATCGATGTCGAATTTACCCGCACAGAAACCCAAACCTGCTGTTACAACATTGTTGGTCGAAGAGGGGAAAAGAATATTAAGGGTTTCGTCTGGAGCTGGTGCAGGATCATAATAATAACCTGCACGGAGAGCTAATTTTTCACTCGCCATATATTCCGCACCGAAACGGATCTGAGTACAATCTTTCCAATCAAGCACGAAAGTATCATCACCGGTAGAATCAGTTACAGCAGCCCATACGGGATCCTTAAATTTTGTCTTAAATTCATCTTCACTCTTAGCCCACTGGCTGTATTGTGCATCGGCAGTAATAGTAAGATTCGTCATTGGTTTGACAGCTACACCGAATGCAGCCCAAAGAGGCCAGGCAACATCACGATCAAAATCACTAGTTGCAGGACCACCCTGAGCGACCATGAGTGCATTTTCAGCTTCACCGCTCATTTTAACTTTG
>JAUWPE010000053.1 GCA_030611765.1 Candidatus Cloacimonadota bacterium | reverse complement strand
AAACACTTACAATCGTACTTAGATGAATTTTGTTATAGATTGAATCGTAGATTTTTTGAAAATCAATTATTTGATAGATTACTAAATGCAAGTGTATTATCAAAAGGAATTACTTATGCGGAGCTAACAGGATAGTCATTTTTATCTAAGTCTTTTTATATTAAGGCAGCATGATTTTTCTAAACTCGACTATTGCAATCGAGAAACTCGAAAAGCCCTATTGATCAAAACTGGATTTCCGCCAGCTGGCGGACTCGGGAATGACATACCCTTTTTATATGGAAATATTAAATTGATGGAGTAGAGTGTTGGTAAGTTTAATACTGAACTCCAATTCGACTTCATCACGATAAGTCCAGCCGGAAGATTAAAAAAAGAACGTATATGAACAATGCTAATGCTGATTCGCCGGCGAGCGAACAAGTTTCCACTGATATAATTAATTAACCCTTAAAAAAAAATTGTCATTCTTGAGGGAGTGAAACGACCGAAGAATCTCGCAAGAACGTTAGTCTATCCGCCAGCTGGCGGATCAGGGTGACAACAGCAGGGATAGATACAAATTAACAGTTTTTCTAAAAGTAATTTTCCGCGAAGAATTCTCCGCAAACACTTTATTCATGCACTATCCAGAGAATCTTCATCGAATTTTTGGTGGTATCCCTGTTTATCACCTCAATAAATCTACTTTCGAATCCTAAGCGCAGCGAGGATTCGAGGTATTGCTTCACTTCAACCTCGACTCCTCGTCGCTTCGCTTCTTAGGAGTCGAAATTGATTGATTAATTTTAATATAAATTGTGTCAATATTTTATCACCTCAATTTGGTATACCCCCAAAATTTTTCAAATATGGCAACTTCTGAGATTGGAATAAGAGAAAGGAAAATGGAGAACGGACTATTTTGCAATTTTCAGTTTTCAATTAAATATCATATTTCAAAAAACGATTGAGTATAAACATGGGATATTCTTCTTCAGACAGTTAAAACTGACATTCATCAGAATGACAAGCATAAGTTTGTGAGATTCTTCTCCTCCATCTGACGGTTATAATTTCTTTATCTGTGAAAATCAGTCCCATCTGCGTGGGTCTGTGTTCTATGAAAAAACCTCTCCACATGAGCAGAGAGGTTTAGTATTTAATAGGTTTCAGTTTTATTCTATGAAATTAACAGAGTCATCAACCTGAAGGCAGAACTCGGTGAGAATGTCGATTGCACTTTCCACGTCCTTGAGAGAGACAACTTCTGTATAGGTGTGCATATAACGACAGGGAATCGATACCAATCCGGTTGCTACGCCTGCACGTGTCACTTGAATGACATTTGCATCAGTTCCAGTAGGGCGAGCAGCAGCTTCTACTTGATAGCTGATCTTATGCTTTTTTGCAATATCCACAAGCATTTCAAAAACTTTGTGATTGATATTAGGCCCGCGAGTAATAGGAGCGCCATCGCCAAGTCCGATCTCGCCAACTTTTTTCTGATCAACATCCGGTGTGTCTGTAGCATGTGTCACATCAATGGCAATACCGACATCAGGATCAATACCAAAAGCAGATGTGCGTGCACCGCGCAACCCAACTTCTTCCTGAACTGTTGCCACACTGTAGAGCGAGCCACTGAATTCTTTTCTTCGTTTGAATACGTTCTTCATAACTTCTGCCACAACGAATGCGCCGGTTTTGTCATCGAAACCGCGTGAAACGTAGAGGTCCTTGCGAAGTTTTTCAAAATTCGTATCATAAGTTATCGGATCGCCGATCTCAACGAGTTTTTGGGCTTGCTTTTTATCTTTCACGCCTATATCAATATAGAGCTGATGTGGTTTTGGCACCTTTTCTCTTTCTTCTTTGTCAAGGAGGTGAATAGCTTTTTTGCCGACCACACCGAGTATGGCACCCTTTTTTGTATGAATACGTACTTTTCGCCCGGGTATTATACCAATATCAAATCCACCTAATCTGTTAAAATAAATATACCCTTTCTCGTGAATGTATGCTACCTGAAAACCGAGTTCGTCCATATGCCCTGCAAGCATAATGCGAGGATGTTTATCAGGATTGACTACTGCAATTGCATTACCATGAACATCGCTTTTTACTTCGTCAGAGAATTTTTTCATCTCTGCAAGCCAGGCTTGACGAACTTTCTGTTCATAACCTGAAGGTGAGGGGAGGTTCATTAATTTTTCGAGGAATTTCAAAGATTCTTTATCCATTATTTTTTCTCCTTCTGTTGTTTTTTTCCTTCCCATAGACGATTGCAAGTATAATGTATAAAATGACGAAAATTATTAATAATATTCCGGCCATGATGAATGGGGGAACAGGATGAAGGTTGGTTGTTTTGCTTAGTGCAAAGACCTGCCATCCCGGGATTGCAATATCATCCTTTACCAGCATATAGGATTCATCATTATATTTTACACGTAATTCTGAGAGATACAAGCCGAGTGGTTCCAGCGGTTTATCTGCGAATTGTCGTGTTGCCCTGATATCTTCCCGCTCTTTGACAGTAAGTGGTTTGGCGCTCTTGAATAGCCATGATTTTTCTGTTGAAGAGAATATGATCCCTTCTGGTGAAATGAGACCTGCGGTAGCACCGTTTGAATAATTTCTTAATCCTTTATCAAATCTGTCTAATGCCAATGTAATTACTGCAACTCCAACAGGTTTACTGTTTCCTATCAGACAGATAGGAGAGCTGAAATAAAGCCCTCGTTCCTTATTTATAACACTTAGGGCGGGATACACAGACTCTTGCCCTTTTATTGCCTCCTGAAAATAAGGACGGAAACTCAAATTCTGACCGGTAAAAACTTTATCACGGGATGGAGTACAAACCATCACATTCCCATTTGTATCCATGATATACACGTTCGATGCATCGAGCATATATTTTATCGTATTTAGTACGATCAGGATATCATGATCATCTACGAGTGTAGGTGAGACCTGCCATTCCTGGATCATGGGGTGCTCAGCAATAAAATAAGTTGCATCTTTCACTTCCTGAATAATTTGGCCAAGTACTTCCCTTAAAATTTCTGTATTAGTTTCCAGCGCATGTTTTTCAAGTCCTCTATTATATGAAAGAATACCGAAGACAACAAAACAGATAAAAAGAACGCCGATGATCACAAGAAATGTTAGTTTCCAGTTCATATGCTGTTCTTGCTGATAATCCATCATGTTAGGCATGGAATCTCCTTAAAAGAGTTTTATTTTTGGAAAATTATGGTAAACTTTGTGCAAGTAGTTCTCTCAACGTCAATATTTCCTTGCAATTGTCGTACTAATCCTGTGACCAGTTGTAATCCAAGCGACTTCGTGTTCTTGAAATCGAGATTATCTGGCAGTCCGATAAAGATTCTTAGGCAAGCACAACAAGGGGTAAGAAAAAAATGAGTATGATAATTTTTTTTCATCTTGTTCTTTTTTGATCACACAATGTTTTTGTTGTTTATGAAAAACCGATAAAAAAATGTCAAAATATACTACATCCCTGATATCTTCTTTATGATTGTTTTCATTTTATAATGTTGAATATTATCGAAAAGTAAGTAGGATTTTTTCACGATCTCATATCCGTTTTTGGTTTACACAATTAAAATTGATAAAGATGATGCAGGAAATTTAATATTTTGCACAAGGAGTTTGACAAAGAAATCGGGCTTCAATGTCATATAAAACAAAAAATGAGGAAATATCATGAAAAAAATAATTCTTTTATTAGTAGTAGTTGCATCTTTATTTTCCTGCTCTTCGCTTCAGGATATTCAAAAATCAGAGGAACCTCAGCAACCTGAAGAAATCACAGTGCAATACATTACTCTTGAAGGAGAAATTTCAGAACCAAAAGCTGAAATATCCGGACTTGCCTGGTATGGTGACTACCTTATTTTACTCCCTCAGTATCCCCATCTTTTTCCTTCAAACTACGACGGCTCCTTTTTTGCGATTCCAATATCTGTAATTAAAGAATATTTGAATGGCACAAATTCGGAACCTATTAAACCGATTCCCATTGAACTGAATGCACCGGATTTAAAAGATATTATTGAAGGATATGAGGGTTTTGAAGCCATTGCTTTTTATGGAAATACTGTATTTTTTACTGTTGAATCCAGTCCTGCAGAAATGATGGGATATCTCTTCAAGGGAACCATTTCAGATGACATGAAAACTATTACTGTGGAAGTGGATGGAAGAGTAGAATTACCTCCCAGAGCTCCAATATCTAATGCAACAGACGAGACAATACTTGTTACTGATGATCGAGTGATTACTATTTATGAATTGAATAGTGAACAACTTGGGACAGAACCTTATGCTTATGTTTTTGACCACTCATTGAATTTAGTTGATTCGCTCTCATTACCATATATTGAATACAGATTAACCGACGCAACAGAACTTGATGAAAACAATAATTTCTGGATGATCAATTATTTGTGGCCTGGTGATCAGAAGGATAAAAATTTCTCTCTTGATCCGATAGCACAGAAATATGGTGAAGGTGAAACTCATAAAAAAAATAACACTGTTGAACGCTTGTTGGAATTTCACTACTCGCCTGAGGGCATTACATTAAATAAGAAAGCGCCAATCCAGCTCAAATTGATCGATGATAACAATTCGAGAAATTGGGAAGGGATTGTAAGCTATGGAGATGAGGGATTTTTGCTTGTTACAGATAAATTCCCGCAAACATATCTTGGATTTGTGAAAAAATAGAAGGTTGGTTATGGAAAAAATATTATTGTTTGTTTGTTTTCTGATATTTTCTCAGATCGTTTATGCTTTTACTCCAATTACAGTTGAAGAATACTATGAATCTGTTGTCGGTCTGGAAGGTGATTCTTTGAGAGATGCTTTACATAATCTCATCAAGGATCATGTTATGTATCCCTACTTCAGTGATTCGACCGTGGCGACAAAGGATATAATAATCGAATCCGATGTTGATTTGACGAATCCTGAAAATGTTATTTTGATCTATTCCGGACGTTCGCAGGATAAAGATTTTCAAGATCATGGCGACAACTTTGATTATATGAATGAATACGGCATTTCTCACGAAGATGCATGGAACAGGGAGCATGTATGGGCAAAGTCTCACGGCTTTCCTGACATGTCTGATACAGCATATACAGATGTTCACCATCTCAGACCCGCAGACCGTTCTGTGAATGGCGCTCGTGGCAATCGTGACTTTGATTGGGGAGGATTTGAATTGGAAGAAGTAGAGGGGTGTTACTATGATTTTGATTCCTGGGAGCCGCCGGATAGGATAAAAGGCGACGTTGCAAGAATGCTCTTCTACATGGCAGTTCGATATGAAGGCGATGGGAATACCTATGATCTTGAACTCTTGGATAAAACCGGAACCTATGGTCCAAAATTTGGAAAGCTCTCAACGCTGATTCAGTGGCACGAACTTGATCTGGTTGATGAAAGGGAGCGGCATCGTAACGAGGTAATTTACTCATATCAGCACAATCGGAATCCCTTTATTGATCATCCCGAATTTGTTGCACTTATTTGGGGTGAACCTGAGTTGCATCCTGTTGTAAATTATTCAGAAACGACTATTCGCTTTGGCAATCAAAGAATAGGGCAACGTTCCGAACCTCAGCCTTTTGTAGTTAGCGGGTATGACCTAATTGGAAATGTAACTCTTTCTACCTCCTCGCCATTCTTTATTTCATACAAAAAAGATGAGTACCCAATGTATAATTTGCAATTTCAGCCGATGGATGGATTTGTTAACAAGCAAATATCTATCTATTTCAAGCCAGATAAAAAAATCGTCTATGAAGATACGCTTTTCCTCTCATCTGAAGGAGCTGAAACAAAATTTGTGATACTTAAAGGTCACGGAATTGATCCTCTTGCCCAAACACTTCTTTCCAGTTCCTTTGAGGATGGCTGGGATGGTTGGTCTGCTTATAGCGAAGCTAGTAACAAAAACTGGTATCATTCATCATACGGAGACAGGCACTTCATGAAAATGAGCGGATACAAGGCGAATGAGCCCTGCGAGGATTGGCTTATCTCTCCAAGTTTGAATTTATATAATTATCGAGATATAATACTTAGTTTTGAAACTGCGAAAAATTATGAAGACCTTTATCCAGGAATAGAGGCGTTCATCTCAACAAATTATACAGAGGGAAATAATCCTGAAGATGCAACATGGATTCCCCTTGAAACTTATCTTTCTAAAGGGCATTATGTATGGGAACATTCAGGTTATATTGATATCTCCGATTTTGCGGATGACAATGTTCATATTGCGTTTAAATATACAAATTCCAGTCCAAATAAAGCCACCTCCTGGGAAGTAGATGATATAGAGGTTATCGGAGTAATAAAAAATAGGTAATTTATTTATCACTTAAGACATGCTCTCCGACCAGTCTACGCTACGCTCCGCCCTGGCAGGCAGTCTCAAGAAAATGTAGTAAGTACTTGTCATAAGTCGAAGAGCTTGTGACAAGTGCGAAAAAACAAAAAATTGAAAAAGAAATCGTTACATAGTGTATAGATTCTAAATACAATAAGGAGCACTTATGCCACGCATAATTTACTTCGAAATAAATGACTAGGAACCGGAAAAAATTATTGAATTCTATAAAAATGCCTTCGAATAGAAATTCGACAAATGGGATGGACCATCGGATTATTGGCTGGTCTCAACAGGCGAGGGCGAAGGTATTGATGGCGGAATTGGCAGAGCTGAGGGCGAAGAACGCATCATCAATACAATTGGTGTCGATGATTTGGATGTCTATATCAAAAAAGTTGAAGAATTCGGTGGGACCATAGTCCGAATTTTTTGTAACCTTTAGAACTATAAGTTAGAGGAAAAATATATGATCAAAAAATCAATAAAAGAGCTGGCGAAAGATCCAAACCACATCGAAGGTATTTATAATTATTGTGATCGATGGTGTGAAAAATGTGCATTTACTTCACGCTGTTTGAATTATAAAATCTACGAAGAAAGATTCGGAGACCTGAAAAACAAAGACATCGAAAATAAAGAATTCTGGCAGAGATTTACTGAGATGATGAGGGAAACTATGGAAATGTTAAAAGAATCGATGCGGGAAAGAGGGTATGATATTGAGGATATTACCGGTGATGATGATTCTGATATTAATACAGATGATCAGTTTTTAATTATATTGTCAGATGATTATGCCATGAAAGTAAAAAAATGGTTTGATGATCCGTATTACATCGACGAAGAGACAGCAAATAAATTTGAGAAAAATCGTCAAAAAATTGAAGAAATAGTAGATATTATCTGTTGGTATCAATATCAGATAGAGGTAAAATTAAGACGGGCTTTTTTTAGTATAGAATTGAACGACGATATTTCTTCAGCTGATATGAATGGTTCGGCAAAAGTTGCTTTGATCGGAATCGATCGTTCTATCGGTGCTTGGGGACAACTGCTGCATTTTTTTCCTGAAAGAGGAAAATCCATTATAGAATTGCTCAATTTATTAAAACGAATATTATCTATTGCTGAGAACACCTTTCCAAAGGCACGCTCATTTATTCGTCCCGGATTTGATGAAATGACGCAGCCATAGGTCATCGTGAATGATATCCTTCTCTTTGTACGAAAGAATATCTGGTGGCATTCCTACAGTAAGAAGGTTTATAACGGATTGAAGTGTATCATCCAAGCATTATACGGAACAAATGTGAAGATGATGATGACCGGTTGGAAGAATTTATTGAAGATCGTGCATAGATATTTTACGATAGAGTGAATGTGAATTCATAAATAATTGTATTGTTTTTGCTTTATATTTGACAATGATTTAGATATAAAATAAATAAAAGAAATGTTGATTTGAAAAAATCAACAATAAGTATTTATACATGAGGAAATCGAAAATGGCAAAACTGGTTACAAATCAAAAAGAGTTTCTATCCGAGATTATTGATAATATTTTACCAAGTTCTAACAATTTGTTCTTTCTTGTAGGATATTTCTATTTCTCAGGTTTTGAACAAATTTATAAAAACATTGGTGATAAACAGTTGAAAATATTAGTTGGTATGAATATTGAAAAAAATATTTCCAACAAAATTAAAGAATTCACCATCATTCAGGAAATAAATCAATCGAGATTGGAGATAAAGAAAAGTTATTATAAATCCTTTGTCGAAGTTTTCAATGATACTGATTACTTCGATTCCGTAGAAAAGCAGGAAGCCTTTAGAATTTTCATAAATAAAATAAAAGACGGATTTCTTGAAATAAGAAAAACAGAACATCCCAATCACGCAAAATTATATTTATTCGAACACAAAGAAGAAGTAAATCAAAATGGCTTAAATCCGGGAACAATGATAACCGGCTCAAGTAATTTGACAAGAGCAGGTTTGAAGGGACAGCATGAAATTAACGTAATTTTAAGAGATGAATATCCGGAAGGAAAAAGAATATTCGATGAACTCTGGGAAACAGCAATTAATATTGTGAACGAAGGAAATTTAGATGAATTTATGGAAGAAGTTGTCGAAAAAGTCTGGATCGATAAACTCTATAAACCATATTTGTTTTACATCAGAGTATTAATTGAATATTTCTCAATAAAAGAGTCTGGAGAAATTACATTACCAGATGAAATCACAGACGGACAATTCTTCAATTTGAAATACCAAATCGATGCGATAAAGAAATCCATGCAAATCATCGAACAGCACAATGGTGTATTGATCTCTGACGTTGTAGGACTTGGAAAAAGTATCATTGCTTCCGCAGTTGCTTTTAATATGCGGAAGAAAGTGATTATCATTGCACCACCAAATTTGCATTATCAATGGGACAAAGAATATCGTACTATTTTTAACTTTAATGCTGTTGTTTTCGGAACAGGTTCAATTCCTAAAGCTCTCGATCATCTGCAGAATGTCTGGAATGACGAAGAAGTGCTGATAATAGTTGATGAAGCTCATAAATTTCGTAATGAAAACACAGATGATTACATAAATTTGCACAGACTTTGTCAGGGAAATAAAGTGATGCTGCTTACAGCAACGCCCTTCAACAACCGACCGCAAGATATTTTTGCGATGATCAAGCTCTTTCAAATTCCCTCCAAGTCAACTATTCGAACAGTCGATAATCTTTCCTTTCAATTTCAGAAAATGATCAAAGAATATAGAGCGATAAACCAAGAGAGAAAAAAGAAGGATGTTGATGAAGCAAAGCTGAAAAGAAGAATTCAAGTTCTGGCAAAAGATATTAGACATATTTTAGAACCTGTTCTGATCAGACGTTCACGAATCGATCTAAAAAACATAACAGAATATAGAGAAGATCTGAAAAAACAGGGTTTCAGATATGTGTTTGCCGAAGCTCCCATCGAAAAAGAATATTATCTCGGAGAGCTGGCGGAATTGTATTTGAAAACTTTGAATACGATCTATCCTGAAGAATCCAAAAAAAAGAAAGAAAAGCAAAAGGATAAAATCGAATTGATCGGAGCCAGATACAAACCTGTAAATTACCTGAAAGATTTAGCGAAATTTAAGGAAAGACTGAAAGACGAACACCAACACATCGATGCTGATGCAATACGCGTTGCTCAATCCAATCTAGCAGATTTTATGAGAAGACTTCTGGTTTCTCGTTTTGAAAGTTCCGTTAACGCTTTTCGATGCACGCTGAATGCGATGATCAAATCTATGGAATCAGTGAAAGAATATTATGATAAAGCTGCCAGAGTTCCTGTTTTTAAGAAAGGTAATTTGCCGGACATCGACTCATTGGATTTAGGAGAAGATGCTCTTAATGATCTTGAAAATTATAATTTTGAAAAAGAATTGGGAAAACATCTTGAGAAAGGTCTGTTTTTCATTCCCAAAGATGACTTGAAAGAAGATTTTATCAAAGACTTAAATCAGGATTTGAATTTGCTGAAAAGCATTAGAAAGGATTGGTTTAAAGACGGGATTCAATCTGACCCAAAACTGGAAAATTTCAAAATTGAAATTCACCGGCAACTGCAAGCTGATCCCAAAAGAAAGATAGTCATTTTCAGCGAATACACCGATACTGCAAAATATATATTTGAAGAAATAAAAAAAGATAAAAACATCAGAGCGTTTTATTTTTCCTCAAGCGTCTCATCCACTAAAAATAAAAAAATCATAAGAGAAAATTTCGATGCTTCCCACAAAATCCAGAAAGATGATTATGACGTCATTGTCGCAACGGACGCCCTTTCTGAAGGTGTAAATCTGAACAGAGCCGGAACGGTTTTCAATTATGATATTCCTTATAATCCAACCAGAGTTATTCAAAGAGTGGGAAGAATCAATAGAATCGGAAAAATGTTGTTTGATAAACTCTATATTTATAATTATTTTCCAACTGATATCGGTGAAGAGGAAATTCGAGTAAAACAAATCTCAACTTTAAAGAAAGCGATGATAGATGCACTTCTGGGAGAAGACACAAAAGTTCTGACTAAAGATGAAGAACTTCGATCATATTTCTATCAGAAATACAATGAAGCTTTGAAATTGCAAGAAATTGAATCGTGGGACACAAAATATCAAGATGATCTATATTATCTTAAAAAGAAGAAACCTGAATTGATCGAAAAAGCTCTTTCTATCCCGCGTCGTTCAAGAATTCAGCGAACTGAAAGGAAATCAAAATCCGGAGTTATTATTTTTGGCAAAAAAGCAGAGGATTACACTTTCAGATTAGGGACAAGTGAAACAAAATCTTCTGCTCTATCTGTGGAAGAAGCATTCGAACTCTTTGAAGCAGAAATTTCCGAAAAGCCAAAGAAAGTTTCAAAACATTTTGAAAAAATTTATCAACAAACAAAAGAAAATATGTTCATTTCCAAAACTCAAGTATCAACTTCCGGTAAAAAAGGTGAAGCAATCAATAAAATCGAAAAATTGATAGAATTAATCCCCCAAAAGAAAGATTATCTTTCCGACCTGTATTTTGTAGCAAAAGAGTTGAACAGTTTGCCTGACGGTGTTTTTACATTGATCAGAAAAATCGATAAAGAAAGTTTGAATGAAGATGTTGAAGATTTAATGAAATTAGTGACACATTCTTACCTGGCAAAGATCATTAAAACTGCAAATAAAATTGACGAAGGAACTGAAACCTTTATTCTGGCAGAAGAATTAATTTGAAGGTATGTGAAATGGCTTTACCGATAAATATTAAAGAACTGCTGAATGGAAAAGTTGTCGAATGGGAGCGTCTGGAATTTAAAAAAGGTTGGAATCCTGAAGACACTCTTCATTCTATATGCGCTTTTGCAAACGATATCAATAACTGGGGTGGTGGTTATATTATTATCGGAGTCGAAGAAAAGAACGGCACACCTATTCTTCCGCCCAATGGCTTGCAACAAAATCAGTTGGATCCGATCCAGAGAAAACTCCACGAAATTTGTTATCATCTTACACCAAAGTATTTTCCGGTAGTCGAACCCTATTTTTATATGAACAAACATATTTTAATCGTTTGGGTTCCAGGTGGAGATGCTCGACCCTATAAAGCACCGGGAACTTTAAAGAAAGGATCACAATACTTTTCATGGATCCGCAGGTATTCGAAAAGTGTGAAAGCAAAAAGAGATGATGAACAATTACTTTTTAGCTTATCTGAAAAAATACCTCATGATGACCGAATTAATTATCACGCTGATATCAACGATTTTGAGCTAAATTTGATTAAAGAATTTCTTAAGGAAATTAATAGTGATTTTACAATTCAAAGCAATACGACCATGGAAGAAATATCTCATGTCCTTCAAATCGGTAGAGGACCACAAGAATATTTCAAACCTCTTAATGTTGGTTTATTGTTTTTTACTTCCGATCCATCAAAACACTTTCCATGTGCAAAGATTGAAATTGTAGAATTCTTAGATGATGTTGGGGATAATTTGATAGAGAAAACCTTTACTGGTCCATTACACGTTCAGATTCGATCTGCACTTCAATACATAAAAAACAGCATTATAAAAGAAAAAGTACAAAAAGTTAACGGGAAGGCAGAGGCAAACCGACTATATAATTATCCGTACGAAGCAATTGAAGAAGCTTTAGTCAATTCAATCTATCACAAGAGTTATGAACTAAGAGAATCGGTTGAAGTAAGCATTAAGCAAAATCAGATAGAAATTTTATCATTCCCGGGACCATTACCGCCAATAGATAATGATAGTTTGAAACAATTTAGAGTCACTGCCCGATGTTACAGGAACAGAAGAATCGGGGATTTCCTGAAAGAACTTCATCTTACAGAAGGAAAAGCTACAGGATTTCCTAAAATAAGAGAGAGCATGAAGAACAATGGCTCACCAAATCCAATGTTCAAAATGGATCAGGATCGAACCTACTTTCTTACAACTCTTCAGATCCATCCGGATTTTAAACCGGTACAAAGCAGTGACCAAGTTAGTGACCAAGTTAGTGACCAAGTTAAATCAGTGATTATTAATATTAACGGTGATGAAATAACTGCAAAAAATATTATGGATATACTTAAATTGAAGCATGCAACGTATTTCAGAAATAACTATTTAAATCCCGCGCTTGATGCGGGTTTGATAGAGATGACAATTCCGGAGAAACCGCAAAGTCGTTCTCAAAAATACCGTCTTACAGAACGAGGTAAATTATTATTGGAAAAATTAATAAAATGATGTTGATCCCATATTTTATCCTTCAAACTTCCCAACAAGTCACCGACCAAGTTGACACTAAGAATGTCCTAAGTTTGTCACAAGCTTGTCACAAGCTTGTCCTAAGCTGGAAAACCGTACAGAAAACTTCGGAAGTTTACCCAACAGGAGAATTATAAATGTCTATTAACTTCAATGCATCATATAATCGGGAAAACTGGATCGAGTTTTTAAGAATAAAATTATTGCCAGACGATTTCCAACAAAACATTGAAAATGTTAAAGATTCAATAGATTTCAAGTTAAACAGGTTTGAAAAAGTAACCTATCTGGGAGAAAGCAAGTTACTGAATCTTTCGGTTTATGAAGTTATTCACAGGTCAGAATACGATCCGCGTGTCTC